>CAYZLB010000077.1:0-11863 GCA_964479235.1 uncultured Desulfohalobiaceae bacterium
GCTGCCAGGACATTTTCTTTCAAAAGGCTCCCCATTTGGGGAGCCTTTTTTTTGCTTTTTTTATCTTTTTGAGGCACAATCAAAATATGGTCAGTGAATATGTATATACAGAACTCAAGGCCTTGTATGAAATTGCCAGGGCCTTTACCACTCCTGATGAGTTGAAGGATCAATTGCAGATGGTTTTAAATATCATGAGCTCTATGCTGGGCATGGAGCGGGGCATGATATCCATCATTGATTTGAACACAGGACATATTGTTTTGGATGTGGCTCGGGGAGTGAACGTTCAAACTGGAGATGTAACATATCTTCTTGGCGAGGGTATTACCGGAAAGGTGGCCGAAACCGGCCGGCCCATAGCAGTCGCTAATCTGAGTCAAGAGACCCATTTTTTGGATCGAACCGGAGCCAGGAAAGAAGTGGACAGGGAGGAACTTGCTTTTCTCTGCGTGCCCATATTTTTTCAGAACCGGGTGGTTGGGGTATTATCTGCTGACAAGCTCAGCCGACAAGTCCAGAGTCTGGAAAGAGAAGTGGATTTATTGGCCGCTGTTGCCGAACTGACTGGGAAGGCAGTTCATTTTCGGTCGATCAGTGAGGAAAATCGGAGCCTGAAGAGACTTTTGGCTCAGGCCAAGCGGCCAAAGACTCAGTTGATCGGAAGGTCCAAGGGAGTTCAGGATGTTTTGCGACTCGTTGATCAGGTAGCGGATACGAATTCTACCGTGATCATTTACGGCGAAACCGGGACCGGAAAAGAGCTTGTAGCCCAAACTCTGCACGAAAACAGCCCACGGGAAAAAAAGGCCTTAATTCGTGTCAATTGTGCTGCAATGCCGGAGAGCTTGCTGGAAAGTGAGCTTTTTGGCCACGAAAAGGGGGCCTTTACCGGTGCTGTTGCCCGGCGCAAGGGATGTTTTGAAGAAGCGCATGGGGGAACAATTTTTTTAGATGAGATTGGTGAACTGTCCCCAATGGCCCAGGCGAAACTGCTCAGGGTTTTGCAGGAAAAAGAGATTCAGCCCCTGGGGTCTTCCCGGGTCATCCGGGTCGATGTCCGAGTGGTGGCGGCCACAAATAAGGATCTGGAAAGGGAGGTGGCTAACGGAACATTTCGTTCAGACCTTTTTTACCGCCTGAATGTGTTTCCGGTTTTTATTCCGCCTTTGCGAGAAAGAGGTTCCGATATCCTCCTTTTGGCTGATTTTTTTGTGGCTAAATACGCCAAGGAATTTGGACGTTCAGTCAAACGTATATCCACCTCTGCAATTGATCTGTTGATAGCTTATCATTGGCCCGGTAATGTCCGGGAGCTTGAAAATTGTATTGAGAGGGCAGTTCTTTTGGCCTTTGCAGATACAATCGAGGCTCATCATCTTCCACCTACCTTGCAAATGAAGACATCGGAAACACGGGAAGGGAAAAAGGGAAAAATGGATATATTGGTCTCCAACTTTGAAAGAGACCTGATTACCGATGCCCTGAAAGACTCACGGGGGAATCAGACCCAGGCGGCACGTATCCTGGGCACGACAAAGAGGATTATTCAATATAAAATAAAAAAATATGGGATAAATCCCAGCCGGTTTCAGGGAACGAGGCAGGGGGCTGACGAATGATACCGGGATGACCTCCAGATTGCCGACTCTGGTCACTATGAGCATTCCATTACCTTGTCCTATACATCCATCCTTATTAACCTCCTTTTTCCAAAGACGCTCTCTGATCAGTTCCTGGATATGTTGGCTTGATAGACCTGCACTGACAACAGGGCATGCTGATTGCAATAGATTTGTATACATTGTGTTTGTATTCTTTGATCCGTGAGTTTATGTGTCGCAGAATACACAACGGGAGGATATATGAAAAAAATTGTGGCTGTCATTAAACCGTTTAAACTGGATGACGTGAAAGATGCTTTGACCGAGATCGGGATCAAGGGAATGTCTGTGACCGAGATTCGCGGTTTTGGCCGCCAAAAAGGACATACGGAGATATATCGAGGCGCAGAGTATGTTGTTGATTTTATACCCAAGATAAAGGTTGAGGTTGTGGTTTTGGATCACAGGGTAGAGGACGTTGTTCGGGCCATCCAGGATTCCGCTAAGACCGGAAAGATCGGTGACGGGAAGATCTTTATTTCCCCTGTGGATGAGTGTGTGCGGATCAGAACCGGCGAACGGGGCGAAAATGCACTCTAAAGCAATTGAGACCACAGATTACCACGAGACTGAAAATTCGGTTTTCTTCAGTCATTCCTGTGCAGGAGGGTACACAGTGGATTGTTGTTGCCCGGCCGGCTAATAGTGAAACGACGGACAAAGACAGGCATTTCTTCTCTTTTCGGGATAGCCAGAGCATAAGCAAAATGCTGATTATATTGGTTGCAAACGAGAGATGGAATGAAGGTAGGAACGTGTTCTCTCCGCTCATAGCTGACGTACAAGATAAGAGAGACAGGTTTGCAGGAGCCTGCAAAAAAGAGGTATTTGGCATTGTTGGAGCCCGGGCCTATGCTCAGGAATTTGTTCTTTCCATGCAAGAGCATCTTGATGCCCTGGGTCCGGCATCTACCGGCTGGTTTTTGTCGGCCGTGGGCGGTCTGGGACGGGGAGAAGTGAGCTTTCTCTCTGATGTGGATCTGGTATTCGTCTATGCCAAACGTCTGCCTTCAATGCTTCAGGGTTTGATTCAGGAACTGGTGCAGGCTATGTGGGATGGAGGGTTTGAGCTAGGCCATACAGTATGTTCGCGGACGGGATTGCGGCAATTGGTAGCCTCTGATTTCTCAGTTTTGACCACCTGCCTTGAACCTCAGTTTATCTATGGGGACCAACAACTCTACGACCGATGGCACAGTGATTTGCTGGCCAGCTTCAGCCGTCGGCAAAAGAGACATTTTCTGCAAATGGTTCATCAGGCCAGGGGCAAACGGGGAGAGCAGCTTGACCGAAGCATTTATCTCCTGGAGCCGAATATCAAGGAAGGCTTAGGAGGCTTAAGGGATCTGCATGTCCTCAGATGGTGCGCAATGGTTTTTGAGCACAATTCTTCCCCAGACCACCTACAACGTATGGGCTATATAGACGAAAGAGAACAGCAATGGCTGGAACAGGCCCAGGACTTTTTATGGCGGGTCAGGCTTCAGCTGCACGGGCTCACCCCTCGGCGGCAGGAACAGCTGGTCATGCAGTTTCAGCCTGAACTGGCTGCCAGATTGGGCTTTGAGGATAATCCAAACAGCGGCCGGGCGGTGGAGGGCTTTATGCGTTCCTATTATCGGTACACAGCCAGGGTCAGGCGGGTGACCGATTTTGTGCTCGAAAAGCTGGATATGAAATTCTCGCCCGCCAATCGCCCCCGCAGGCAAAAGGTCATCCCGGGCCCTTTTATTCTTGAAGGGAACCGGATACGATTTTATGATCCACAGCTGGTCGGTGTAAATCCCAGACTGCTCATGGAACTCTTTTGGCAGGCGGCCCGGTTTCGGGCCCACTTTGGTCATGAAACCGGGCAGGTAGTGCGCAACAATCTGGAGTGCTTTACCGACAAATGGCGTAAGGATCCAGAGGTCATCAATCAATTTTTTGATATCCTCCTCTCGCCACAGATGGCCTATCCAGTGCTCAAGGTCATGCTGGAAACAGGTTTTCTGGAGACCTTTATCCCGGAATTTGCCCCTTTGCGCTACCGGGTGCAGCACGATGCCTATCATCTGTATACAGTCGATGAGCACTTGTTGCGGGCAGTAAGGGAAGTGTATGCCATTTTGAACGGTGAGGCCCCGGACGCTTTGCCCAGTGAGTTCAGCCTGGACTGGCTCCACCAAGTCATTCCTGAAAAGCGCCTGCTTCTCTTGGGTGCCTTGCTCCACGATATCGGCAAAGGAAAGGGGCACGGGCATGCCCAGCGGGGGGCCCGACTGGCTGTGGAAATTGGCGCAAGACTGGGATTGGTCGAGAATGAGCTCTTTTTTTTGATTTTTTTGATTGACCAGCATTTGTTGATCGCAGATACAGCCCTGAAACGCGATTTGGCTGAAGAAAAGCCTGTTGAAGAGTGTGCCTTAAATATAGGCAGCATGGGGCGGTTGGCAGCTTTATATCTTTTGACGGTAGCCGATTCCAAAGCAACCGGACCGCAGGTATACACTGTATGGCGCCGGGCCCTGTTTATTGAGCTGGGACTGAAGATCAAGCATCTTCTTGAACAGGATGACTGGCAAAGAGGTGATGTTTCCAGCCGGCTCCAGGCAGTCAAGGAGAAAATTTCCAGTTTGCTGCAAGCCGATCCTGTTCAGGGCAAGGTCATGGCCTGGGTGGAGAAACTTTCCTTGCGCTATCTCTTGACCCAGTCCCCGGAGTCTGTGGTCAAACATTTTTTTCTAGAACAGGAACTTGTCGAGAAGTCAGTCCTTTTCAGGCCCAAAGCCTTATCTCGCGATATATGGGAGTTGACCCTGATTACCCCGGATTTGGACAATCTCTTTGATTATCTGACCGGGGTATTGTGGGCCAATGGGGTCAATATCGTCTCCGCAGACATTCATACCCGTTCTTACGGCGTGGCTGTGGATGTACTCATTGTGGATCAAATTCCTGATCCTCTACATCCTGAAGAGATTTGGGACCGGGTGCACAAGGATCTGGAATCCGTACTTGGGGGGCAGAAAGGCCTGGATGACTATATGGCCGGAAAGAAACCTGGCCACCCCTTGGGACTGGCTGGTTTTGCCAGTGCCAAAGACCGGGTAATCATCAGCGAAGGGGCTTCAGACTTTTATACCGTAATCGAGGTGTATACCTGGGAACGGCAAGGGGTGCTGCACACCATATCCAAGGCCTTGCACTGCTTTGATCTTTCCATTCAAGTGGCCAAGATTACGACCCCCGGTGCGCAAGTGGTGGATGTTTTTTATGTTACCGATCATTTCGGAGACAAGGTCAAAGATCCACAAAAACAGGAGCAAATAAAAGAACAGATTTTGACCTCCCTGCAGAGTTGTTGAAGTATGTGATTTCCGATGTTTCACTATTGCCTGGCCCTGATCTCTGTGCATACCGTAACATAACTTATCACGCGGGACAGGTGACAAGCCGGTGGAAAGCCGACACATTTCGAGAGCCTCATATTGCCGCGCTATGCCTGGATTCCTGGCTTGGCAGGAAGGACAAAAACAACTGGAGCTTCACTGCAGAGCCAGTTTGATTCAAAAATGTATCACTTGTGCAAGCTTTTGATATCTCAGCATTTGCGGCACAGTTTTTACCCTTAATGGCAAATCTCAAGGCACAAAAGAGAACCTGTGTCGGTACAAAAATGTTGTAAATATGCTTTTCTGTATCACACGTTTTGGGCAGTCTCGAGCACATAACTTGCTTATGATGACTTCAGTCATTTCCCGAAGGCGAGAATCCAGAACTTCGAAGTCTCTGGCTTAGAAAGCCATGTCCATGTTTTTTCTTTTGGGGCAAATGTGCTAAAATTTCAGAGAATGGCATGTTCTTTGCTAAGATTAATATACAAATTATGGATCTGACGCATAAGGAGGCATTCCATGACCCCGAAAGAGGCAGTAAGTTTTGCCACAGAGCAGGGGGCCAAAATGGTGGATATCCGCTTTTTGGATTTTCCCGGTATCTGGCAGCATTTTTCCATTCCCATAAGCGAGTTTGATGAAAGTTCCTTTGAAGAAGGTTTTGGTTTCGACGGATCCAGCATCCGGGGCTGGCTGCCAATCAACGCCAGCGACATGCTGGTCATCCCTGATCCGGACACTGCCATCATTGACCCTTTCACCCAGGTACCCACTTTGACCTTGATCGGGAATATCGTCGATCCGGTAACCAGGGAAAAATACTCTCGGGATCCCAGATACATCGCCCAGAAGGCCGAGGAATACCTGAGATTTACCGGTATCGGAGATACAGCGTTTATTGGCCCGGAAGCCGAATTCTTTATATTTGACGATATCCGCTACGACTCAGCGTCAAATTTCTGCTTCTACTCCATTGATTCGGACGAGGGCATTTGGAATACCGGACGGGACGAGAGGCCCAATCTTGGCTATAAGCCGCGGCATAAGGAAGGGTATTTTCCAGTCCCTCCATCCGATTCTTTAAATGATATGCGCAATGAGATGGTTATGGCCATGCAGGACATTGGTATCCGGGTGGAATGCCAGCACCACGAGGTGGCTACAGCCGGACAGGCGGAAATCGATATGCGTTTTGCCCCCCTGGTGGCCATGGGTGATCAGTTGATGTGGTTTAAGTACATCATCAAGAATATTGCCCACAGACACAGCAAAACAGTGACCTTTATGCCCAAACCCTTGTTTGGGGACAACGGCTCAGGCATGCACACCCATTTGTCCATCTGGAAAGATGGTGAACCTCTGTTTGGCGGCGACCAGTACGCTGGCTTAAGTGAGATGGCCATGCACGCCGTGGGCGGGGTGCTCAAGCACTCCAAGGCCCTGTGTGCGTTGACCAATCCAACTACAAATTCATACAAACGTCTGGTTCCGGGATACGAAGCTCCGGTAAATCTGGCCTATTCCAGCCGCAACCGGAGTGCGGCCCTGCGCATTCCCATGTATTCGGCCTCCCCCAAAGCCAAGCGGATTGAGATTCGTTTCCCCGATCCGTCCTGCAATGGATATATGGCGTTTTCCGCCATGCTCATGGCTGCCATCGATGGAATCGAAAAACGCATAGATCCGGGTGAGCCCCTGGATAAGGACATATATTCTCTGGGCCCGGAAGAGCTCAAAAATGTACCATCAACGCCAGGGTCGCTGGATGAGGCCTTGGACGTTCTGGAAGATGATCACGACTTTTTGTGCCAGGGAGATGTGTTTACTGAAGATGTAATCGAAGCCTGGATCGACTATAAGCGCAGCAGCGAGGTGGACCCGGTCCGCCTGCGGCCGCACCCGTACGAGTTCATGCTCTATTACGATATATAGCCCGCAGACCGGATGCAGAAAGGAAAGGGAACGGCCGTGATTTTGCGGCCAGTTCCCTTTTTTTGCCTGTCAGATTTACCGGATTGATCATCACCCATGCTCAGTAGGAACCTCAATGCTTCTCTCCCATGAACCGGACCTGGATCGGTTACGGAATGGGTCCCGCTATATCGGTACCCTGCTCAAAAATGAAGAGCTTCTGTCCTGGCTTATAGAAGAACGGAATCTGTGGCGCAGGATGCCCCTGCCTGAGCTGTACCGGGAACTGCATGAAGCCTGTATCCATTGTCCGTGTTGGAAGGATGTGGTTCTGTGTTTTCGGTCTTTTAAACAACGGCATTTTGTCCGTTTGGCCGGGCGGGATCTCTTTGGTCTGGCCGATTTTCCCGAGACTGTGTCCCAGATCAGCGATCTGGCCAAAACCTGCCTGCAGGTTGGGGTACAACTCTTGGCTTCCAGGCCTGAGCTGTGGATGGAACCATCCGCCGAAGACAGAGAAGCAATTCGGCAATGGTCCGCGCACCTCGGCGTATTGGGCCTGGGCAAGCTGGGCGGGGACGAACTCAATTTCGTCTCTGATATCGACCTTGTTTTTTTGCAGAACAACCCAAGGCAGGACTGGGCCGGATCAGGGCAAGGCAAGGCCGGTTTGTCCCGGCTTGCTCAGGCCTTGACCCGACTGCTCTCGGACATGATCGGTGGGGATCGGGTCTTTATCGTGGATATGCGCCTGCGTCCTGGAGGCAAAGACGCAGAAATGGTGCTCTCGGTGGACCGGGCTCTGGTTCATTATCAAATTCATGGCCGTTCCTGGGAACGGCAGGCATTGCTCAAGGCCCGGCCGGTGGCTGGACAGCGGAGCATAGGACACAGTTTCTTGGAACAGATCCGGCCGTTTGTCTTTCGCCGTTTTTTGGATTTTCAGGCCTTGGATGAGCTGAAAAGCATGCGCGACCAAGTTTTGGATCAGGGCCGGCATCATGATGGCGCACCTTTTCATCTGAAGTTGGGCATTGGGGGAATCCGGGAGGTCGAATTTGTCATTCAGTCTTTGCAGCTTATCTATGGAGGCCGGCATCCTGAACTGGACGAACCAAACAGTTTGCATTGCCTGCGAGCCCTGAGCAATTTGGGCCTGATGAGCGCAGGGGCCGCCGATGCTTTGTCCTCAGCCTATATCCTGCTTCGCCGGACTGAACACTGGGTGCAGCTTGACTGCAATCGGCAGACGCATGCCCTGCCCAGGACCGAGGCAGACATGGATCGACTGGCTCGGGTCCTGGATTATCCTTCAGGGACAAAGCTGTCACAACATTTAGAGGAGATCCGGGAGGAAGTGCATTCCCATTTCAGTGCGCTTTTCCGGTCCTCAACACCTGACCGGGACCAAGAGGAGGCTTCAGAAGAAAAAAATGATCTGGAAGAAGCTGAAGTTCGGGAAATAGTTTCCTGTCCTCCCTTTGATCAAGGCATGTTTCGAGCTGTGCAGCGTGTGAGGGCAAGATTGAGGGAGACCAGCCTTTTTCCTGACCAGGGATGGAAGTATCGGCTCAGGGAATTGCTGCACAAGGCCAGTGTCCGGCCCGGACTCTCAGTCCTGTTGAACAAAGATCCGGCCTGGATGGATGATCTTTTGTATTCCACCGCGGTCTGTCAGTTTGTCTCCGCACTGCTTTTGCATCAGCCCAGCCTGCTGGAAGGTCTGCCCGATGATAAAGAATTGGAGCTGGACCGGAATTGGTACCAAGAGGCCTGGCGGCGGATTCGCTTTGAGCGCGGTTATGAGCAGAGTCTGGAGTGGATTCGGCGGTTGAAGAATGAGCGGATGCTCAACGTGGCTGTCTGCGACATTCAAGGCAGCTTACCGCTGGCTGCGGTGGAAAAGGAATTGACTTCCCTGGCCTCGTGGACAGTTCAGGCGACCTGGGAGGTGGTGATGGACCAGGCGGAACCAGGCCCGGATTGTCCTGTGGCGGTACTGGCTCTGGGCAAGCTTGGCAGCCGGGAAATGGGCTATCTTTCGGACTTGGATCTGATGTTTGTTTTTGCCCCCAAAGACGGAGACAGGGAACGGATTCCTGCTCATGTGGTCAGTTTGATTCAGCGTTTTATGCGCATGTTGAGTACACCTTTGCAGGAAGGGCCGGGATATGCCGTGGATGCCCAGATTCGCCCTTCAGGCACGTATGGTCCACTTATGGTCACCGATTCCAGGTGGCTTGACTATTACCGATATGAAGCGGATATGTGGGAAATTCAAGCTCTGCTCCGTATGCGGGTTGTTGGCGGTGATACCTGGCTGGGAAGTCGCTTGGAAAAAGAGGCCGGAAAAATATGTGCAGGCTCCAGGCCCCAAGGGGAGGTATGGTCCAGGCTATGTCAGTTGCGCCGGAGAATGGAAAAAGAAAGGAGCCGGGAAACGCCTTGTAGTGTGGACCTTAAGTTGGGGCCGGGCGGACTGACAGATGTGGAATTTCTGGTTCAGGGTGGAGAATTGATCCTGGGCCGGGAAGAAACAAAAGGCCCCTTAAAAATCAGAGATCTTTTGCCTCGAGTGGGCCCTGGCCTCGGCCTTGATCAGGCCACTGTGAAGGCATTGCAGAAGTGGTATCATGCCCTCCGCAGACTGGAACTTCGGCTGCAATTGATGACCAATCAGAGTACATCCTTGATCGGCCAGAACGCCTTTGATCAGCTCAAACAAAGCGGTCTGTGGCCGCCAAAGAAAGAGAATGTATCTATTCAGGATTGGAACGATATCCAGGTGGCCAGACGACAGATTCGGAAGGTGTGGGAAAAGGTTTGTGCAACAAAGGAGACTTATGAATAGAGACAGAGGTCAATATAATGGAGGAAAGCAGATATGTGCCGACTCTTTGCCCTGACCAGCCAGGAGCCGCAATCGCCTATGCTGGCCATCTCGGCCATGGATGCCATGCGCGAAGGTCACGACGGTTCTGGAGTGGGGATCATGCTCACGGACCTGGGCGGGCCTTTTGAATACTTCAAGGGCGCGCCGATTCTGTCCGGGATATTCAACCAGGACGGGCTCAAGCGTCTGGACCAATACATGATGAATATTGGATTCAAAACCAAGTATCGTTTGAGCTTCAAGGTAGCCAAAGAACCACCTCCCGGAGTTCCCAAGCGGGATATGTATCTTATCCGGGCCTACGATTACCCGGAGGAATGGGAAGAATTGTCCCAGTCTGAAATCGAATACCGGCTCTTAAGCATTCGGCTCAGCCTGCGGCAGATGGGAGAGGAGCACCAGGACATGATAGTGTTCAGCTTTTGGCCGGATGTGATCATGGTCAAGGAGATCGGTGATCCTTACCAAGTGGCCGAATACCTGCATTTGGACCATGAGGAACTGCAGGCCAGAATCATCATGGCCCAGGGACGGCAGAACACCAACTACGCTATCAATCTCTACGCCTGCCACCCTTTTTTCATTCAGGGCGTGGCCAGCATGACCAATGGGGAGAACACGGCCTTTATTCCCATTAAGGAGTTTTTGAGTTCCAGAGGCTTTGCCGGATACACTGGGTACGAGTCGGACTCTGAGGTCTTTACACACATCATGCACTATATGCTAAACAGCTTGGGGCTGAAACCAGAGGCCTACAAACACATTATCTCTCCCCTGCAGGAACAGGACCTGCAAAGGCATCCGAATGCGGATTTTCTCCGCCGGCTGAAGCAGGTCTGCCGGCGGCTGATCATCGACGGCCCCAACTGCGTCATCGGCTGCCTGCCGGACAAGTCCCTGTTTATGGTTCAAGACCGGAAAAAGCTGCGCCCGGGGGTGGTTGGAGGTAAACCTGGATTTTATGCCTTGTCTTCGGAGATCTGCGGACTGGATGCGGTCATCCCGGATGCCGACCAGCAGCGCACGTTTCAGCCCATGCATCTGGATACAGCCATCATCGGCCGTGAGCGCCAGGAGGTTCGTATATGCTCGCAACTGGATCCCTTGTCCCGAGTTCATTAAATATCAAGGACCTTCCCTGGCAGGTGCATTGGAGCAAGGAGCGCTGTACCCTGTGCGGGAGGTGTACTGCGGTGTGTCCGGTGCAGGCAATTGAGCTGGGCGTATTCGGAAAGCGAAAGGTGCAGGCGGATCTGAGCTTGGGCCGGTCACCGAGCACTTCCCACAGTGTGTACCATGGCATCCGGCAGCGGACCGATCCAGCATATGCTTGCATTGGCTGCGCCATGTGTGCCCAGGTCTGCCCCAATGACGCCATCTTGCCCTGTCGTTCGGACGAAGCGGACAAGCTCAGGTTTCATGTCAACCGCGGCGGACAGCCAAGACGGCGGGGCGGGCGGCGGAATGTTCCGGAGGGGGTTCTGGATAGGATAAAGTTCACTCGCATTTCCATGCTCACTGACCCGGCCCTGGATGCCGGACGGCACGAATTCGAGCTGCGGACCCTCTTGGGACGTATCTTGTCCCCGGAAGAACAGATCACGGCCTGGGAGGAAAGCGGCTGGACGCCGCCGGTACGGGAGATTTATCCCTTGATCATCGGGTCCATGTCCTTTGGGGCCCTGTCCCCGAACATGTGGGAAGGCTTGATGATGGGTGTGGCCTATTTGAACGAGGAATTGGGCATGCCGGTGCGCATGGCCACGGGAGAGGGGGGCTGTCCACCCAGGCTCTTACGGTCCAGATTCTTGAAATACGTGATACTCCAGATCGCCAGCGGGTATTTCGGCTGGGATGAGATCATCCATGCCCTGCCGGAGATGAAGGAAGACCCCTGCGCTGTGGAGATCAAGTACGGTCAGGGAGCCAAGCCCGGCGACGGGGGGCTGCTCATGTGGTACAAGGTCAACAAGCTCATCGCCGCCATCAGAGGGGTCCCGCCAGGGGTGAGCCTGCCC
>CAYZLB010000078.1:0-11788 GCA_964479235.1 uncultured Desulfohalobiaceae bacterium
CGTCCAGCCTCCTGGACCGCTGTGGCCAGCTTTTGGGTGTCCTCTTGGCACTCCTGCAGAACCCGGGCCACAATCTGATGCACAAACCAGCCTTCCAACTCCTCAGGCTCATCCAGGGAGGCGGTCAGACCGCTGGACAACCCACCGAGATAGGTCACCACCCATTGAAATGGACAGGAGAGCAGGCTGGACAGGCTGTTGGCCGATTCCCTCTGACTTTTTGAAAGCACTCCAGGATTTTCCAGCCTCCAGAGGGGCTCAGGCCGGGGCAAAGAACGTATGGTTCGTGTCTGCTGCTCCGGCTTGCTTGGGGACAAAATACGGCCCTGTTCCAGGCAGGAAGCAGTACTTCTCTCGGCCATTCTGCCCACCAGCTCATCCCACAGAGGATGGGGGGAGCGTTCTTCGCCTGCCGGGCTATGTTCAGGGCAGATCAGGAGGAGGGTGTTTTCAGCCAGCAAAAGGGGCCGCTGCCAACGGCCGGCGTTTTGCTCCGCCTGCCGGCCTGGATCAGGCAGGACCACCCCGGCCTTTGCCAGGGCCTCTTTTTCCACTCTGGTAAAGGGATCCAGGAACACGGACTGAGCTGCTTCCCGGTGAAAGGACCACCAGACAATGTGTTTGGCCGGGCCTGCCAGGCATTCCGGACCGCCGACCTGAGCCAGGCCAGCCTGCGGAGGAAAAAGGGGGCTTTCCCCGCATTCCTGGGTCACATCAAGGATCATGCGCTTGATCTGGGGGGCGGTGAAATGCTCAATTTCGGATATGCTCACCAGGCGTTGGGCATTTTCCAGCTGGGAGAGCAAAGGGTGCCAGTCAAGCCCGGTTTCGTCGTGGCCCATCCGCCCTCTGGCCCAATTGCGAATCACATCGATACGGGTCAAAATCTCAGCTGATGGATAGCTTCGCTTGGTCAGAGGAGAGGCAAACAGGGCACTCAATCGCTGCTCTAATCCCTTTCTGCGGACAGGATCATCAATGGCCTGCAAACCTTTATCCATAGCCTCATTCCATGCTTCCGATCCCACAGCCGGATAATTCTGCAAGGCCCGTATCAAACGCATGCCAATGCTTTTGGGCACTGGACTGATGGGCAGGGTTAACAACTCCAGGGCCCTTTGCGGATCAGGCGGTTGCCAGGCCATCTCCAGAGTCAAAGGCAGGATTTGGAGCAAGGCGTTGTCGTAGACCGGGATGCCGGCTCCGGTGGTGGGCAGGCCGAAACGGTGCAGGGCCTGGTCCAGAATACTGTCCGGGCCGATGATCACGGTTTGATCCAGGCGGTCCAGGCCAGACAGCCAGGCCGATACCTCCTGGGCAGCCGTACTTGGATTGGTTGGGCGCAGAAGCTGCAAAGAGCCGTCAGCCTGGGGCTGAAACCTGTCCTGGCGGGCAGCAGCCAGATCGCCGCCGGCCCTGGCTGGCGAAACGTCCTTTGAAGTCACAGTGGTTCCGATCTGTTCCAGCCTATGCAGGATCTGCTGCCAGCAAAGGGGCAGTTCATCCGGCTGATGGAAGACCATGAGTTGAGATACGGCATTGCCAGCCAAACTCAAATGCTCTTCAATGGCCAGGAGCCGATCAGGTAAGCCGGGCAAAACGTCTTGTGTGACCTGGGCCAATTCCCGAAGGCGGGGACTGCACTTTTGCCCCTGCCAGCCGTGCATTTTCAGGTAATCGCGCCATTGCAGGATCTTGGATGCAGTGCCTAGGGGATCGACCTCGGCTGAGGCGCTCCAGAACCCGCTCCTGGCCCGCAGGGCCGGAACCAGAGAGGCTGCCCGCAGGGCAGGAGGCACGCCCGGCACGCGCTGGCCGGTCATGGTCTCCAGGATATTGATAAGACCCATGGGGCCTACCCAGACTTCCCCGGCCGTAGCTGATTTGCCAGCCAGAGGACAGGGCCAGAAGCCTTGATCAAATGAGGGGTCAAAGGAGATTTTTAGCATACAGCTTTTTTAGTATGTTACAGTTTTTCTTTACCATCAATTGTTTTTGTTTCAAACGGAATTGAACGTACTCGAATCTTTCCTTCCGTTACACTAATGACAGCTCCTTTTGCCAAGTCATTTTCATATTCGGTTGCAACAATATCCAAATATCGATTGACATTTTCAGGACGCATATTGCGTAGCCTAAATACGATTACACTGGGCAAACTATCTCCGCTACTGGCAACCAATTCACTGAAATCCAGGTCGTGAGTCAATATTACCATTCCTTCATTGCGTGCCTTTCTCATAATCTCCGGATCAGTCATATGATCAAGGTGTAGCTCTTGCAAATGTACTGCTTCATGACCCAAGCTCTTTAAAAACAATACCGATTTTGGAGAAATTCCCATGTCTACGAGGTATTTCATGCTGTCGGTTCCAATGTATGCACGGATTCTTCAGCCAACCAGGCAGCATACTGTAAGGCCTGGCGAACATCTTCCGGCTCTAGGTAGGGATAAGCCTCAACGATCTCTTCTGTGCTCATACCGTTTGCTACCAGGTTGATAACTAGGGACACTGTAACACGTTTCTGGCGGATACAGGCTCTTCCTCCCATAATATTCGTATCAAAAGTGATGCGATCATAGCCAAGCATACATATACTCCTGTTTATGTTTTCCATAATTTAGTTGTACCAGGACATTACATGTGCGTAGAGTTTCCAAGCATAGATCCTGCCTTTGAAGTACTCAATCTTTTCCAAATCCTAGATCATGACTCGGTCTCACTGCATGGGCGGTTCCAAGGCCACCCGCCACATATCCAAAGCACGACCTTCCTGCTCTTCGTCTACCCTATCTGCCAGATACTCAAGCAGGTCTTCCTGCCTCGGTTGCCCGAAGACCATGCGGTAGACCGCGAGCATTTTCTTTAACCGATGAAAATGCGGCTCCTCCTTGCTGTAGGCAAGAATTGGGACGCGTCGTTCAATCCTTGCACCTTCGTCGACTTCATAAAGCCAATATGGGATCAAGTCGTTTGCTTCACCCGGTCGATCCATCTTTGCCAATTCAAACATGAAATGCCATGGATCTGGATCACCCTGTTGATCCCATCTTTCTCTCAATACCTTTAGTCCGTAGGCCAGAGCGATATTTTTCCTGACTGCGTGCCCCTTATACCTATGGATTCGTCCTTCTCTTTGTTCCAAATCAACAGGATTATTGGGAAGGTTCCAATGGATGACTGAATGACACCATGTATGAAAATCTAATCCCTCCTGGCCAATGGATGTCGAAGCGAGCACAAACGGTCTAAACGGTGAATTAAAGGCCTCTCTTACGGTGTCGGTCCGGGCCACGGTTGCTCCTTTCTCGTCTTTCAATTCAGCAAAACGGAGGGCAAAACGGCACCTGGTGTTATAACTTTCAAGTTTAACCTTGTGCTTGTCCTGGTCCACACGCACTTCATCCACCTGCAACTGTGACGTTCTGACAGAAAGGGATGAACCAATGGAATTCCCGATGGCCATCACGCGTTGGGACTCTGATTCGTCGATGACGCCAAGCGATTCTACGAGGCAGTGACCTTGTTCATCAAGCAGAGATTGGATGTTTCCCTCAAGGCAATGCCGCAGAGCAAGCTGCCAATAGAAAGTATCGGGCTTATTGCCTCGAAGGAGTGCAATGCTTTCAGGTAGGTTGAATAGTGTTCTGAATCCCTCTGACACCCTTACCGCCCCATTAAGAAGGGCTTTTGCATCCCAAGCAAGGGCAGGAGATTGTCTTTTAAGTGCTCGCAGAGCACATACACCCGGTGCTGCAATGGCCATCATGCTGAGTATCTTGATCAAATCGGCAGGAGGACGTCCGAGTGGTGTTTCAATGTTCTGATCCATAACTTGTTGAAAGAGTTCCAGATGTTCTTTAAAGCGTTCGCCTCTCTCGGTGTGTCCCTCTGTTGATACCGCCGGCCAACCTTGGTAGTCATCCACCAGCCAGGATTTCATTCCCGGAAACCGATCTCCGTCCATGAGCGCCGGAGCTGCCCAATACCATCGCTGATCCTCCGGTCCACTATCTGTGCTTCCCTCAATAAGTCTCAGAAGGAGTGGTTTCAGAACCTCCCCGGCTCTTTCTACCATGATGTCAGGTGGAATAGGACCATCTTCATGATGGGCCATCGACAGGTTGAGAGGGTCTACCAGATCGGCCAATGTCGGGCTTGGATATAGAAGAATCAGAACAGACATCCCGGTCAACCGACCTTCGGCGCTTCGAGAGTATCGAAGCAGCGGACGCAACTCGTCATAGAGCTGGTCATGGTGTATCTGTTTTGAAAAGCTGGATATCATCCTTCGCTCCGCCTCATAGGAACAAAGGGATGCAATCGCGTCAGGCACCACGTTCCATGCTGAAAACACCAAGTTCTTTGTCACCTCATTGACATGGGCATAAGGGCCATCTGGCTTGCTGTAGGGCATGGAAGGCGGCATCCAGAGAATCTTCCAAAGCCAGCGGTCAATCGTGAGAGAAAAGAGCTCTCTCATTCTCGGGTTAGCGGGAGATACCTCCTGATACGATTGGATAGCGGCTTTTGGGAGCAACCGATTTCCGTCTGCGCTCAAAGCAGCGATGAGCTCATCGCTCGGATGCTCACATTGAGCCTCCAACTTACGCCTGAATTCGTATCGTCTAAGAAAGTTAATAAGATATGGGCTTGATTTCCAATACTCAATGATGTCACGTGCTCCAATGCTCGACGCGACTCTGTCGGCCATAACAGCCTCATGCAGGTCGCATGGTTGCAAAGTGGGTCTGTCTCGGGATTCAGAAAGCATTGCATCAAGAGAACGCGTCATGCCCACCCGTTCCGTTCGGCACATAACACGACAAAGTGTCGATTGGAGCGCATCTCTGGCACTTGAAATCACGGAATCGTTGTCCGTTCCTATCATGTAAAGGGATTGCCTAAACGCTTGTATTTCCCTTTTGAGATCATCTATAACCTCTTCAGAATCGAACAGGAACCGGAGGGTATTGAGAAAATCCGGGTAATGATCGTCATCTTGCTCGTGATCAAGAGACAGCATCTTATAGGGTGTTGCCGACAGAAGCAGCGTTTTGACATGTTCGTATCGGAACAGCTTTTGGGCAAGTCGGGCCTCAGGATTTGTATGGTCCAGCAGATTTTTGAAGCGCTGAAACTCATCCAGGATGATCAAATCCGGTTTCAACACTTCGAGGCTCCTTTCGGCAAGACGGAAGCGCAGTTCCGAAACAAGCTCCAGTCGCTCTGGATGGTCCCACAACACTCGTCTTTTTGACATTGCACAAAAATCAGTTATCCGCTGATGTAGCTCCCGGTCTTGGACCACGTTATTTACAAATGCTTCACAGATATTGTTATCAAGTGATACAGGCTTCCATTCATGGGTCCACCACCTCCAGTTATCATCACTCACCCGACATTGAAGCAACCGTCTGAGTCCGGCAGGGCTGACCCTTAATTTCCCTTTCAACAAAAGGTGTATCAGGGCTCGTTCCTCGTCCTTGCCTTCCCGGGATTTTGGATCGAAACTTGTGCCTGGCGTAAGGCTGACATAATTCACATGGTTCTTCCGTATTCCATCAATATGCATGGGTAAAAGGGACAGTCGAGTGGGTCGAACGAATTCTTGGACCCCCGTAACATTCAGCCGGTGAATATTTTGAGAGGCGATGCTGGTGTTGGAGCAGATATAGACGATGTCGATCCTATCCAATTCTCTTTGCAAGTGCTCGATGATAAGTGCGATAATTCCCCGCGCCACAAGAGTCTTTCCAAGACCAACCTCATCAGCCACGAGAAAACGGTCTGTGGTGGTCGGGTCGAGATAGAAACGGCGAAATACGTACTCAGCGGTACGACGTTGAAAGTCCTTTAATCTGGCAAGGACAAATTCTGTATTTTCCGATCTTCTTGTCACGTGTCTGCTTCCTCCATGGCAATTTCAAAAACATTCCACAACTCGATAAATTCTTGTGGAACAATGGACTTGCTATCCTCATCGCGCATTAGGCGGTTTACAACGGCCTTAACATCTTTGAGCTTGTCCGGACTTCGACTCAAGGCTCTTGCAAGCTCCTCAAGGATTGGCACTTCATAAGAGAGGTCCTTGGCCCAGGTGCCAAACCCATGCCCGGTATCAAAGAGACCTTCCTTGTTTAAGAATCCGCCAGTATATTCTCCAAGAAGCAGGAAGAGATAACGCAGAAAGCCTTCCCGATTATTCAAAACCAGTTTGAAGATGGCATCATCCCGGTTTTCCGGCAGTCCCTCCACGGGAATATTCAACACCATTCGCAACGACAACTTCCTGATTTTTGAAACGAATTCGAAAGCAACAAGCCCGGTAACAGATTCAGTGGCATACCATCCAATCTCAGCAAATCCGGACTGTATGAGATCGAAAACATCCATAGCCCGGACCTCTGACACAGTGATGGGCCAGGCCTTGAAATGAGAAATGCCTGAGATAGAAAGGGGCACGGTCGAAACAAGCGACAAACGCCAGGCGTCCCCATCCACTTCACAAGTCAATTTTAGCTTTGCATGTGCCAGAAAGTCTCTTGCTTTCTCCAGGGCCTTCCGGGCAGAGGCTTCTTCGTCGTCTTCTGAGGCAAGCTCCTCCGGTTGTGAGTATTCGATCAAGATGGGGCCCAGACCGTTTTCACCAAGAAGCGTTTCTACGCCGCCTACACGACTAGTTCTCCCGACCAGCTCGACCAGAATCTCGCTATTGTTGCATTGAAGCAGTGCTGCGGACGTAGCATTTGCTGAACCCAGGTAGAGCCTTGTCCACCAACCCTTTTGGGTCACATATACCTTTGCGTGCAGGCCAACTGTATCCTGCTTGACTGGCTCCTCGCCATCTTCCGTTTCAGCCGCTTCATCGAGAGTAAACCATGTATCAGCAAGTTGCAGGGTCTCTGTGCGGATTTGATTGAGTTCCTCAGGCCTGGAAACAACGGCAACCAGTTCCTCTGTCTGATCGCTCAGCCAGGAAAGTGCACCGTCCGTTATGAATGGAGAGATAACGGCCATCCGCCTTGACCAAGACGGAGACCACGCTTTTTTCTTGCTGCCTAGGATATGAAATGCAACTTCCTCAAATCCTTCCGGTAACTCCCATACTGTCTTTCTAAGGTCATCTGCAAGCCGGTCTATCTGGACCTGTCTTGCTTTTTCTACCGGTTGCGTACTGAGAGTCGGCAGAGAGCTCAAAAACTCTCCCAAAGCCCGATTGGCGGCAATATATCGTCGTCCAGGTCTTCCCTCCAGTTGCAGTGAGATGTCCCACGACCGGTCATAGGTAATGTTGCGTGATAATATGAGCAGCCGGATCAAAGGAGGCTCATCTATATCCGGCTGAACAAAGCGTAGCACCCACATTTTGGGGTGAAATACACCTCCTCTTGGTGCTTTGGTCGGAATCACCATAGATTCCAGCAGGCCGAAAAGAACGTTGCTGCCCGAGGGGGGTTTTATGCCGGCATGGTCCGCGAAGACACAAAACCGGCCAGAAAGCCGACGGAGGGATTCCAGAAGCTTTATCGGGTCCATAGCGGTCGAAGAAGGGCGCTCGGCAAGTGCAATATGTGTCGGCAGCGAAAGGACCGTGGCCGGATCCAGGGAGTATGTTGTCGCAACCGCGTGGTCGAAAAGATATCCCGGCGGGGGCGTTACGGCTCCAGTGTACAGGCTCCGAGCATCTGGATTAAGCATGACCGCCCCCATTTAAGCCCGCATGGAGATCTGAGAGCAGGGTTTTTACGTTTGACCAACGGTATGCCATCTGGCCCACACCGGCGTATCCTTTCCACTGGTCCCTTGCTCGTGGATTTGTGAAACGGGATCGAACCCCCTTGAGTTGACGTTCCCGGGCCCTGATGAGCATCCTGCTCTCGGCATCGTCGACGACATTACCACCAGTAGCCAGCACCCGTTGATGCCACGCCGAGACGAAGTCCTTTGTCCTCCTTGTGATCGTGTGTCCTCGTCCTGCAGTCAAATCCCATAAGCCTTGAAGCGAAAGGTCAAGCCATGGACAATTTTGAAGTCGCCCTCTCCATTTTTCGAGGTTTTCCCGATGTTCGTCTTCAAGCTTCTGTCGCTCAGACAGCTCTGCCAGCATGAGGTTGTAGACAAATGCAGCACCTTGCATCATCGTGGAAAAGAACTCTGCGTAACGTATGAGTCCCTTGTGCTCCAAGGAAAAGCTTTGTAATTCCGGATGCTGCCAGGGAAAAGCGCAATCAACCGGTTGACAGTTGAGAGCCAAAAAAGCCAGAAGGCTGTCCTTTTGAGATTTCAAGAGCCGATCCAGCAAAAAACTGGCTTCATCTGGTTCCAGTTCAAAACTGATTTGATCTCCGTCATCTGGAAAGCCCTCCGGCGGAGCAGGTAACCGAGGATGCCACGTCTGGGTTTCGCTTTCTGGATAATCATCCTTTTCATTGCGTCGGCGGGAGGCATCACGGCGTTTGTACACCTCGTCCACGTGTCTATGGTATTCATCCTGAGAACAGGAGATTCTCCGAATGCCCCATTCCCCCAAGCCATTCCAGTAGACCGAGCTCGGTAAGCGTTTCAACGATCCGCCCGCAAGTCTTCCAAAAACGCCTGCATGGTCCGAATTGGCTAGAAGCGGATCAACCATGGCTATTTCCATCTGACGAGCCTTGGCGGCAAATGCCGGCGGGGAAATACGCCTTTCTTCAAGATAGGTATACACCCACGGGACAAAGAGCATGTACCGTAGGCGGGTTTGGATGGTGCTTGTTCCTGGAAACAAAGTGTCTGCGAAGGAATCCCTAATCGCACCTAATCCGAGCTCATCTCGGCTCTCCTTTTCCTGAAAAAGAGAGAGAATGCGCAATGCTCTTTCTCGGTCAGTTGGGTCGTGATCTATCCATGTTAGTGATGAGAGCATTCCAATGATACCTCATATAGTTATCATATATAAAACAGATAATATGTTCACAGTCCATCCTTGTTCATTGATGTCCGAACATAGATGCTTGAGGAGGACATTTTTTATTAGGTCGACTCTGTCTGACGGTAACCCAGGCTCTTGTTATCAAACAAAAAATTCATCAACATCAAAATATTGCAAATTTTCAAACGATAAATTGCAAGTCTCATCCAAAGCCCTCTGTGCTTCACCACGGTTAACTCCAGTCCGTAAAGTTCTTGAAAGATCAACATCCTGAAACAGCTTCCACCTCAGTTTCAGAATTTGGAACATTAAAAGTAGCGTGGTAATTCTCTGTTGTCCGTCTATCACATCATATGCAAGTTCTTGCCCATCGGCATCTAATGGAATCGGTTCAGATAACTGCATAGTCCCAATAAACTTATTTTCATCTTTTTCAAAACCTGCAAAAATATCTTCTATAAATTTACTTATTTCGCTTTGGCCCCATGAGTATGCCAGTTGGTAGATTGGAATTCTATAACGCAAATGAGGGGCAAATAGCCCTGTACGCCCTTCAATGCCTTGAAAGAGTGTTTCCGTTCGTGGATTAATGTCAAACTTACCCTGCTCTTCTCTGTTGTGAAGCTTCTCATAAAGATCATTGATTCGAGAATCTTGTCCCATGCTATAGAATCGTTTGTAATCTGAGCAGCTATGACGATCATTTTCAGGCAAAAGATAAAACCTTGCCCGACAACCAAAGGTATCAGGACCACCGTAGTTATCTAGTACTTTTTGCGAGAAAGGAGCTCCTATTTTATCTAAGGGATTAAACGGGGTTAACATTTCAGCAACAGCAAAAATCATATATGAAGACGGGTTTGTTACTGCAAGTAAATCTCCAGGATTGGCAGCATTATAATTTCCGAGGCGTTGAGAATCTGTATTAAAAAAAGAAACTCCATAGTCAAAAAATACATCTAAAATAGGTTGCCCACCCCAATTTGCACCGACGCGCCAGACATTCCTTAAGCTCATTGTCTTTACCTCCTAACTTGAGCGATTGTGATACTTATTTAAAGATTAATCACCTCATAGTAAAAAGCTATGTTTACATATATTACACAAGATTTATATTTTTTATTATCTGGTATACACTCAAAAAGTCTTCAGATTTCTCTGTACCTCAGATTGGCAGACATAGCATTGCTTGGATTCTTCAGAATAATCCAAGCTTCTTTAAAATGTGATTATTATAGCTTATTGTACATAATAACCCCGCATCCAATCCTGCATCTTTTGCCCATACTTCTCCGCATCTTCATACATTTCAGAAAGCTGCGGCACATCATGTTTGATCCCTTCCAGACATTGTACAAGCTCATCCCGGTGCTCTTGCATTGTGCGCAGGCGTAAAAATGCGTAATATACCGGCTCCAGCCGGAGATAGGGATGGATTTTTGGGATCAGATAAGATGCCCCTTTATTGGAGACCAGATAGGTCATCGCCTTGCGCTGAAGCCACAAGTCGTGACCTGAAAACAACGGCACACCGTTCGGGGAGGTCAAAGCCACCTGTTCCACCACGTCCAGATTCAGCCCATTCCCTCCAAGATAACACAGGGCAAAGTACAGGGCCGGAAGGAGGTTGTGGAAGCGTTCCCATTCGTGTTCATTGATGTCTTCAAGGGGATCGAGAACTCCTGTTTCATCCATTCGCTGCAGGAGATCATTCTTGGCCTGATCCTGTCCCTGAAGCCACCATGCGCTGTAGGCTTGCACCAGCGATGTGGCCTGGTCTGGAAGATCCTGGGTGTGCATAAAATCATCCCAAGCCCTTCTGGAGAAGACAAATTCAGGCTGGTAAAGTGTGGCCCATGCAGGAGTTGGCAGAAGATTGATGATGGATTTATAGGGCCAGGTGGTAGGGAGGGTGCGCTGGTATGCATGGAAGTGCTTGGCCAAAGCCATTTGCGGCAAGTTGGTTTCCAGGGCGGACTCCGGCCTGAGGATGATTTCCTCCAGAGCCCGGCAGTGCAGAATAGGCAGGACTTGGTCTACCATGTCATAAGTTCGGGCAAATTGCACACCGTGCAAAGTGAAGTTGCTCTCCTGAGCATGACCGGATAGCAATATGCCATGGACTTGATCTCCAGGCATTGGTTTGCCGTTGGACCACTCCTGCTCTAGGATATCATTGATCAGGACCTGTTCAACGCAATAACCGCACACGATAGCTCCCTTGGTTTTGGCAGCACACAATTTGCGTGGCCTTCGAAAGAACATATCTAAGTAATTTTCGTTTCTTCGTAGCTTACTTTAGCTCTCCTTGTCAATTACCGCACTAAAGACAAGGAATCATCTTGGACCTTGGCTTGGTCGTCCGGAAGCGGCAGGCTCCGGCCTTGTGTTCTGTCTTGTCTCATATTTTACAAAAGAACCCTCCCCTAACCCCTCCCTCCGGCCTAAAGCGGCCGCAGGGAGGGGAACCAGATAAGAAAGGACCTCTTTCCTTTCATGTGACGAAATGCGTTTTAGCTCTTGACCAATTGATCCCAAAGATTTAAAATAAGTTTGATGTTTGAATATGATCCAGAAAAATCTTTGAAAAACAAGTTAAAACACGGTATTGACTTTGAAGAAGCACAAAGACTTTGGACTGATCATGCTCGGCTCATTGTGCCTGCCAAATCAACCAAGGAGTTGAGAGAAGCGATAATTGCCCATATTGATGGAATTTTTTGGACTGGAATCTACACCATAAGGAACAAAATACAATACGGATCATTTCTGTTCGGAGATCAAGAGATGAAGAAAAACAACTTTACAATCAAGGCTGAAGACCTTGATACAATGTTCGACGAAGGAGAGGATATAACACCTTACCTGGATA
>CAYZLB010000079.1:0-11762 GCA_964479235.1 uncultured Desulfohalobiaceae bacterium
AGCCAGAAACCGGTTTTCATCCAGGGCCCATACAGCCCCCCACTTCAAAGCCAGAACACTGATCAGGCAGACGACACCCATGACGCCCACCCGACTGTCCTTCATAATGGCCAGCGCCTGTTCCCGGGAACGGTGAGAAAACAGCCCGTCTCCTGCATCTGCCAGGCCGTCGACATGCAAAGCCCCTGTAAGCAGGACCAGGGACAGCACGACGATAAGCGCAGCCACAGGTTCCGGCCACAGGCAACGGGCCGCTGCATCCACTCCAGCCACGACTATACCCAAGAGCAGTCCGACCACAGGGAAAAAACAGCCCATTCGCTCCGGCCGAAAGGCAAAGCCGGAGCCAACCGGAAGGATGGTCAAAAACCCGATTGCCCCGCGCAGATCCGTCCACCAATCTCGCATCGGACCAAATCTCATCCCCTCACCGTCACCGGCAATCCGGCTACCATCCAGACCACCTTGTCCGCTTTGGCAGCCACCAGTTGATTGAGCCGGCCGACCTGATCCCGAAATGTTCTGGCCAAGGGATTGTCCGGCACAATGCCCTGGCCGACTTCATTGGATACCACCAGAACACGGCCTAAAGCAGCATCCAGGGCTTGGCCCAGCCTGACCCCCTGTTCCAGGACCCAGTCCTCCCCTTGTTCCTGCTGGAGCAGATTGGATACCCACAAGGTCAAACAATCAAGGACAATCAGGGAGGAAGGAAGGCCTTTTTCTTCCACCACCCGGGGCACATCCAGAGGTTCTTCCACGGTAGTCCACTCGGTACTACGTTCCTGCTTATGCTTGGCAATTCTCTCTTCCATCTCCTGGTCAAAGGCCTGGCAGGTGGCAATGAACGTTTTATCCTTCAAGCCGCTTGCATCCGCCAATTCCAAGGCATACCGGCTCTTACCGCTGCGGCAGCCTCCAATAAGCAATGTCAGTTGGGACACAATCTTTCCTTTATTTTCTGAACATTATGCACAGGACTTAAAATTGGGCGGCGCGGTCCTGGTCAGATTCGCTGCCTATCTGGGCATAGAGCGGATTTTTTCCTTCCAGCACTGCCTGCAGAGGCGAAATAGCCTGCTTGAAGCGGGCCATCTCGCTCTTGGGAATCGGGCGGGCGGGTTTGGAGTCGATTTTCAAGGGATTGATGTAGGATCCGTTTTTTTTGACCCGAAAATCAAGATGCGGCCCAGTAGACATCCCGGTGCTGCCGACAAAGGCTATAGTCTGTCCCTGGATAACTTTGGTCCCTCGGTGAATACCGGAAGCAAACCTGGACAAATGCATGTATGTGGTCTTATATCCATTAGGATGCCGGATTCTAAGATAATTTCCGCCCCCTCGTTCATAGGCCCGGGCAATAACCACCCCGTCGGCCACACTCTTGACCGGGGTTCCTCTGGGAGCAGCATAGTCGATTCCCAAATGAGGTCGGACCACATTCAGGATGGGGTGTCTGCGCCGATGGGTGTAGCCGGATGAAATCCGGGTAAAATGCAAAGGGGTCTTGAGAAAGGCCTTGCGGACTGCCTGGCCCTGGGCATTGAAGTACTCTTTCCGGCCGTCTTGTGTGGTAAACAGGTAAGCCTGATACGGCTGACCTTTGTTTGTGAACTGAGCAGCGACAACCGGCCCATACCCGCTGAATTCCTCCTCGCGATACCGCTTTTCCACTACCAGGCGAAAGGAATCTCCTTGGCGGATATCCCGGATAAAATCAATGTCCCAGGCAAAGATGTCTGCCAAGGTCACCGCCAAATACGCAGATTCGCCTGCATCGGTGACTGCCTCAAACAGGCTGGAGTCAATCTCCCCATCAACAACCACAGTTTGGACGTCATACTCTATGGGTTTGGTGCCGACCTCAAACCCGCCCTCATTTAAGGCAACGCACAACATGTTTTCTGAGTCGATCTCATACTCGAACCCCTGCAGCCGATCATGGGCACAAGTCTTGAGCCTGTAAGGCTGGCCGGCTTTTATCTTGTGCACTGGATAAATGTCTTCGGCCTCCCGGCTTAAGGCATATACATCCGCAGGCTGCAGATAGTCAGAGAGCATGCTTGTAATTGTATCCCCTGGCTGCACCGTTTTCTCCACAACCCGAATCCGTTCTTGTTCCGGAGAAGGTGGCAGGGGTTCGCTCTGTTTTTCATTGGGTATATACGAACTGTCGTGCCCTGGCTCCTGCTGAACCACTTGGACTTCTGGCCCGAGGGCACCAGCTTGTTTATCCACACGCTTTGTGCCCGTTGGCCCAGAATGATCGCTCCAGTGCCTGCCGGCTGATACGGCGGCCAGAATCAGAACCAAGACGGCCAGGGCAATTGGAATCAGTATGCGCGCTCGTCTCGGGCGCTTCAAACGAATACGTTGCCTGGGCTGGAAAATCATTTTTGCTGCCATAGTCTTTCCTCGGCTCAAATACAGCCAGAAGTCACGTTCATCCCCCGCCAACAGCTGGGAACAAGGCCACCCGGTCCCCTTCTTCAAGCTTGGTTGTCATCGGAGCATGCTTTCCATTCACAAAGGCCACCTTGATCTCTTCTCTGGCAACACCCAGGCTGGACGCTAAATCAGTGATTGTACTGTCTGGATCCAGGGAAAATACATCTGCAGATGCCGGCTGATACTTGGCCAAAGTTGCATAACAGCGTACCTGGATGTTCATAACCCTCCTTGAAATAAAAAATGCCGGAAATCAATATCCCAGTCCGGGTCAGCTTGGGCGGTAAAACCTGGAAAAGATATCTTCCAATGATGTAAAAACAACCCCCCCTGATGGTCGGGACCGTACAATGCATCCCCTCTGACCGGGTGACCGCAGGCGGCCAGGTGGGCTCGAATCTGATGCCGTCTTCCCTTGTAAATCCCGGCCTGGACCAGGCTCGCCTGGTCACCGGGCATATACCCCACGGGCCGGATTGTGGTCCAGCGCAAAGGATCCGGTTCCAGACTGTTTAGAACCCGCACTTTTCTGCGTTTGGCCGTCTGCAGAAAATTGCGGACACATTTTTCCTCAACCAACCGGCCATGGACCAGAGCCAAATAGGTCTTGGCTGTTTGCCCCTCTTCCTGCATTTGTTTATAGGCCAGGGCAGCTTGAAAATGCAACCCAACCAAGACCAGTCCCGATGTCGATTGGTCCAATCGGTTCAACAATACCGGATTCTGACCAGGAAACAACCCGGGAAGCGCCTGCTCCAGGGATGGATGCGGACTGGTGGCCTGGTTCTGCGTATGGACTTCTCCTGGCTTGAACACTGCAGCAAAATCGTTGGTCGCCCGGACAACTGCAACTGCCTGCATAGGTTCTGACCCCAAGCCCTCTTCCGCCGAAAGATTCCAGATACATACTTCCTGTCCGGAAGCCACCCGGTATCCCTTGGGCTGTCTGCGGCCATCCACAGTGACCGCTCCGATACGGATCAAATACTGTCTGTGTCGCCTTCCAACTTCAGGCACAAGCGACCCAAGGACCTCATCCAGCCGTTTCCCGGCAGCACTGTCCGAAATCTGCGTGCAGGCCCATTTCTGGCCCGGTCCATTTTTCCCCACAGGTGTTGCCGCTTGGTTAATGAATCCCATATGATTTCAGTTTACGGTGCAAATAACTGCGCTCCAGGCCCACAATCTCGGCCAGGCGGGAGACATTCCCCTCACATTCATTGAATTTTTGGAGCAAGAATTTTCGCTCAAAGGCAGCTCGGGCATTTTTAAAATCTGTTTCCTTTTCCGGTGACTGCCGGGATTGGACCTTCTGCCCCCTTGTCTGGCCGTGAAACTCCGGGGGAAGGTCTTCCGGTCCGATCTTTTGGCCGGCATACATAATCATCATCCGCTCAATAAAATTCTTTAATTCCCGCACATTGCCCGGCCATGGATAGGCCTTGAGAATGGCGTAAACATCGTCGTGAAACGACAGGGGACGAAATCCATTTTCTTGACACAAGGCTTGGGTAAATTCTTGGATCAGGACCGGGATATCGTCAACCCGCTCCTTCAGGGCCGGCACATGCAGGGGAAAGACATTGAGCCGATAAAAAAGATCCTCGCGGAACCGGCCGGAAGCTATCTCCTGGGCCAAATCCTTGTTTGTGGCCACAATGACCCGAACATCAACACGAATGCTTCGGCCCCCTCCAACCCGTTCAAAGCACTGCTCCTGCAGGATACGCAGGATCTTGGCCTGGGTCTTCAGGCTCATATCCCCAATTTCATCCAAAAAAAGAGTCCCTTTGTGGGCCAGTTCAAACTTCCCGGCATGAGCGGAACCAGCTCCGGTAAAAGCTCCTTTTTCATGCCCAAAGAGCTCGCTTTCGATCAGTTCTTCCGGAATAGCCGCACAATTGACAGCCACCAGAGATTTCTTGGCTCTTTTGCTTTTTTTGTGAATACTTCGGGCCACAATCTCCTTGCCGGTTCCATTGTCCCCGGTAATCAAGACCCAGGCGTCAGTTGGGGCCACCCGGTCAATCTGGCTCCGAAGCTCCAAGATCTTGGCACTTTGCCCGGAAAGGTCCTGGACATAATCTGCTCGCACCCTGGACCGCAGATCCCGATTTTCCTGCTGCAAATCGCGAAATTCCAGGGCCTTGGCCGCTGTGACCATCACCTTTTCCAGAGACAGAGGCTTTTCAATGAAATCAAAGGCCCCTTTCTTGATGCTGTCCACTGCTGTTTCTATATTTCCGTGCCCGGAAATCATGACCACCGGTATATGAGCATACTCCTGGCCCACTTTTTCCAGAATTTTGATCCCGTCTTCCCCTGGCAGCCAAATATCCAGAAACAAAAGATCCACGTCTTCCTTCTGCAATATCCTGAAGGCAACCTCACCGCTTTCCGAGGTCAACACATCGTACCCTTCATCCTGCAAAATCCCGCTCAAGGAAAGGAGGATATCCTGCTCATCGTCAATTATTAATATCGTAGCTTTACTCATGGTGTTATCTGGATTGTTGAAAGTGTGTTACAAATTGTAGCTCGCAGGGAAAAGCTCTGGATTTTTCCCTTTGGTCAAGCCAGGGGCAGTTCAATGGTAAAAATTGTCCCCTGAGGATGGTTGGAGGTGACCCTGATATACCCTCTGTGGTCGTTGATAATAGACTTGACAATGGTCAATCCCAGGCCGGTATTTCCCTTTTTCCGGGAAAAATATGGTTCAAACAGCCGCCCTTGTTCCTCTCCTTCAATCCCCGAACCATTGTCCCTGATCTCAATTTCCACCCACCGTTTTTGTTCATTGAGGTGGGTCAAGACCTCTACCCTGGGCTCTGGATGATTTTTCAAGGCTTCAGCCGCATTGGTGAACAGATTGATCATGACCTGCTTTAACGCCGACCTGTCGAAACGGAATTGGCTCATCCCGGGCTGAACATCAAGCGACCAGTGGATAAAGGAATGACTGTTTTGAAACAGTCCGACCACCTCCTGGAGCAAAGCCGGGAGGTCATCAAGGGTGGGCTGGACATCCGGCAACTTGGCAAAGGCAGAGAATTCTTTGACCATTTGCTGCAGATGCTCCACCTGGCGGACAATCAACTGGGTACACTCTCCAAAGCTTTGGTCCGGAGCAAGGCTGGCGTATTTTCTCTCCAGGCGCTGGGCTGACAGCTTGATCGGAGTCAAAGGGTTCTTGATCTCATGGGCAATGCGCCTGGCAACCTCCCGCCAGGCCGCCATTCGCTGCATCTTATCCAGTTCTGTGACATCTTCAAAGACCAGGACCATGCCCATATCCTCCCCCTGGCTGGGCCGCAGACCCACAGCATTGACCAACAGCTTGCGCTCTGCACTTCCCAATTGAAGATCCAGCTGCCGCTGCCAGGTACTGTTCGGAGCCCAACTGACCTGTCCCATAGCCTCGGCAAAGAGTTCCCGATGTCGGTCTTTGAGCAGCTGCAAAGGGTAATGGCCAATAAGCCGGTCCTGGTCCATGTTCAAGATGGTCAGGGCTGCCTGATTCACTGTGGTGATCCGCCCCTTGGGGTCAAGGGAAATGACTCCGGAAGTGATGGTATTTAAGACCACTTCCATGTACTTGCGTCGCTGTTCCAGTTCCAGATTTTGCCGTCCAAGATCCAGGTTGGCCTGATTGAGTTTTTCCTGACCGCGCTCAAGATCCTCAGCCATGATATTAAAGGATTGAACGAGCTGTCCCAACTCATCTGCAGACTGATCCTGAAGACGGACAGCCAGATCACCGTGGGCAATCCGCTGGGTTCCTTCAGAGAGTGCCTGGATGGGGGCGGAAATTTCCTTGGCCAGGCGAAACCCGAACCATATGGCCCCAAACAGGATGAGCAGGGCCATAACTCCCAGCAGAAGGTAAAAGGCGAGCTTCAAGGGAGCTTTGAGCACCTCCAGCTTCTTATACTCTTCAATACCCTCCAGGACCTGATCAAGATTTTTGACTACTCCTTGTTTCAGACCAGCCCCCAGGACCAGAAACCCGGTCTTCCCTTTGTCCACTGGAATCACGGCCAAAACCAGGTCCTGGTTCTTTGATGTCAACAAGGTGGACCAGACCTCTTTTTTTTGATGCAGTGCATCCCAATCCACCGTATTCTTGGCTTCCGGCCATTTCTCCGGCCACGGACCTTCAGGGTGCCAGTTTTGCTCTTGCAAACCGGGAGCCACAACCCCTATCAAATTCAGTTCATATTCTTGAGCCTTCTTCTGCAGGTACTCGTCCATCCCTGGACCGCCCCACAGGAGTTCCTGGTCCCGGATGCGATCAATAAGAAACTCTCCCTTGTGCTGCAGCCGCTCTTGGGATTGAGAATAAAATTTTTGTCCTACTTCCAGGGCCTGCTGCAGGGATCTGTCCACCTGACTGCCGAACCAATAGTCCACTGAGGTTTGGACAAACTTGATAGAGACCAAAAACATCAAAATTGTTGGAACAAGTGATAAAAAGACAAAGGCAATCACCAGCTTGGTCCGTAGGACTGCTCCAGGCACCTTCCGCCTGCGCTCTAAAAAAAGCTTGACAATGTTGCGCAGGACCAGAAAAAGAATCAGCAGCAACAGGATCAGATTGAGATTAAAAACAATGAGGAATAGGTAGGAATTCACTCCAAAGAAGTGGAGTTCGATCCAACTGAAAAGAATTATCAGCCCAAAAGCGGCCAGGGCAAGCAAAAGCTCGCGCTGCCTTTTTCGCCGGGCGTTCCGTGAAGCATGTGCAGAGACGAACTCCCTATTCATAAGCTAATACGTTAAATGCATACGGAATGTCTGAGAAAAGACAACATCCCAGGACCAAAAAAACAGGGCGGTTTTCAGCCAAGCCGGAACATCGGGTCGTTTGAACTGGAGAGTCAGTTCCAGAGTATATGGGGAATCGGCGTGCAAGAGGTTCCACGGACCGAGATCAAGAGTGATCTCCTGCCATTTCCTGTGCACCAGTTCCTTCAGATCGCCATCCTGATCATTCGTGTTGTTTTGGCGGTTCATGAGTCGATAGGTCTGGGTCAATGGGTTGGATTTCAAATCATAGACCAGACTCTTCTTTGCAACTGTTTCATCCGGCCACCAGCTTTTATTGCGCTGCATACGGATATCGCACTGCATACGCAGTCGTCCGCTTGATTTCAGTGCTTCTTCGAGAAGGTCGATTTCCTCAGCCTTGACCCCGAACCTCAGCTGAATTCGTTCTCCAACATTGTCCAGGACCAGAGAATCCAGAGCCAATTGCTGGGCCTCAGCGCCCACAGTCCAGCACAGGAGACAAAAAAATCCCAGGATACAGCCGAGAATATATTCACAGGATAGCATAGGCACTTGAAGGTCGCAGTTTGTCCCGGTAATACTGGGAGTCAGAAAAGATGTACATCAGGATCAGACAACAAAAAAATACACACCCAAGAGAGCTCTGTAGCTGCTCGTCGGTGATTTACGCATTTGTTTCATCTGTCTTTACCGGCCACAGTTCATGGTTGTGTTTTTGTCCACAATACAAAAAGAGATTTGCAAATTTGTCCAACCCCCGTCAAGCTCGTTCTGGAGCAATCGAAGGGTGCCCAAAAGCCCTTTTGCAACCCCTTATGGCCCATGAAGATACACCTGAAACACCCAACTGACATGCATATCAAAATCATCTGTATAGGAAAACTGAAAAAGGCGTATTGGCAGGAAGCAGCCGAAATCTATATCCAACGGCTGAAAAAATTATATTCCCTGACCCTCATTGAGCTCAAGGACGGCCCCAAACATGTGCATGCCGAACAGCGCATGCAGGTGGAAGCTCAGGACATCCAGGGAAAAGCATCGCCTCAGGACCAGTTTATCTGCCTGGACAGCAAGGGCAAAACCCTCTCCTCGCCGCAACTGGCCGCAAGACTGCAGGCATGGCTGTCTCCCCCTGGACGGATCCCATGTTTTGTCCTCGGAGGAGCCTACGGCCTGCCCAAAGACCTCACTGCCGAAAGCGCTTTCGTGCTCAGCTTCGGCCCCATGACCCTTCCTCATGAACTGGCCAGAATCGTACTTTTGGAGCAATTGTATCGAGCAACAACTATCCTGAACAATCATCCGTACCATCACTGAGTCAGCTTTGCTCCGGTATTTCTGACCTGTTTTTGGTCCAAAAGGCCTAAAAAACGCATTGTTAAATATAAAATATGGCCTCAGTTCCGTCATTTTTCCATGTCAAGGATTGCTCCGGTCAAAACTTGTTGCTACGATTCAGATTATCGTAACGAAAACTCTTTTTCTACTGGCCGAACGAGCTTGGGGGAGTTGTGTATTCAGCCTTTCATGCACCAATCACAGAAGACGATCCATGGTCTTATGTCCGCGGTCTTCAGTCCGGCAGCCTCTGCGACTGGGCGGGCCGGGTCAGCGCCGTTCTTTTTCTGGGCGGCTGCAACCTGCGTTGCCCCACCTGTCACAATGCCTGTTTGGCCTGGAATCCGGAACAGTACCCTCTTATCCCCAAGAATTCGGTCCAGCATTTTCTTCAAACCCGGGCCCCCTGGCTGGACGGCCTGGTCCTCTCCGGCGGCGAACCTACTTGTGTCCCTCAGATCAGCACCCTGGTCCAGGGACTCTCATCCCTTGGTCTGCCCATAAAGCTGGATACCAACGGCATGGGTCCAAAAACAGTTGCCTCTTTGCTCAGTCAGGGCCTGATTCAGGCCGTAGCTGTGGACGTCAAGGGTCCGTGGGCCAAATATCCACAGCTTACTGGAGGTTATTGCTCACCCCAGCAAGCCCAAAGCTCCCTGGAGGCTATTTTCGATCTGGCCAGGACTATGCCGGAAGATTTTCATTTTCGCTGTACAGCAGTACCAGAATTAGGGACCCACGATTTGGATGCGGTGCAACAAGCTGTCCCTTCCGGATTCAGGGTCACCATCCAAACCTATATTCCACCTGACAACACCAGCTCTTCATACACCATCCCAACACAATAAGCTATACATATACAGCCGCTTGCGGCTGTTTTTGAGGAGGTTGCCAATGTTTATGGCTGAAGTCGAAGAACGGATCATGGGGAACAAAACGTCGCATACCGCCCCGGAACATATTCGCAAACGGGACGGACGTCTGGAAACCTGGGCCGTAGACCGCATTGCCCAGGCCATCTTAAAGGCCCTGCAGGCCAGCGGGATTCGCGATCCTCTCCTGGCTCGACGCATGGCCGGAAAGGTGGAAAAAAAGTTGTCCGGGCTCCAAATCCCGGAGCAGGAACAGGTTCAGGACATGGTTGAACAAGTGCTCATGGAAAGCCGCCTGTTCCATGTAGCCAAGCGCTACATCCTGTACCGCGAACAGCGCAGGCAACTGCGCAGTCAGCAGGAAGCCTTTCTGGACATCGGCAAGACCATTGACAATTATGTGCACAAGCAGGATTGGCGAGTGGCGGAAAACGCCAATATGTCCCATTCCTTTCAAGGACTCATGCTCCACCTTTCCGGGTCGGTCCAAGCCAGATACGCCTTGGAAAAATATCCGGAAGAAGTCCGCATGGCCCATGAACACGGCTACTTTCATATCCACGATCTTTCTTTTGGCCTGGCCGGATACTGCGCCGGCTGGAGCCTGCGGGACTTGCTGCTGGAGGGATTCAACCTGGAAGGCAGATGCTCATCCGGTCCGGCCAAACACCTGGATTCCGCCCTGGGCCAGATGGTCAATTTCTTGGGCACATTGCAAAATGAATGGGCCGGGGCCCAGGCCTTCAACAATATAGATACCTATCTAGCTCCCTTTGTCCGGGCCGACGAACTGGATTTTCCCCGGGTCAAACAAAGCATTCAAAAATTTGTATTCAATGTAAACACCACCTCCCGCTGGGGTGGACAGAGCCCGTTCACCAACCTGACCTTTGACTTGGTCCCGCCCAAGCATATCGGTGAAGAGGCGGTCATCATCGGCGGCCAGCTGCAGGATGCCTGCTACAAAGACTATGCCCAGGAAATGGAGATGATCAATCGGGCCTTTCTGGAAGTCATGCTCGAGGGCGACTACCACGGTCGAATCTTCAGTTTTCCTATTCCCACCTACAATGTCAGCCAGGATTTCCCCTGGGACTCTGAAGTCGGGGACCTCTTGCTCAAACTGACGGCCAAATACGGGGTGCCCTATTTCCAAAACTTCATCAATTCTGATCTAAAACCCGAGGATGTCCGCTCCATGTGCTGCCGGCTGCAGATGGATATCAGGGAGCTGAGAAAACGGACTGGAGGATTGTTTGGGGCCGGAGATCTGACCGGTTCCATCGGCGTGGTCACCCTGAATCTGCCCAAGCTGGGATACCTGGCCCAGGATGAAGAGGATTTCCTTGACCTGGTGGCCGAGTATGCCTTTCTGGCCAAAGAATCCTTGGAATTTAAGCGCAAATGGGTCAGTGACAATATGGACCGGGGCATGTACCCCTTCTCTGCCCGCTATTTAAAGAATGGTTTGAACAATCATTTCAGCACGATCGGGCTTATCGGCGGACACGAGGCCTGCCTGAACCTCCTGGGCAAGGGCATCGAGGCTCCGGCTGGAATCCGCCTCATGCAGCGGACCCTGGAACACCTGCGGGAGCTGACCTCTTCTTTTCAGGAAGAGACCGGACATTTGTACAATCTGGAGGCCACTCCGGCCGAAGGGACCAGCTATCGTCTGGCCAAAATCGATAAACAACTGTACCAGGACATCCAGACCTCAGGTGACGATGTCCCTTATTACACAAACTCCACGGCCCTGCCGGTCCATGCCACCACGGACGTCTTCGCCGCCCTGGAGCATCAAAACATGCTTCAGCCCAGATACACCGGAGGCACGGTCTTTCACACATTCCTGGGCGAAGCCGTTGCCGACACCCAGGCGTTGAAATCATTCATGGTCAAGGCCATGACCAAGACCAAGCTGCCCTATATCTCCATCACCCCCACCTTCTCCATCTGCAAGACCCATGGCTACATAAACGGAGAGCACTTTACCTGCCCCCACTGCGGGGCAGAGACAGAGGTATACACCCGGGTGGTGGGCTATTACCGGCCGGTGACTATGTGGAACCGGGGAAAACAGGCCGAATACAAAGACCGGCAGGTCTTTGCTCCAGTGGAGGACCAAGGCTGAAATCTGCTTTGGTCCAACTTTTTGATGCAAACCGCCAGTCCAACATTCTCAGATAAAAAAGGGGTTCGCAATCACCTCCTGATAACCATTAACAAATTTTTGCTCGACCATCAGCAGATTCAAAGCTCTTTGGCAATCACGAGGTTTTGACATTATATAACAAAAAGGTTATATATAAAACA
>CAYZLB010000080.1:0-11507 GCA_964479235.1 uncultured Desulfohalobiaceae bacterium
CGCCAATAGTATATACCCGGACATGGCCCATATGAATTCGTCCCGAAGGATACGGAAACATCTCCAGAACATAATATTTTTCCCGTTCAGGGTCGGCCCGGGCGGCAAAGAGACGGTCCTTTTCCCAGTGTTCCTGCCATTTCTGTTCTATCTGCTCAGCGTGATATTGGGTCATAATCGGATGTCAGTTGTCAGTTATCTGTTATTTGTTATCGGCTCATCGTATACGTTTCATCCCGGTCAAACTTGGGGGGCATGAGCAGCGGGGGACTGACTACCGATCACTGTCCCCTGCGCTCTGCTCCCGGTCATGGACAATGGCATCCAGGATGCCGTTGACAAACCCTCCGGAACGCTGATCGCCGAATTTTTTGGCCAGTTCTATCCCTTCATTGAGGGCTACCTTGTCCGGTACATCTTCTCGGTACAGCAATTCAAAAAGTGATAGGCGCAAAACAGTCAATTCTATCTTCCCAATCCGTTCCAAACGCCAGTTTTTACAATGAGCTGCAATAGCTGTGTCTAACTGGGGAAGGTTCTCCAGGACTCCTTGTATCAAGGCCAGGGCAAAGCCATCCCCAGTGCTCAAATCTCCATTATGCTCGGCAATGAAATGATCAAAAGACCGCATCATATGCACCATGTCAGGCTGGGGATAGAAATGCATCCCGTAGAGGACCTGAAATGCCTTTTCCCGTCCTTGACGTCTGGGGCTTTTGTGTTTTCTGGCCATGGTCACACGGTGCCAAGCTGCCGAAGGACCTGGGCAGTCTCTAGTGCGGCCATGGCCGCTTCAACGCCTTTGTTCCCAGCCTTGCTCCCGGCTCGTTCTATAGCTTGTTCCAAAGAATCCGTGGTTAAAATACCAAACCCTACTGCCTTTCCGGTTTCCAAAGAAATATGGGCCAGTCCTTTGGACACTTCTGCGGCCACATAATCAAAATGGGGTGTTGCTCCCCGGATAACCGCACCCAGGCAGATAATACCGTCAAGATCTTTCTTGGCAGCCAACTGTTTAGCCACCACCGGCATATCAAAGGCACCGGGGACACGGACAATCTGTAAATTTTCCCGCTCTGCTCCGTGCCTGATGAGCGCATCCACTGCGCCGCTGACCAGCCGGTCGACAATAAAATCGTTGAACCTGCTGGCCACCAGGGCAAAACGCAATCCCTCGGCCTGGAGGTGTCCTTCAATGGTTGTGATATGGTGCATAATATCTCTCGCTTCAATGATAATTCATATCCTTTCAATCAATCTGCTTCAGTGTTCCGGCTGTGGTGTCGGGAGTCAGCCCTGCCGCTGGTAGCTGGTTATCTGTTATTTGGTATCCGTCATCAACAAAAAGCCGCCCTTCCCCCACCGGCTACTGCGCTTCGTCAAACGAAGCTAACAAATGGCCTAATTTTTCTTTCTTGGTTCGGAGATAGTTGGCATTTGTTTCGCATAGAGGACCTTCCAAGGGAACACGTTCGACCACTTCCAGCCCATACCCTTCCAGGCCCACAATTTTTTTGGGATTGTTGGTCATCAGGCGCATTTTGGAAACACCCAAATCAACCAAAATCTGGGCCCCAATGCCGTAGTCGCGCAGATCGGGCTGAAACCCCAAGCTCAGGTTGGCTTGAACTGTATCCTGCCCAAGATCTTGAAGATGATAAGCTCGGATTTTATTGCCCAAACCGATTCCACGGCCTTCCTGGCGCATATACAGGACAACACCCGTGCCTTCTTCTTCAATCATGCGCATAGCCTTCTGCAGCTGCGAGCCGCAGTCACAACGCAGACTGCCAAACACGTCGCCGGTCAAGCACTCGCTGTGCACCCGGACCAAAACAGGCTCATCTTCTTTGATTTGTCCCTTGACCAATGCAATATGCGTGTAGTCGTCGATATCCGACTCGTACGCGATGGTCCGGAAATTTCCATAGCGGGTAGGCAGGTCTGCCTCTCCTACCGCCTGAACCAAAGAATCGAACTTGGATCGGTACCGAATCAAGTCCTCAATGGTAGCAATTTTCAGTCCATATTCCTGAGCAAAGACTTCCAGATCCGGCATTCGGGCCATATTTCCGTCATCACGCATAATCTCACAGATGACTGCCGCTGGCTTCAGCCCGGCAAGTTTGCTCAAGTCAACACTGCCTTCTGTCTGGCCGGCTCGGACCAAAACCCCCCCCCTTCGGGCCCGCAAAGGAAAAATGTGTCCAGGGGTAGATACATCCTCGGGCTGAACCCGGTCTTGAACCGCAGTCAAAATAGTTGTGGCCCGGTCATAGGCCGATATTCCGGTAGTCACCCCCTTGGCCGCTTCAATCGATACGGTAAAAGCTGTGCCAAAACGGGATTCGTTTCGCTTGGGCTGCATAGGCAGCTGCAGCTTGTCCACCCATTCCGGGGCCAGAGACAGACAGATCAGTCCCCGCCCGTATTTGGCCATAAAATTGATGGCTTCCGGTGTGACTTTTTCAGCGGCAATGGTCAGATCCCCCTCATTTTCCCGATCTTCATCGTCAACCAGGATCAAAAGTCGCCCCTGCTTGATTTCTTCAATGGCCTCTTCTGGGGTGCACTTGCTCATTTTCGGCTCCGACGTGATTTATGTATTTGCTCAAATCTTTTTTGGACAAAATATTTCCAGTTATTCGCCAAACCCATGCTGACGGAGAAAATCCATACTTAAATCAGACTTTCTTTCCTCCCGGCCTTGCCAGGGGGTGAGCATGCGCTGAACATACTTTGCGATGAGATCGACTTCCATATTGACAGCAACACCAGGACGCCAAAGATGAATGGCCGTATCCTTCTGGGTGGCCGGGATAATATTGACTTCCAGAAAGCCGTTTCCGCAGGAATTCACCGTCAGGCTGATCCCATCCAGGGCAACAGAGCCCTTGGGCACAACATAGGAAGACCACTTAGGATCAAACGTAAACCGATAGCCTTGCGATTGCCCGGCCGAATTGATGGATACCACCCTGGCCTGGCAGTCCACATGGCCACTGACCAAATGACCGCCCAACCGATCCTGGAGTGCTAGAGCCCGTTCCAGATTGATTCGACTTCCAGTCTTCAGCAGTCTCAAATTGGAGTGTTCTCGTGTTTCCATTGAGGCGTAAACCCAAAAGGAGGCCCTGGAAAATTCTTCAACACTTAGACAGACACCGTTTATGGCAATACTCTCCCCAAGCTGAAGATCGCTCCATTTTTTTTGGGGAGCAATACACATCCGTTGCTCATCCTGGGAGCCGGTAATGGTCTGGATTGTACCCAGGGTCTGGATCAGGCCGGTAAACATAGTGGATATAAAGCTGTTCGGCATTCCTGGTTTGTCGTTCCTGTAGGTCACGTGGAAGCGACTACTACACCTGTTCTTAAATATCGGTAACGATTTCGAGATTGCTTCGGCGAAGACGCCTGTCGAAGACTCCTCGCAATGACGAGACCATACGGAGTTGATCAGTTTTCAACGCTTAGGATCACTGGCGCGAAGAATGAGCGTCCAGTGCATCCGTTTGTTGGGATTTTCTTTCTTCGGGATCGATTTGGATTATCCTAACTTATACCTAGTACGGAATTCTGGAACACACTCTATTTATGATCGCTTCTACTAGCGCCAGTACAGAGATCAGAAATCAATGATCAGAGAATGAGCATCCCAAGAGGGCGAATAATTATTCGCCCTCACACCTGTACCGCCGGATCCAGGTACTATTTCACTGACCTTTTTTCTCCCACCGACCTTGGACGTCTAATCTCTGACTGCTGTCTTCTCTTCTTTCGCCCCTTGAGGGGGGTTGGGGGTGTTTCTTCTTCCCCCGTGGCCTTTCATCCAGGCAGCAAGAGCAGCCACAGGTCTTCGCCGACCTGCTCATGGCTGATCAAACGCCAGTTCACGCTTTCGTCCATCTGCAATACCTTTCGTCCGGAAAAAACACTTACTGCCTGTTCATCGCCAAGTATCCTGGGAGCCACCACAAGATGCAGTTCGTCAACGCAATAAGCCTGAACAAGGGACATCCCCAACCGGCCTCCTCCCTCACATAAAAGCTCGGTACACCCCAGCTTCTTGTGCAGGATTTGAAGACCAGCTCTGATATCCAGCCCACCGTTCTCCACTGTGCTCAAGCCGTATACCTGAACTCCCTTGTGGCGCAGCTTCTGGGCTGTATTGGAATCGGCATTCTCTTCAGAGGTCAATATCACAAGTTCTAAAGGACGCTTTTGCAACAGGAACAAATCTGCATCTGCCGAGGGCATTTTGCGGGTTATAACAACTGCCCAAGGCTGTCTTTCCCCTCTCTCTGATCGATTCGTCAATTGGGGATCGTCAGCCTGCAGTGTCTGTCCGCCGACCAGGACCGCCTGAGATTCAGCCCGCATGGCATGAACCCTCTGTCTGGCCACTTCTCCGCTGACCCAGGCCGAATGGCCGTTTCTGGTGGCAATTCGTCCATCCAGGGTTGTGGCCAACTTCAGTCGGACCAGTGGCCGCTGCTCTATAGTCCAAGCCCGAAAATCGGCAATCAGATCCCGGCAGGACTGTTCTTCTTCACCGACAATGACCTCTACGCCATGGCGTTGCAGCCGATCTGCACCGCCACCTGCCACATCCGGATTGGGATCCAAGGTTCCGATGACAACCCGCGGAATACCGGCCTGAAGTATGGCCTGGGTACACGGCGGCGTCCGGCCCTGATGGTTGCACGGCTCTAAGGTTACCCACAGCGTGAGTTGCGTCAAGTCCCAGCCTTTTTCCAGGGCCTGATGTAAGGCCTCTACCTCGGCATGGGGAAGCCCCGGCCCTTTATGCCATCCAACAGCGGCAATCAGACCACCCTTGGTCAATACAGCCCCCACACACGGATTTGGAGCGGTTTGTCCTTTGGCCTGCAAGGCCAGGCGTATGGCGTGGAGCATGGGTGATCTCATCATAGCCGTATTTACTTTAAGGACAGCACCTCAAACGCCACTCCGGCTTGACTGAGCATATCAGCGGCCAGTTGGTCTGGATAGCCCTGAGCAAAATATATCTTGGTGAATTGACAATTGATGAGCATTTTAGCGCAGATCAGGCATGGCTGGGTGGTACAGAATAACTCAGCGCCCCTGAGGGCAATACCGTGGACAGCGGCCTGAATGATAACGTTTTGTTCGGCATGCAGTCCGCGGCAGAGTTCATGCCGCTGACCAGAGGGGACACCCAGTTGTTCACGCAGGCAGCCCTGGTCAAGACAATGGGCCAGCCCGGATGGGGCACCGTTGTAACCTGTACACAGAATACGCTTGTCTTTGACTGCAACAGCACCCACCTTTCGCCGCAGGCATGTCGACCTTTCAGCCACCAGGAAGGCGATGCGCATAAAATATTCAGGCCAGGGAAGTCGATGACTCACAAAAAAATCCTCTTAGCCTCCGGGAACAAAATCCAAGGCTTCTTACCCATTTTCAAAGTGCTGAAACAGGATACAGGCGTTGGTTCCTCCAAAACCAAATGAATTGCAAAGGACGGTCTGCACTTGTTGCTTTCTGGTTCCCTGGGCCACATAATCCAAATCGCATTCCGGGTCTGGATGCTCAAGATTCACAGTTCCTGGAACCAGGCCTTGATCAATAGTCATCACACTGAACACACTCTCAATGCCTCCAGCTGCACCCAACGCATGGCCGAGCATGGATTTATTGGCTGTGACGCAGAGATTATATGCATGCGCTCCAAAAACAGTCTTGATGGCCCGGGTTTCGCACAGATCGTTCCACGGAGTGGATGTCCCATGGGCGTTGATATGATCGACTTCCTGGACATCAAGTTCCGCCTCGTTCACCGCAGCGCGCATGGCTTGGGCCATGCCTGCTCCGCTCTCATCCGGGGCTGTAATGTGGTAGGCATCTGCCGAGGCCCCGAAACCTACGACTTCGGCATAAATCGTAGCTCCTCTGGCCTTGGCGTGTTCCAGTTCTTCCAGGAGAAGAAATCCACACCCTTCGGCTATAATAAAACCGTCCCTGTCTTGATCAAACGGCCGTGAAGCCTTGTCCGGTTCATGGTTGCGCTCGGACAGGGCCCGCATGGCATTAAAGCCTGATACGGCCATGGGGGTTATTGTCGACTCCACCCCCCCGCAAATCATTGCCTTGACTCGACCCAACTTTATGTCCGAAAAGGCATACCCGATGCTATGCACCCCTGATGCGCACGCGGAGGTAGTCACCAGGTTCGGGCCTTTGGCTTTGGTGAATATGGCGATCTGTCCGGCCGCAATATTGGAAATCAGCTTGGGAATATAAAACGGCGAAATACGCGCCGGCCCTTTCTTCAGCAACCGGGTGTGAAATTCTTCAATGGTCTCCAGCCCTCCCAGACCGCATCCGAGCAGAATCCCGACATCTTGTGATCCCTGTTCAGGATCTATGTCCAATCCGGCATGATCCAAGAGCATGCGCGATCCAGCCACCGCAAAGTGATTGAAACGGTCCATGCGCTGGATTTGTTTGCGGGGTATATATTGCTGTGGATCAAAGTCTTTGACTTCCCCGGCAATTTTTGTATTGAACTCTGAAGAGTCGAATCGAGTGATGGGACCGATGCCGGATCTTCCGGCAGTCAAGCCCTTCCAGCTGCTCTTAAGGTCAGTACCCAGGGGCGTGATGGCCGCAAGGCCGGTGACGACGACTCGTTTTCCGATCATGAAAATTCACTCATGAAGTTAATATTCTCCGATCTGTGGTCTGTTGATAGATTTCCCAATCGCAGGGAAAACAGTTATCAGTTATCTGTTCATAGCTCCCAAGACGTTAGTTCTGAATTGAGAGCCGATAACTGATAACTGATAACTGATAACTCACTCCGCCTTACGCCGCCTGCCTGCTTTCAATATATTTGATTGCATCGTTCACCGTTCGCAGGTTCTGAGCCTCATCATCGTCGATCTCCAAGCCGAATTCATCCTCCATAGCCATGATCAATTCGGTAAGATCCAAAGAGTCCGCACCCAAATCCTCGACAAAATTGGCTTCTGGTACCACTTCGTTCTCAGCCACGTCCAGTTGCTCAGCGACAATATTTTTTATTTTTTCCAGTACTGACATGTTTCCTCCTCGCCTGTTTTTTTTGCTGCATTGATTGTTACTGGTAGAGTCCTCCGTTGACTCCGATGACCTGACCTGTAATATACCCGGCCCGCTCAGAAGCCAACCAGGCCACGGTTTCAGCCACATCCTCCGGGCGGCCGAAACGCCCCATGGGAATCCTGGCCAGATATGCATCCCGAACTTGTTGTTCCAGGGATTTTGTCATTTCTGTAGCGATGAATCCTGGAGCCACTGCATTCACAGTGATGTTCCGAGGAGCCAGTTCCATGGCTGCCGCCTTGGTCAACCCGATAAGACCGGCCTTGGATGAACAGTAGTTGGCCTGCCCGGGATTTCCGGATTGCCCGACCACTGAGGAGATATTGACTATGCGTCCATACCGTTGTCGAACCATAATCTTGGCTGCTTCCTGCAAACAGGCAAACGCCCCGTTCAGATTGACCTGCATGACCTGATCCCAGTCAGCAGCCTTCATGCGCAACAAAAGCCCGTCTTTGGTCACCCCGGCATTGTTCACCAGGAGCCCAAGATTGACCTTGCTTTTGATTGATTCCCGGAAAAATAAGGCCACCGCCTCCCGGTCACTCACATCCAGAGCAAAGGCCCGGGCGGATCCTCCCCGCTCGGCAATGGCCGCACAGACCTCCTCCGCCAAGTCAGGCTTACTGGTATAGGTCACAAAAACCTGCCAACCGTGATCAGCCAGGACTTCGGCAATGGATCGCCCGATACCCCGTGATCCTCCAGTAACAATGGCTGTTTGTTGCGATTCATTCATAACTGGCCCACGTCTCTATAATTTCACTCCATCTAGTATCTCTGCACCGTCACAGGCATGCTTCCAAAGCAAAACAAGATAAGCCTTTCAGTGAACTGTGATCAGAGAATCAGGCTCCAAACAACAAATAACTAAAACTGCAACAAGGTCGCTCCCCAGGTCAAACCGGCCCCAAAAGTTACAAGGACCACGGTATCTCCCGCCTTGATCCGGCCGAGATAGGCGGCCTCTGCCAGACCGATGCCCACGGAGGCTGCGGAAGTATTCCCATACCGATCCACATTAACGTAAACTCTGTTCATAGGGCAAACCATTTTTTTGGCTAAGGCTTCAATAATCCGCAAATTGGCCTGATGCGGGATAAACAGGTCGACATCTTCCATTCGCATATGGTTTTTTTCCAAAAGTTCAAGGGTTAAATCGGCCATGCCCCGTACAGCATGACGAAAGAGCTCCCGGCCTTTCATCTGGATGAAATAGTCTTCACCGACTTCCTGACCTAAAGTATAGGGCCTGGCCGAACTTCCTTCCTGGCCAACCGGCAAGAGATCTCCGAGGTTCCCATCAGCCCGGAGCAAAGTATCCACGATTTTCGGATGCCCATCTCCCTGTCCAGAAATAACAGCCGCCCCTGCCCCATCGCCAAAGAGCACACAGGTATTCCGGTCTTGAAAATTGACCCTGGAAGTGCACACTTCGCTGCCCACAACCAGAACGACAGCTCCGGGATGCACTGCCACCAGCCCCCTGGCCGTGTCCAGACCATAGGTAAATCCAGAACATCCTGCGGCCAAATCCATAGCCATCATGGATCTGGCAGCTCCCAGTTTGCTCTGGAGCAGGCATGATACTGTCGGTTCACAATAATCCGGAGTAAAGGTAGCCACCAGTATGTGGGTAACCTCGTCAACCGACATGCCTGCATCGTCCAAGGCCCTTTGGCCTGCACAGAGGGCTAAATCGGAACAGCTCTCTCCGTTTCCGGCCATCCGGCGTTCCTTAATCCCCGTCCTGGTAGTGATCCATTCATCAGATGTCTCTACAAGCTGTTCCAGATCGGCATTGGAAACAATCTTCTCCGGAACGTAGTAACCGAGGCCAAGAATATATGATTGGGTATGCATAGTGGTGTCAATAGGGTTTTGAATTTTCACAGCCCAGGTAATCATCCCGGGATTGAAATCAGTTCAATCGATAGAAGTCTTGTATTCATGGTGGCGGGTGTTGTAAGGAATGGGTTTGTATGGCGCACGTAAAGCGGTTTCGCAACATCCCCCGGGAATCATCAAAACACTGCCTTTATGATTCGGCCTCTGGCTCTTCGTCTTGGGCCGTCCCTTTGCCGGGGGTATGTAAAATATGTTTGAGACGATGGAAACGAGTAATTTCAGGGTGGGCTTCCAGGCCACTCCGTATATCATCATTGGCTTGGTTGCGAACATAGGAGCCGGCCATCTCGACAGAACTTTGAATGGCTCGAATCCCGGAAGATCCGTGGCAAACAAAAGACACTCCGTTGAGTCCCAACAATGGGGCTCCCCCGTATTCTTCATAGTCCAATCGACGTCGAAAACGTTTTAAGGCGGGCAAGGCAAGCATTGTGCCCAGCCGGGACCAGAAACCCCGTTTCAATTCCGTACGCAGCATCTTGGAAAAAGCCGAGCCCAATCCTTCGGATAGTTTCAATACCACGTTCCCTACAAAACCGTCGCAAACAACGACATCTACATCCCCATGAAACAGGTCCCTGCCTTCCACATTGCCAACGAAATTCATGGAACTCCGGGCCAGAAGGCTATACGTTTCATTGACCTGCACATTTCCTTTTCCCTGTTCTTCCCCAATACTGAGTATGCCTATTTGAGGTTCTTGGATCTTGAGGACATTGACGGCAAGGGCCTCGGCCATAATGGCAAACTGAACCAAATGGCGAGGTTTTGAATCCACGTTTGCGCCGACATCAATGATGATCAACGGCTTATTTTCCCGGGGTAAAATGGTCGCTAACCCAGGACGCTCAATGCCCTTAATCCGCCCCAGAGCAAAAATGCCACAGCCTAAGGTCACTCCTGTATGACCGGCACTGACGATTCCATCCGCTTCGTTCTCTCGCACCAGGTTATAGGCGACTTGAATGGAGGTATCTTTTTTCCGGCGCAAAATATGGGATGGTTTATCCGCCATACCGGCCACGTCACCAGCGTGAACAATGTCCACCTCAAGGCCGTTATGAAGATTTCGGGAAAGTTCTTCCTCCACCAGTTCCTGATTCCCGACAAAAGAAAGCGCCAAATCACGACGCCGAGCCGCCTGAATTGCCCCGGGTATCATAACCCGAGGGCCATAGTCTCCCCCCATGACATCGATGGCAATTCTGGGCCGCTTATTCTTCTCCATCTCCAGATCCTATCACCTGCCGCTCCCGGTAACTTCCGCAGGAGGGACAGATGCGGTGGGACAAGCGAGATTGGCCGCAGGCACAGCTGATAACATTGGGTGGTGGCACCCGATGATGTGAACGACGCATATTCTTTTTGGACTTGGATGTTTTCTTTTTTGGTACAGCCATAATATCCTGACTCCTTTTCAGCCGACGTTGAATTGCTCTGTATGTCTGATTCACGAGTGCCAGACAAACCGTTATCTCAAAATACGTGTTATTCCCGGCCAACCTGCAAGTGGCGCAGAACTTCCAACCGTGGATCAAATATAGTTCTGGCGCATTGACATTCTTCTGTATTCAGGTTGGCGCCACACTGGGGGCAAATCCCCCGGCAATTTGATGAACAGAGTGGTTTGACAGGTAAAGCAAGAACAAACTGCTCCCATAAAACCGCAGCCAAATCCAGCTCCAGGCCCTGCCGTCCCTGCCGAAAACGTTCCGCATATTCCTCCTGTTCGCTTTGCCCTTCCAAAGACTCGAACACATCAAACCGTGTATCGAGTGCATAAGGTACTGGATCTGCACACCGATCACAGAGTAAGGAAATGCGACCTTGAATTGTTCCTCGAATCAACAGACCATCACTTTGAGGGACGAGTTCCAGTTCTGCCCCCAAGGGATCGATCACCTCTGCATTGAGATGAAATTCCTGCAATGGATCAGTCCAAACAGCCTGATCAGATAGAAAAAGCCGACGTCCATGGTCTGGGCAATCGGACAGCGAAAACCAAATGTGTATCATATTCGCCTCGTCAAACCGCTATAACTACGTGTAGCCGGGTCATGTTGTCAAGGCACGCATACTTGCCATTTTTTACCAAACACTCTAAGATAGTCATCTTTGTCCCTTGGAGCAAGACAAAAGCTCAAGCCCTGCTTCAAGGGCCTCATGGACGACACGTGAAGGACAGAGTCCTGGACAAAGGACAATACCAGATGAACAGGCTGGAGATGAACCCCAAAAAATCTCAGGGAGGCAACATATGTCTAAGCAATGCGCTTTGTGCGGCAAAAAACCAATGGTCGGTTATAACATAAGTCATGCAAACAACAAAACCAAACGCCGTTTCAAGCCCAATCTGCAACGGGTGAAGGCCCAGCTGCCCGGCGGTACAGTCAAGCGTATCGATGTCTGTACCCGCTGCCTGCGCAGCGGTGAGGTAGTTAAGCCGGTGGTCAGCGGCTCGTAGTCAG
>CAYZLB010000081.1:0-11246 GCA_964479235.1 uncultured Desulfohalobiaceae bacterium
GGGATAAGGCAAGGGCTGCCGTGCTCATCCCTGCCCTTGGTGCCAAGGGCAGGGAACAATGCCTGGAGGCTAAGCCTGAACAAGGAAGGAAACGCTTTTCGATAAATTAGCCATTGCAGAGAGATTAAGGCCAAAGCTTGTGCCTTATATGGTGGTGCCTTTAAAATAACCCAGTATCATCATATAAATACGAGAGAATACAAATATGGAATCATCAGAAGAAATATACACTCCCATCAAGCAGGAAAGGTTGTCAGAGAAAATAGCGAATCAAATCAAATCGTTGATTATTGAAGGCAAAATTAGACCTGGTGAGTGCTTGCCCCCGGAACGCAAGCTCATGCAACAATTTGGGGTGAGCCGTCCTTCGCTTCGGGAGGCTATTAAGACCTTGACGGGCATGGGTTTGTTTGAAGTTACCTCAGGAAATAGGTTGAAAATACGTCATTTAGCTGCAAAGCAAGTTGTTGAGCCTTTCAGCCACTTGCTGGGCAAAGACATACAGACATTGTGTGATCTGATAGAAGTTAGGAAAGGCATTGAAACATGGAATGCATATTATGCTGCACAACGTGCTATAGAGGATACGGACATACAGAGATTGGAAAAAAGTATATCTTTAATGGAAAAATTAAATAATAAAGACACTGATAGTCTCAACAGTGAAGATGCAGATTTTCATATGGCAATTGCCAAAGCGACACATAACAAAATTCAAATGCATATGATGTTTTCTATATATGGAATACTCAGAAAACATATATGTATGAACTTTGAAAAAATAAGCTTTAGGGTAGTGTTAGAACAACATTCACAGATTGTTGAAGAAATAAAAAACAGGAGGTCTGATGGAGCACATGAAGCTATGTTTATTCATTTGAACTATGTAGAAGAGAAGATTCTAGAATCTATAAATGAGCAATATGAGTCAGAAGTTTGAGGCTAAAGGTCTTTAAAACTTATATAACCAGAAAGAATGTAAGGAGAGGTAGCATGCGAAAAAAAGTAACAGTTGTCGGAGCAGGTAACGTTGGAGGAACGGCTGCCATGCGGATTGCCGAGAAGAAGCTGGCTGATGTGGTTCTCGTTGATATCATGGAGGGAGTGCCTGCAGGAAAGGCTCTGGATCTGATGGAAGCAGCTCCCATTGAGAAGCATGACAGCAATGTACTTGGAGCAACCGCGGATTATTCTGAGGCCAAAGATTCGGATATTGTCATCATTACCGCAGGTATTCCCCGAAAGCCTGGAATGAGCAGGGATGATCTCCTGTCCACCAATATGAATATCATGCAGAATGTGGTCAATGAGGTGGTCAGGGTTGCTCCTCACTCTATCTTGATCATTGTGAGTAACCCCTTGGATGCAATGTGCCATGTGGCCCATGAAAGCAGCGGGTTTCCCAAGAACAGGATAATCGGTATGGCCGGAGTTCTCGATTCTGCAAGGTTTCGTGCATTTATCGCCATGGAACTTAATGTGTCGGTTGAAAACACACATGCCTTTGTCTTGGGTGGTCATGGGGATACGATGGTTCCTCTGCCTCGCTTTTCCACTGTGGCTGGCATCCCCATCACAGAGTTGATGTCTGCGCAGAAAATTGAAGAACTTGTGGATCGAACCCGCAAGGGAGGTGCTGAGATCGTGAGCCTTTTGAAGTCAGGCAGTGCTTTTTATGCTCCATCTTCAGGGGCTGTGGAGATGGCGGAGGCTATTCTTAGGGATCAGAATAAAATACTTCCCTGCGCTGCATTGTTGCAAGGGGAATATAATATCAAGGACCTGTTCATTGGGGTTCCCTGTAAGCTCGGAGAAAACGGGATAAAGGAAATCGTTCAGATCTCTCTTACTAAAGAAGAACAAGACGGATTAAACCATTCCGCCAAGGCAGTTCAAGAACTTGTTGACGACATGAAGCGGTTGAAAGCATCATGAATAAGAGTTGAGATATAATTAAAAGATACGGTTTGGAGGTGCTTGGCGATTTGGCCTTAACCAAGGGTCGAGATCATATGTGGAGCATATAATGTCCATCTATGCTGTCCCCAAACTCTCGTTTATTGGGCCCGGCTTTCTTGACCGATCGGCCTATCGAGGAGCAGGGAAGCCTATTTTCTCTTTTGCCTGGAGTAACAGAGTCAATCGGAGTCGAGCTCCAAGAGAACATGCTCATGGTGCCCAGAAAGTCCCTGTCAGGGATTCTCTTTCCTACAGAGGTGTCATTTTTCACATGTCAGTTATGTTCTCGGGCGCGGTGTGAAAGGCGCAAGGCCAAGTATAATGAAGAGCTGGCCAAGGAGTATGGCCTGATTTGGGTTTTGGACGCCATGCTTTTTGCTCCGTGCGGGAGCGGCAAGAAATACAAACGTTATTGTGGAACCGGGAAAGCATAGCCGACAAGTACTTCCTACCAACCCGCCTGAGTAATGCCCTTCTTTCCTCGTTTTTTGGGGTAAGTGTTATCTGTCTGTTGAGTTTGAATAACCACACCCCCCTTGATTGCTCCGGTTCAAGGAAAAGGATACAATTACTGTTGTTGTTATATCATACGTATGTAAATGACAATCCCTTGCCCGATGGAGAAAACTATGTCCGGATTTTCCCGCCGCGATTTTTTGAAGTGGCAGGCCGGTGCAGCAGTAAGCCTGGCCGGATCTTTGACCGTTTTGTCTGGCCGATTGTGGGCCGGCAATAAGCCGGATATCGCAGTAGCCGAAGGAAGGCCCGCTGAGGCCACCAGGGCGGCTGTGGAGCTCCTGGGCGGTATGCAGCAGTTTGTTCGTCCAGGGCAGCGGGTGGTGCTCAAGCCGAACATGAGTTTCGACAATCCCCCGAGCATGGCCACAACCACACACCCTGAAGTGATCAGTGCTTTGGCCGTCATGTGCCGGGAAGCTGGCGCTGAACAAGTCTTGATTTTGGACCATACGTTGCGCGGTGCAGATGCCTGTTTGGAAAATAGCGGCATTCAAGCAGCCTGCAGGCCTATATCCGGGAGCGAGGTTCGGGCCATGGATACACCCCAAGGTTTTGTGCGCACAGATATCCCCAAGGCTCAGCACTTTACCCAGACCGATGTCATGCGGGAAGTACTGGAGGCCGATGTGCTCATCGCCGCTCCGGTTGCCAAGCACCATGGCAGTACCGGGGTAAGTCTGTCCATGAAAGGTATGATGGGCTTGATCGCCAATCGAAGTGAAATGCATTGGCGCTATAATCTGCACACGGCCATAGCCGATCTGAGTCGTTTACTCCGGGCCGACCTGACAGTTATCGATGTGACCAGGGCTTTGACCACGAATGGTCCCAGTGGTCCCGGGAAAGTGAAACATCTCAACGCAGTGGTGGCCTCCAGAGATATGGTGGCTGCGGATGCCCAGGTGGTCTCCATGGTCCCCTGGTATGGGCAACAGATTCCACCAACCAAGGTCAAACATATCCAAATTGCCCATGAATGGGGTCTGGGGCGTATGGATGTGGATAATCTGAATGTTCGCCGGGTAGTGGTGTGAATATTGGAATCCTGGTCGTTGCCATTGCCCGGCCCGGACAGCTCGAATACACCGTGATCTGGCTCGTCGGGCAATCTAATGGAAAGTCTTTCTATCTACTTTGGATTTCCGTCTGTTCGGGAATGACGGACAAAGTCGGATCGAGATCAAACTGGTGGTCTTTCGCCAGAGACGGGGCTGATCTCTGGCGAGTGCAAAGCAGTTTTTGCACTTGCATTTTTCGAATTAATAGTGAGTTCCATCTTTGATCACCCCGGAAAACAGGCCCAATAAGAATTGAGTATATGCAGCAACGGATAATCCAAGCCGGCTTTTTGCTCCTTTTTCTCCTTGGGGTGGGTCTTTGCCTGCCGTCATGGCAACAATGGTCACCTCTGGGAGCTATGATCAGGCTCGATCCCTTGCTCTGGATTGGGCAGTGGTTGAGCACCAAGACAGTCCCGGCCGGACTCCTCCAAACCGGGACTGTGGTCCTGATCACCCTGATCCTGGGACGCTTTTTTTGCAGTCATGTCTGCCCGCTGGGCACCACTCTGGATGCTGTTTCCGGGGCTGCCGGGAGCAAAAAACGCTGGCAGCCTCCAAAGTCCTGGAGACTGGGAAAATACATCCTGCTTCTGGCTCTGCTCGTGGCAGCTCTATGGGGTCAGAATGTGACCCATTGGGGCTCTCCTTTATCTTTGGCCAGCAGGCTGTACGCTCTGGTCATATGGCCTTTTATCCATTTTCTGTTCCAGTTCACGGGTGTGACTCCGCTCCTACTGGGCCTGGAACGAGAGCCTGCCCGGGTAGCCCACTTGGGCTGGCTTGTCCTTTTGCTGGGAGTTATTGTGGGCAGCGCTTGGATTGTTCCCAGATTCTGGTGCCGCTATGTATGTCCTACCGGAGCGATCCTTGCTGTGATCAGCCGATTTTCTTTCCTGGCCAGAAAGGTACGGGATACTTGTAATGAGTGCAGGCTGTGCGCAAAGAGTTGTCCGGCGGGAATAGCCAATCCCGGTAATATTCCGGCCGGGGAATGTTTGGCCTGCCACAGGTGCCAAACCGTATGTCCTCAAAAAGCGGTCTCCTGGTCTCTAAAGCAGGAAAAAGGTCGAGAAAAGGGGTTTTGGCCCAGCCGCAGGCAGGCCTTAGGTGCTCTGCTCCTGGGTACTGGAATGGCTTGGCTGAACTTTGGCGGCCTGTGGGCTCACCGGGCAGAGATGGAAAAGGGGCAGCCCTGGGATGCATATCTTATCCGTCCCCCCGGATCGCTTCCGGAAAGTGTCTTTTTGAACCTTTGCGTGCGCTGCGGGGCATGTATGCGGGTCTGCCCGACCAACATGCTCCAGCCCCAGGGAACAGAGCAGGGGGTGCAGGGGGTGTTTGCCCCGGTGGCTGTATCACGGCGCGGCCCATGCAGGCCGGAGTGCGCTGCCTGTGGCCGGGTCTGTCCGACCGGGGCCATCCGGAGTCTCACCGGCCGGGAAAAGATGTGGGCCAAGATGGGTACAGCTGTGATTCACCCGGAGTTATGTCTGGCCTGGGAATGGGATCGGAGCTGTCTGGTTTGCGACGAGGCATGTCCGTACGGTGCTATACATTTGCGCCGCATTCAGGGCAACCAAGAGGCTGTGCCCTTTGTCCTCGAGGACAGATGCACAGGATGCGGGGCCTGTGAACACGCCTGTCCGGTGCTGGGAGCGGCGGCTATTCGTGTTTCCCCAGCCGGAAGCCTCCGTCTGCTTGACGGAAGTTATGAAGTGCAGGGGAAAAGATTGAACCTGAGTATAACCCGCGGACAGGACAGGCCATTGCCGTATTCCAGCCAGGATTTTTCCGATTCTGGATCCTCTGGTTTTCCTCCTGGATTTGGGCAATGAAAGGATCTTCCCCTTTGCCGTATTTTTCAAATTAAAGAGATGGAGAAAGTTATAAGCGGTCGCAGGGAACCGATGCCAACATTTCTTCATAGGTATCGTCAAGTTCTTGGACATATTGATCCCAATGGAATCTTTGGCCGCAGGACCTGCAGCGCAATCCAATAAAGAATCAGGTCTTGAATGGGGCAAGGGGGCCGTTGCAGCTCTTGCAGCGCAATGACTTGTTCTCTGAGGCAGGCTTGTGCTTGGTAAAGGAAAGGCCAAATGGCATAAATTCCTCCCTGCGCATTGTATGCATATTTATTAAAGGATGTCTTACAGACCAGACCAGACTGGACTTGACTCCCGTGCTCAGGTCGATAGCATATTTCGTTTTGTGGAGCAAATTGTTTTTTCATTTCCCTGTTTGCAACAACCAATGTTTGGCCCACGTTTTTCTATGCATAAATCAACAACATTTCCTGGTTTTTTGGTCGTGACCATAGGCGCATTATGGGGGGTGTACTGGGTCCCGGTGCGGAAATTGGAAGCCATGATAGCGGCGGGTCCGTGGGTGACGTGGGGAGTCGTCCTGGTCGCCTGTGGGTGTCTAGCCCCTCTGGCCTGGAAAGGCCGGAAAAGTTTAGCGGCTTCCAATACCAAGGCCCTTCTCAGCACAGCCTTGGGTGGGGCATCCTTTGTCATCTATTCCAATGGGCTCATCTACGGTCACGTGGCAGTGGTCATCCTCCTTTTTTATCTCACCCCCGTGTGGAGCACTTTGATTGCCAGATTCTACCTTGGATGGCCGACCTCTCTTTGGCGGTATGTGGCCATCGTCCTGGGTCTTGCAGGTATTGGAATCGTTCTTGCAAGCACTCACAATGGTCTGCCCCTGCCCCACACATTGGGTGATTTTTTGGGTCTGACCTCAGGAATCTTGTGGTCCATCGCTGCAACTGGAATCAATGTGCATTCCAAAACCAGGGCTGTGGAAACCAATTTCATCTTCTGTGCCGGAGGTATGGTCATGGCCTTGCTTTTGGCTTTGGTCCTGGATCGGCCGAATCCGGATGCAATTGCAGGAGATTTCGGGCCGGCTGTTTTGGGCTGGATCTTTGTGGTCGGAAGTTTGTGGTGGGCTTTTTCCCTGACTGGTTTCATGTGGGCCACAAAACGGCTGGAGCCGGCCAGGGTCGGCATTTTGCTCATGAGTGAAGTGATTGTCGGGGCGATCACCGCCGGCCTTTTTGCCGGTGAACCTTTTACCGGTTTTATGTTTTTGGGTGCTGCCTTGGTTGTGGCGGCAGCAGTGATTGAAACTCTGTCCAAACCGGCGTACCCCCATTTGGGGGTTGTTCGTGGAGCTGGAAGGCAGGAGCTCGACTGATTGTGAACACTATTTCATCCAGCTGAATAAACAGCTGGCAAGGAGACGCTTATGAAACGCTTCATGCTCGTCATGACTGTAATTTTGGCCCTGTCCGCCTGCACTGGGTACAAGAGCCAGGAGGTTCCGTTCAAGCCTCCGGAAGCCATAGCCAACATGCAGATAATCGCTGGAGCCAAGGTGGCGTCAGTTGCCTATGACGACCCCAAAAAGGCAAAGCAGGCCTTTGGGTTTGACATCCGCAAGACCAAGCTTTTGCCTGTGCAAGTGGTTATCGACAATACCGGTGAGAAGGCGCTGAGGATTGTGCCCGCTCAGACCTTTCTTATCGATGACCAGGGAAATTACTGGAATCTTTTGGATCGGCAGACAGCCTACGAAAGGGTGGAGGAGAGCTCTGAATATGCCAGAATTGCAGGCTCTGCAGGCAAAAGATCAGTTTTGGGTGCTGCAGGTGGCGCAGTTGTTGGTGCTGCCATCGGGATATTAACCGGTGAAAATGTGGGTGAATCCCTGGGCAAGGGGGCTGCGGTCGGAGCAGCCGGGGGCGCGATACTGGGTGGTGGAGAAGAAATGGCCTCAGACAAGGCAGAGCGACGTATTAGCCAGGACCTGGCGGATAAAAATCTGGAAAACCGGACTATTGGTCCGAACAAGATCGGACGCGGGTTTCTTTTCTTTCCAGGAGAAGCCCCGACCGCTTCTCGCTTGCGGCTGCAGCTGGAAGAGGAATCAAGCGGAACTGTGCACAACCTGTTTTTGGACCTGCACTAAATGCCAATGCTCAGTGCTTAAGGTCGGTGATACATATATCAAATTTTGCTTTAGAGAGCGGGTTGCAAAAATGAGCGCAATAAAGCGTGGGCTATGAAATCATTGTATATCGCTGAAAAACCCTCTGTGGCCCGGGAAATCGCAAAGGCCTTGAAGGTTCCCCAACGTTCAGGGACCAAACAAGGGTATATAGAAGGCCAGAAAGAGATCATCACCTGGGCTATCGGGCATTTAGTGGCTATTGCTTCTCCTGCTGACCACAATCCGGCCTGGAAGACCTGGAAGCTCTCTGAGTTGCCCATGATTCCAGAGCCGTTTCGGCTGCAGCCAACCACAAACGGAAGCGGACAGTTCAAAGTAGTTAAGGAGCTGCTCAATCGTCAGGACGTGGATCAGGTGGTCTGCGCCACAGACGCCGGGCGGGAGGGAGAGCTTATATTTCGCCGCATTTACTGGCTGGCGGGGTGCCGCAAGCCCATCAAGCGGCTGTGGGCCTCTGACTTGACCCCGGCCGGTTTGGCCAAGGCCTTGGCCAACCTCATGCCGGGGGAAGATTTCGACAACCTGGCCGGGGCGGCTCTGGCCCGCAGCGAGGCGGATTGGCTGGTGGGGATGAATCTCTCCCGCCTTTTTTCCCTGTTGTGTCAGGATACCATCAGTCAAGGCCGGGTGCAGACCCCGGTGTTGAAAATGCTTGCGGACCGCCGGCAGGAGATCGAACGCTTTGTGCCTCAGGATTACTGGGTGGTCCAGGGCGTGTTTTCAGCAGCTGAGGGAGAGGTCCCAGCCACCAACTACCTGCCGCCGGAGTATGATCAAGCCAGACACTGGAGTCAGGAAGAGGCGGAAAAGGTGTGCAGCACATGCCTGCACCAGGCCGGGACCGTGCTTTCAGTGCAGACAAAAAAAGGGCAGCAAAAGGCGCCCCTGCTTTTTGACCTGACCACCTTGCAGCGGGAGGTCAACCGCAAGTACGGTCTGTCGGCCAAAGAGACCCTGGCCACGGCCCAAGCCTTGTATGAGCGGCACAAGATCATCACTTATCCCCGGACAGACAGCCGCTATCTCAGCTCCGACGTGTTTACCGGGATTGATAACCATTTGGTGGCTGTGGAAGGGATCTATCCAGAATTGGTCCAGAATGTGCGGTCCATAGTGAGCCAAAATACATCCTTTGCCTGCGTGAATGATGCCAAAGTCACTGACCACCACGCCATCATTCCGACCCAGAAAAGGCCTCAGCCGGATGCCCTCAACCTGCGGGAAAAGCAGGTCTTTGATCTCATTGCCCGCCGGTTGCTGGCGACCTTCATGCCTCCCTTCATCTATCAAGCCACCACTATTTGGATTGAATGCAACAAAGAGCGGTTTAAGGCCACCGGCCGGATCATTGTGGACAAGGGATGGATGGAGGCCGAACCTTGGCGCAAAGCGGAAAACAGTCCCCTGCCCAGGGTGATCAAAAGAGAGGAGGTGCACAATCAGGATCTGCAGGTGGTGAAGAAAAAAACAACTCCGCCCCAGCATTATACAGATGAGAGCCTTTTGGGGGTGATGGAAACCGCCGGCAAGCAGATCACGGATCAGGAACTGCGGGCGGCGATCAAGGACAAAGGCCTTGGAACCCCAGCCACCCGGGCCCAAATTATAGAAACCCTGATCCAGCGGGGATATGTGCAACGGTCCAGGAAAAAGCTGATGGCCACGGACAAAGGACTAGAGGTTTCCCGGGTCACAGCGGAAAATATTCCCCAGATCGTCTCCCCGGAGATGACCGGAGAGTGGGAGCAGAAGCTGGAGCATATTGCCCGGGGACAGGCTGGATATCAAGAGTTTCGCCAGGAGATATCCACGTTTGTGGCTGAGATCGTTTCCGGCATGATCGGCCGGGAGCTAAACTACAATGCGCAACAGGGTGAAACCCAAAACACTTCTCCGGACCAAGCTGAGGCCATTGGCGTCTGCCCGTGGTGTGGGGGCAAAGTGGTGGAAAACGCAAAAGCCTTTGGCTGCGCCAATTGGAAGACTAAGGGATGCCGTTTCGCCATCTGGAAAAGCTCGCTGGGCGGCAGAATAGGCAAGCAAGCGGCCAGGGAGTTGATAGCCAAAGGCCAAACATCCAGGCAACTGACCTTGAAGTCCAAGGCTGGAAAGAAATACAAAGCCAAGTTGGTCCTCAATGATCAGGGCAAGGTGAAGCCTGTCTTTCAGGAGCAACATTAGGGCATAATCCTCGAAACCCTGTTATAACCCTCATGCCATATTGGGCAGGCTGAGTCTATTGAATTTTCAACGTATAAGATCCATAAGGAATATATATGAAAGACAGCTCTGTGATAAGCGCATTTGTGCTCGGTCTGTGTCTTTTGCTTGGCCTGTCCTTTGTGGGCTATTTTCTGGGAACAAGCCTGATCCAGTTCAAACAACTGGAACGGTCTGTAACGGTGAAAGGGCTCTCGGAACGTGAGTTTCCAGCGGATACAGCAATTTGGCCAATACATTTTTCCGCAGCTGGAAACGATTTGCCAAAGCTGTACGAAGATCTGGAGAGTGATTCCAAAGTGATTCTGGATTTTCTGCTGGAAAATGGTTTTGTCCCTTCAGAGTGCACACTGTCTGCACCGGTTATCACCGACAAGCTTGCCCAAGGCTATGAAAAATCAAGGATAGAGTTTCGCTATTCTGCTTCTCAGACCATCACTGTCTATTCGGAGAAGATATCACAGGTCCGATCAACAATGAATTCCCTGGGAGAGATCGGGAAGAAGGGAGTGGCCTTTACTGGCGGGGGATATCAGGGGGGAACGGAGTATCTTTTTACCCGACTCAATGAGGTCAAGCCGAGTATGGTGGAGGAAGCCACAAACAAGGCCAGAGAAGTGGCTCAAAAATTTGCCCAGGATTCAGACAGTAGCTTGGGCAAAATCAAGAGAGCGAGGCAGGGTCAATTTTCTATTCAAAACAGGGATACCAATACCCCACATATAAAAAAGGTGCGCGTCGTTTCCACTGTGGAGTATTATTTGTCGGACTAAAGATTGTATTCCAACGTTCACTCATAGTATAGCGAAGGATAGGAGCAGCATTCCCCTTCTGTCATTGCCCGGCCGGGATTGAACGAATACATAGGAATCAGTCGTGCCGGGCAATCCAGGGGAAAGGCCAACTCCTCAGAGAGAAGTTATGGAAAAACAGGAACTTGATTTTTAAGCCAAAGTCTCAGAAGTCTTGGATTACCTCCTTCGGGTGAATGGCTGAAGTCATGATAAGGGAGTTGGGATCACGGGTTTGACCATGTTCCCTTTATGTTCATTCCGGACATCCACGCTCCGCAGGCCACAGCCAGGGCAGCAAAATAAAAAATTACTGCGCCAAGAAGAAATATGGTTGACCAAAAGATGTCCCCATGGGCCCGGGGCATTTTCCGATCCCGGGATGATAATTTGAGGTAACCGTTCAAAAGAAAGGTGACCAAAGAGGCCAAAAACAATGACATGCAGGTCAGTTGCAATGGCGGAATTTCACCAGCCATCAACCGCAGCAGGGGAAGAAAGCCCCACATCAAAACCGCAATGATTCCCAAGAAATTTCCAAGTATTTTATCATTTCCTATCCCGAACATTATCCTGCCTCTCAGCACGTGCATAAACATCCTCCAATTTTTGATATGTACAAATTTATAAATATATTATAATTTCATTTCGTTTCCCTTTCACCGTGAATCTATGC
>CAYZLB010000082.1:0-11001 GCA_964479235.1 uncultured Desulfohalobiaceae bacterium
CGGAATACCCAGGCCATGTTCGAGCCCATCACTCCCCGATAGGTATGCACCTCGTCCACGACCACAAAGTCCAGCCTGGACCACAGCTTGGACCATTGCCTATGGGCAGACAAGAGGCTCAAGTGCAGCATTTCTGGGTTGGTCAACAGCATGTGGGGTGGATTTTTGCGCACAGCTGTCCTCTGCGGGGCGGGGGTATCGCCGTCGTAGACAGCGGCCCGAGGCTTTTCTGTTCCTGTCCAGTCAGTGGTCAGCTCTCGTATTCCCCGCAGCTGATCCTGGGCCAGGGCCTTTAAGGGAAAGAGCAGCAAGGACCGGCTTTGCGCATTGGCCGAAATCCTTTCCAGCATGGGCAAGGAATAGATGAGGCTTTTGCCGCTGGCTGTGGGGGTGGCAATGACTGTATGTCGGCCGGAGCGGATCAAATCCATGGCCCGGGATTGGTGAGAATACAAGCCGGAAATGTCCATCTGCCGAAGCAAGTCCTGTACTTCGTCCGGCCAGGGCCTTTGCACATTTTGAACAGCGGACGGCGAGCCGGGAAATATCTCCTGATGCACAATATGCGGACCGATCTGCTCCATATCCTGCAGATCGAGAATCAAGGCCTGAACGGGTGAGGGCATACCGACTACTGTTTTCCGGAAATATTATATTTTTTGAGCTTGTACTGTAAAAGGCTTTTGGAGATACCCAAGGTCTCGGCTGCTTTGACCTGCACAAAGTTGTTCCGGACCAAGGCCCGGCGAATAAGGGCCGCTTCGATTTTTTCCAGGGTGCTGCCCAGATCAATCTCCGTGGGCAACAGGTCGGCGGCGCTCTTGAACTGGGTTGATTCCTCTTTAAATTCAGCCGGCAGGTCTTCCAGGGTGATGGTCGATCCCCGGGCCAAGACCACGCAGCGCTCAATGACATTCTCCAATTGCCGGACATTTCCCGGCCAATGATAGGCGGTCAGGGCCTGTATGGCCTCAGGGGCGAATCCCTGGATGTCCTTTTGGTTTTCCTGACTGTAGGTATGCAGAAAATGGGCGGCCAAAAGGGGGATGTCCTCCACCCTTTCCCGCAGAGGGGGGATGTGGATGTTGACCACATTCAACCGATAGAACAGGTCCTCCCGGAACCTGCCCTGCTCAACTTCCTGCTGGAGGTCTTTGTTGGTCGCAACCACCAGTCTGATGTCCACATGGATGGACTCGCTGCCTCCCACCCGCTCAAAGGAGTGTTCCTGAATCACCCGTAAGAGCTTGACCTGGGTGTCAAAGGACAGCTCACCGATTTCATCCAGGAACAAGGTGCCGGTGTGGGCTAACTCAAACCGGCCCCTTTTTTTGACTGTGGCCCCGGTAAAGGACCCTTTTTCATGGCCAAAGAGTTCGCTCTCCATGACTCCGGGGTTTAAGGCCATGCAGTTGACCGATATGAATGGACCGTCCTTGCGGTTGGAAGCATAGTGCAGGGCCTTGGCGATGAGTTCCTTGCCGGTCCCGGACTCACCGGTAATCAACACATTGCTCGTACTTGGGGCTACCCGGGTGACGAGATCCAGGATCTGGCGAACGCCTTGGCTGCGGCCGATAATATTGTGCGTGCCGTGCCTTTCCTGCAGGCTTTGGCGCAAGAGGCGGTTTTGCTGTTCAGCTTCGCTCATCTTCACTGCCTTGTGCACGGAAAGCAGCAGGTCATCATTGGAAAAAGGCTTGGCAATATAGTCAAAGGCCCCGCAGCGCATTGCCTGCACCGCGCCGTCGATGCTTCCGTAGGCAGTCATGATCAAAACAGGGATATGTTGATAGTTCTTTTTGATGTGCTCCAAGACGTCCTGTCCGCTCACTCTGGGCATTTTCATGTCCGTGATGACCACGTCGACATCTGATTCAACCAAATACTCCAGGGCCAACTCCGGATCCTGAAGTGTGGTCACACTATAGCCTTCGTCCGAGAGCAGTGTGTCCAAAAGCAAAAGATAATTCTTTTCGTCATCGATAACCAATATATGGGCCGGCATATTCGCAATTCCTCGATTTCCTGGTAGTTCAGTCTGCATCATTGTCCGGAAAGACCACCTCCACTCTGCCCCCGCCTGCAGGGTTTTTCCCTAAAATCAGTCGGGCCCGGTGGTTGCCGATGATGGTAGAGACGATGGCCAGTCCCAGGCCAGTACCGGTATCTTTGGTGGTAAAGAAGGGTTCTACATATTTTTGCTCTCTGTCCAGTTCAAACCCAGGCCCTTGATCATCTATGATCAAGGCATTTTTTTCTTCGTCCCACCGGATAGAAATCTCGCCTGGCTGGTCCATTGCCTGACAGGCGTTGGCCAAAAGGTTATATACAGCCCGATACAAAAGATCTTTGTCTCCACTGACCGTGACTGAATCCGGAACTTCCTGTTTGATGGTGATCTTGTGTTTTGCCAGTTCATGAGTAAGAAACTCTACAGCTTGGCCGATTATGGTACCTAAAGAAACCGGAGTCATCTTTGGCTCCTTGGGCCGGGCGTAATCCAAAAAATCATTGACAGTCCGGCTCAGTCGCCGTGATTCATCGAAAATGGCCTGTGACAGCTTGTGGCTTGCATCGTTATTTTGGGCCGAGCGTTTCGTCAGCAGTTCCGCGCTGCTTTGGATAATGCCCAAGGGATTGCGGATCTCATGGGCTATGCTGGCCAACATGCGTCCCATGCTGGCCAGTTTCTCGTTTTGATGCAGCTCGCGCTCCAATCGCTCTTTCTCTTGAATACGCTCGCCTATCAGTCTATCGGCCCGGCGGATGATGATAAACAAAAGTAAAAACAAGATTATGGACGAGGCCAGAATGACCAATGTAACCAGGACTTGAAAAGAGCGAATCTTCTCATAATCAGCGGTAATATCCTGGGTAAACTGCAAAACTCCGATAATGACACCCTGATGTGCGGGCGAAAGACTCTGTTCGGTTCGAAGGGGAAATGTGGTTTTGAGCACGTAGGTTTGGGGCGGAAGATCAAACTGCAGATAGGACCACCAGGATCTGGAAGTATTTTGAACCACATACGTTGTCTTGCCTTCCAGAGCAGGCTGAGTATCCTGTGCATCCAGAACCTCTTTGCCAAGTAATTCTTTGTCCTCAGCATAGGAGATCCGTCCCTGCAGGTCGTATATCCGCAGTTTCAAGATCTTAAAGCCGTGAATTGTATATTCAATAATCTGGTCCAGTCGTTCGTATTGGGCCTTGTTTTTCAGCTCCACCTTACCGAAACCAAGGACGGTCGGTAGTGCAAATCTCTGATAAATTTGATGATTAAGGTTTTCTGCCAAGAGCTTGGAAAACTCTTTGTCCTTGGCCATCACCGATCGCTCGGCATAGTTGCCTATGATCACAACCATAAAAAGACAGGCCCCCAGAATGAGGAGCAGCGAGCTCCAGGACAAAAACTTGACCAGCTGAAAAGGATGAGCAGGGTCGAGACTAAATGGGGTTCGCACACACACCTACAGGAAAGAAAGGGTTTGTCGGTTAAATTTGTGCCATTGAGACTATAGGCCAGAGGCCGAAACTAAATTGAATTCAAAAGCAATGCAAGCAAAGGCCGGACCAGTTTGAGAAAGCTATCTTACAAATCGTAGATTGTCTCATCTGTTATGGGAGGTCTTTTCATCCGCCCCCCTCGCCTGGCCATTGTGAACAGTTCATCATTTTCCAGGACATCCCCAAGATCCGCCTCTACTTGGTCCGGATCTTCTCCGGCCTCAAGCCGACGCATGGCTTCGTGCATTCCCGGTCCCAAATCCAGCCCAGTGGTTTCGCACAATCGCTTCATCATTTTTGCTGCCTGACGCGGATCCTCTTCATCCATGCCTTCCGCTTCCCTGGCCATCATTTGCATGGCCTGTTCCAGCCGAAAATCATCTATATCCGGCATCTCATCCTGATTTTCACTTCGATTTTTGGAAATGGAAAACAAAGAGGCCCTACGTTCGAGTTGTGGCCGTTGACACTTAGGGCATTCTGGACGAGCCGTGGTATTTACTCGGGGAGAAAAAAAATTAAATATCATGTGGCAGTCTGGACAATAGAACTCGTAAATTGGCATGCCGTCCTCCGGGAATTGCGGGTTATTTTGCTCTTTGATCCACACAGCAGGGATGATGCAATTTCTTGACAATTTTCCTTGGTGATTTACGTGCTTTTGTAAGCACAAAAGGACAAAGGTCAAGGGTATAGGCCCAGATTTGGCCTGATCCAGGACCCTTGGGATAAGGAGTAACCAGGGAAAGTTCAGCTCTGTTTTCAGAGCCCATTCTAGACGCCCAAACCGATTTCAGGTATATGAAAAGCATGTACAGCTTACTCAATGCAGTCAATCCATAAATATTCTGCGGAGGTTATGTATGTCATCGACGTCAATCAATCAGGCCGACTTTGATCGCTGTCTGCAAGTTGGCCGCCCACCAACTGTGCGCTCTCTTTTCCCCAACTCAAAGGCCCTGCTTGTCAGCGGCAAATATGTCGACCGGGCCATGTTGCGCAAGGGGCAGGCCATTTGCCTGGCAGCCAACGCCAGAAACAGCTTCGTGCTCAAAGGAGCCTTGCTTGGAGCCCAACGGGCCAATGCCTGTTTGATCATTGAGATCGCCAAAAGCGAGGGTGGTGCAAATGCCTATTGTCCCGTCAGCCTGTGGAACATCGCCCGGCAAGTGGACGCAGCATGCAATGAACTGGGAATAACCATTCCGGTGGCTGTTCATGCCGACCACTACGGAATAAAAAAAGAGGCTGACGTGGCCAAGGCCAAAACTGAGATTCCCACTCTGTTTGAACACGGCATCACCTCCATAGCCATAGACGCCTCCCATTTGCCAGACGATCAGAACCTTTTGGCCAATATTGAGCTCAATCCGCTGATCCCTCAATGGGCCGGGCTGGAAACCGAAGTGGGAGAAATCAAGGGCAAGGCCGGCCTGTCCACTGCCGAAGAAGCATTGTTTCTGATCCGAGGGCTCAATGCCCACGACATCTTCCCGGACTGGATTGCCTTGAACAACGGGTCCACCCATGGACTGGAAGCCACAGGCGACGACATCGATGTTGCCCTGACCAAGCGTATCCATGAGGCCTTGGCTCCCTACAAGGTTTCTGGAGCCCAGCACGGGACATCGGGGAATAGTTCCGAACACTTAAAGAAAATCGCGGAAAAAACCCGAACGACAAAGGCCAATGTAGCTACCGCCCTGCAGATGATTTCCTGGGGGGTCAAGGTCAATGATTACGGCAATGCCATTCAGGACGAAGATGGCAATTTTATCAAGATGCCCGATCAGGGAATGAGCGATGAGCTGTGGCAAGAAATGACCGCCTATGCTGCAGAAAAAGGGTTCAAGGGCGGGGACTACAAAAAACTCAATCTGCCTTTTGAAAACAAGCTCCTGGGACAACCCAGGGAGATCAGGGAACGTATGATCAATGCGGTTGCCGATTTCACCTCCTGGCTGATCACTGATATGTTCAACGCTGAAGACGCGGCCCCTCTGGTGCTTGAAGAAATCCTGCAAGCCAATGCCTATGATCCAGGCCCAAAATCAGAGCGGATTGAAGATCCTGCAGACTGGACCCGGGGAAAAATCATTCAACGGGCCAAGACCCTTGACGGGGACAAAGGACCAGCAGGGAACTTTGACGACTGATGTCCTGATTAAAGGGCGGGCATTGCTCGCCCTTGGTCTTATCGAGTCTGATCCTGTCTCTTTTGGAACCTTCCGGCCAGGAAGATGAAGCAAATGAGATCGTCAACACGGTTACAACAATAACAGATCCGCGGGAAGCCGGTGTAGTCTTGCTCAAATTCCTGAATCAACGCATGGACAGTCTGGTTGGGAGCTGAGCATGGAACAAGCCCAAGGTCTGGTTCAGATTATCGCCCTCACACTGGGCGTATCCTGGGCAAGCGGCATCAATTTATATGCAGCCATGCTCACCCTGGGGCTTCTGGGGGCCACAGGTCATGCAGATCTTCCTCCCGGTTTAGAAATCCTGACCCATCCCTTTGTCCTGTATGCCTCCGGCCTGATGTATGCTGTGGAATTCTTTGCGGACAAAATTCCCGGGGTGGATACCGGCTGGGATGTGCTGCATAGCTTTGTCCGCATTCCCGCAGCTGCGGTTTTGGCTGCTGCAGCCAGTATGGAGATCGGGCCGGCTGCTCAGGTTGCCGCCGCCATCATTGGCGGTGGACTGGCCGCAGGAAGCCATTTGACCAAGGCATCCAGCCGGATATTGGTCAATGCTTCCCCGGAGCCGGTAACCAACTCGGCCTTGTCCTTGACCGAGGACATGGTGGTTGTTGCCGGAGTCTGGACCGCAATCAATCATCCCATTTTCTTTTGTATATTCCTGGCCCTTGTTCTGGCGGCCATGATATGGATTTTGCCCAAGGTTTGGCGGGGTATTCGGACATTGTGGCGCAAAATATGTTTTTGGCGTCAGCAAAAGCCGTCTGACACCCCTATTCCCCTGCCGAAAGCAGATATCCAGGCTATCGAGAACGACAAATGAACATACCAAAAGGGAAGATTTTAGATCTGCAGGCCAGGTTCCAAAACCTGCCCAGCCCGGACCAATCAGACCGCAAGGTGATTTTGCGCGGCAATGAGCTCTACCGTTTGCTGTCCATACTCAATAAGGTCAAATGGAAGCGAAAGCTCCTGGCTGCTGATGAACACGATTTGCAGGAGATTGAGGACATTGAGCAGGGAAGACGAGCAATGCTTGAACCGAATAAACGCTTTTTCCCTCCCGCCTTCACCCGTTATGACCAGGACGGGGTTTTGTGCTGGTTCCAGGATCTGGATCAAGGACCGATCCGGCCTTTAACCGAAGAGGAGTTGGTCATCTGGAAACGAGTAGGCCCGATCGACATGCAGGGATATATCCGCCTTGACCACAGCATCCAGCCCTATCCGTTGTCCGGCAGCGATGAGCAGCTTGTGCCAGAAAAGTATGGGCACAAGGGTAACCCTGAATAATATATTTCGCAGAGCACTTCGTTAAATCACCATTTGTTCAGAGCACAAATTGGGTTTCAGAAATCCGAGGCCTATTGTCATGCGGCCTGAGGTACAACCAAGGGATGGCCGTTCACGGTATGGATCTGGACCGCAAGACCGTAGACCGATTCCACCATTTCCTCTGTCACCTCTTTTACTGGACCGGCAAAATATATAGCCCCATCCTTGAGCAGCAATGCGCTGTCCGCAAAACGCAGTGCTGAGTTTAAGTCGTGCATGGTCATGACCCCGGCGACATGATGTTCGCTGATCACCCGGCGGATGATTTTCAGAATTTCCATCTGGTTTTTCAGATCCAGGGAGCTCGTGGGCTCGTCCAAGAGCAAAAGACTGGGCTCTTGGACCAATGCTCTGGCCAATGAAACCTTTTGCAGTTCCCCTCCGCTGAGCTGATCGATAAATCGAAGCGACAGGTGTTCCAGATCAAGACGCTTCAAGGCTGCGTTGACCACGCTTAAGTCATGATTGGAGACAGACCAGCGGACATAGGGCTTGCGGCCCATAAGCACGGCATCGAACACGGTCAGTCTGGAAGCCTCACTCTTTTGAGCCACATAACCGATACTCCGGGCCACCTGCAGGGGACGAAGGCGGTAGACGTCTTCTGCCTGGACCAGAACAACTCCTTCCTGGGGCCGCATAATTCCGTTCAGGCACTTGAGCAACGTGGTTTTGCCCACGCCGTTCGGGCCCAGTATGGCCACCAGTTCCCCGGGCCGGACGTCAAAGCTCACGCCGCGCAGCACCGGGTGGCTGTTGTAGGCAAATCGAACTCCCTGGACCTGCAGAATCATCTGCTCCTCCCTCGGATTATCAAGGCTATAAAAACTGGTGCACCCAAAAAAGCGGTCAGCACTGAGACCGGGAGGACATGCGGGGAAATAATCAGTCTGGCCACGGTGTCGGACACGAGAAGAAGCAGGCCGCCGCCCAGGATGGAGGCTGGAAGCAAAAAGCGATGATCACTGCCAATGAGCCTTCTGACCATATGGGGGACAACGAGTCCGACAAAACCAATAATGCCCAAAAAGGCGATGATGATCGCAGTGAGCAGGGAGGCCACCAGCATCCCTGCCATCCGCACCCGTTCAACTCTGACCCCCAGACCTTTGGCCGTCTCATCTCCGGCGTCAATGGCATTGTAACTCCAGGCCTGGATGACAAAAAACAGGGAGGAGACAACGCAGACAATGGTCAAAAGACCGAGGTTGGCCCAATCTGCCCGACCGGTATCCCCAAAGGTCCAGAAGACCATGGCCGCCAGTTCTTGGTCGTCGGCAAAGTACTGCAGAAACATGGTCCCGGCCGTGAATAAGGCCCCGAGGGTCACTCCGGTGAGGACCATGATTTCCGGAGTGGCCCCGCGCATTCTGGCCACGGAAATGATCACCCCGGCTGCGGCCAGACTGAAGACAAAGGCGGACAACGTGGTGAATACCGGACTGACGATAGCTGTGTGTCCCTGGTCCCCGGCAAAAAAACCGGCACCGATGAGCATAACGGATAAAGCAGCTCCAAAAGCTGCTGCATGGGATATGCCCAGGGTAAAAGGGGAGCCAAGGGGATTGCGCAAGATACACTGCATTGCTGCCCCAGCTACGGACAAACCCGCTCCGGCCACTATGGCCGTCAAGGCCTGGGGGAGTCGAATATTCCAAACAATAATTTCAAATCGTTGGTCCGCGGACACTCGGAGCAGGGACTTGAGCACTTCCGACCACGGAATGACCGCTGCGCCCAGGGAGACGGCCAGGACCAATCCAGCAGCCAAGGCCAGGATCAGGGCCAGAATAAACAGGACCTTGCGTCCAATATACCGAGTATACTCCCGGGGAATTTCTCCATCTGCAAAATGCATGTTCAGTGTACCTGAACGGGCTGAAAGACCATGCCTTCAAGCTCCTGAACCAGAACATCAAGCACAGGAGATCCGACGAAAAAGGAGAAGATTGTGTCCGCCCGCTCCTTTCTTTGGCCACGATGGAGTGTCTGAGCTCCGGCCCGGAAAAACCATCTCTGGCTGCAAGATTTTGAGCTGGAATGAAACGAAAGGCAGGGTAATTGGGTTCAGTTGACTGAAAGCCGTGCGGACCTTTAAAGGCCATAGCCTGGCTTTGTGCGGCAAAGAAGAGGACGAAGAGTAGGCAATACCCCAAACCTGCTCGCCGTGTTTTCACTGGTTTCTCCTTTGGGATCATACAGGCCATCACGTGGTTTCTGTATTCTATAATCTGCTGATTTCTATGCCTGTTACGATATTCTTTTTTGTAACACGCTGCACAGCCTATATGCAACCCTGCCGGGAGTCAATCCCGGGCCAGGAGTCGGCTTTTCATTTCAGACCAGTCCTGATATCTTATCTCTCTACCATGCAGAACCAAAAACAGAAACAGCAACAAAATATATTGGAGGTTTAAACATGGATGCACAATGCAAAGAGCTCCTTATCCTGTGGACCACTGCTGACCGGGACAGTGCCGAGAATATGGTATTTATGTATGGATACAACGCAAAGCGCAACAATTGGTGGGATCGGGTCACTTTGCTCATCTGGGGTGGGGCAACCCGGCTCATTGCTGCAGACCGTGAACTCCAGGAAAAACTGAAGCAGCTCCGGGAGGTCGATGTGGAGGTCATCGCCTGCAAACGATGCGCTGAAAGATTGGATTTGGTCCACTCGTTGGAGGAGTTGGGTATACATGTCTTTTATACCGGTCAGTTCCTGACAGAGTGGCTCAAGGAAGATAAAAAACTACTGACGGTATAAAGGAGCTGATCCAGGTATGATAACCCTTCTGGATTATGGGGCCGGGAATGTGCGCAGTGTGATCAATGCCATTGAACACTTGGGGGAGTCGGTCCGTCTGGTTCATAGGCCAGAAGACATATTGCGGGCCGAAAGCCTGATTTTTCCCGGCGTGGGTGCCTTTGGAAGCATGATGCATATCTTGCATGATAAAGGATATGTTGCGCCTTTGCTCCGGTATCTGGAGGAGAACAGACCGTTTTTGGGCATTTGCCTCGGTTTGCAGGCCTTGTTTGCAGGCAGTGACGAGGCCCCGAAAATTCCAGGGCTGGGTTTTTTTACCGGCCGGGTCCAGAGATTTCAAGCCACTCTTTCCGTTCCCCATATAGGATGGAATCAGATCCGGGCGCACAAAGATTCCGGGTTGTTCTTCGGCTTGAGCGGCCAAGAACACTTTTATTTTGTCCATTCCTACCATGTCGTTCCAAGGGATTCTGGCATCGTCTTGACCACAACGGACTATGGCCAAGAATTTGTGAGCGCAGTGCAACAGGGCAACATCTGCGCAGCGCAGTTTCATCCGGAAAAAAGCGGGCCAGTGGGACTTCGCTTATTGGACAATTTTCTGCAAGGCCAAAGATCCATTGGTTTACAACCGGAATTGACCAGGACCTCATTGGCCAAAAGAGTGATTGCCTGCCTGGATGTGCGCTCAAACGATCAGGGCGATCTGGTCGTGACCAAAGGGGATCAATACGATGTTCGGGAGAAGGGGGAAGTCCGCAACCTGGGGAAGCCGGTTGAAATGGCGCATACCTATTATCAGCAGGGAGCGGATGAAGTTACCTTCTTGAATATTACCGCCTTTCGGGATTGCCCCCTCTCTGATGCTCCTATGCTGGAAGTTCTTCGCCAGACCTCAAAAAACGTATTTGTGCCCCTGACCATTGGGGGCGGGATTCGGGATTATACGGATACCAACGGGAAATTCCATTCGGCCCTGGATGTGGCTGCGGCCTACTTTCGTTCCGGGGCGGACAAGATCTCCATTAGCAGCGATGCTGTGGAAATTGTCCAAAACAGCTTGGTTCACGGGGCCAGTGGGCAAAGCGCCATTGAACGGATAGCACAGGTCTATGGCAGCCAGGCCGTGGTCATCTCTGTGGATCCGCGGCGGGTATACATTCATTCTCCGGCCGATGTGCCCCATCA
>CAYZLB010000083.1:0-10704 GCA_964479235.1 uncultured Desulfohalobiaceae bacterium
GAGCTTGTCATGCGGAATGGAATCGATGGAGCCCTTCAGGTCGGCATCATACACCATTTCATCCCCCAAGATTGACCGGGCTTATCCTGGCGCACCAGAGAGCACAGAGTTAGAGATGGTCTCATAAGGATGCCAGGGAGAGGTCATTCAGGGAGAACAAATTTGCCCTGGTTCACTCAATGAATCATGTTGACAATGGATGAAACAGTATTATGAATCCATCTGATTGACAATTTGCGAAATTGAGAATCTCTGGTTCACTGATCAACAGCTGATCCAGATGCACTAACACACTATAGGAGGTACGCATGGCGGATGCATCCCGAGAAGAACGGCGAGGCAAGGTTATTGAGGTTTTGAACAAGGCCCGGGAAATGGAGTTGCATGCCATCTATCAGTACATGAATCAGCACTACGGGCTGGATGACATGGACTATGGAGAACTGGCCAAGAACATTAAACTGATAGCTATTGACGAAATGCGCCACGCAGAGATGTTTGCCGAGCGGATCAAGGAGCTGGGCGGGGAGCCTGTAGCCGGATCCTCGCAAAAAGTACAGCAGGCCCAGAAAGTGGAGCAGATCTTTGCCCACGATTCCAAGCTGGAAGACGACACCATTGATGCCTACAATCAATTCCTCCAGGTATGCCGGGATAACGGGGACAGTATCACAGCCAAGCTCTTTGAGCAGATTATCGATGAAGAGCAGGAACATTTGAATTATTTTAACGATGTAGGTGACCACATCCAAGATCTTGGACCTACCTATCTGGCTCGAATAGCCGGGACACCAGCCAGTACAGGCGGATTTTCCAAGGGCTTTACCGTGGCCCAGGAAGGGGAATAGAAAACTTCAGAAGATCAGGTTGCAGCACCGCCGCTGGCGGTGCTGTTTGTATGCTTCGTTAGCACAAGCGTGCCTGCGCTTGGGCAGGCATGTGGGTTATTCGTTTCACTCCCAAATCCCGACAAAATGATGCACCGGCCCGTGACCGCGCCCCAGCCTATACCCGGCCCCGAACTGGATAGCCCGGGTGATATATTCCTTTCCCTTACCCACGGCATCTTCCATACGCAATCCACAGGCCAGATTGGCGGCAATGGCTGAAGACAGGGTACACCCTGTCCCATGATTGTTGTCTGTGTGCACATACTCTTCCTCCAGCCTGACCCATCGGTCCTCATTCCGGAGATAGAGCAGGTCAACGCACGCTGTACCTTTTCGATGACCACCCTTGAGCAGCACTGCCCGGCTGCCGAAAGCAGCCAAATCCTTGACTGCCTGGTACATGGCATCCAAATCTTCAATCTTGTACTGCAATAGTTTTTCTGCCTCAGGTAAGTTTGGAGTAATCAAGTCTGCCACAGGCATAAGTTCTTGTCCCATAGCCGCAATGGCCTGATCTTCAAGCAAAGTATCCCCGCTTTGGGCCACCATGACCGGGTCGAGGACTATCCGTTGGACTTTGTTCGCTTGTAACACACGAGCCACAGTCCGGATCACCTCTGCAGAAAAGAGCATTCCGATCTTTACTGCGTCAGTGCCGATATCGTCCAAAACAGACTCCATCTGGGCCTGGACAAAGGCAGCTGGAACCGGGTGAATACCCCTGACTCCTAGTGTATTCTGGGCGGTCAGGGCTGTGATTGCAGTCATCCCATAACATCCATGCGCAGAAAATGTCTTCAGATCGGCCTGGATTCCGGCTCCTCCCCCACTGTCCGAACCGGCAATACTTAACACTCTTCGGTAATATCGGTTTGCATCTGCATTCATGGTCCTGTATTCCTTGTTCTCAAACAGTTCATTGATTCTGCTTTGAAAAATGATTCCACCCTGTGGATTCCAAGGGCTGTACCCCCCCTCTGCTGTCCACAAGATGCAGCTCTTGGCTGTCGGTCATCTCTCCAATGACTAGAAAACTGGTTGAAAATTCCTGCTCATATATTTGCATCAAATCCTGCAGCTTCTCGGGCCGGACAGTGAACAGGAGGGTATAATCTTCTCCTCCAGCTAAAGCCCATTGCACTGGATCATACCCGAACCGGGTACAAAAGGCAGTCAACTCATCGGAAATGGGAATCCTGGCTGCCTCAATCCTGGCCCCGGTTTTACTGGCCGCGCAAAGATGGGCCAAATCCGAACTCAGCCCGTCACTGACATCCATTGCCGAGCTCACAGCCCGGGAGGAGGCCAAAAAACGCCCTTCCCGCAGGCATGGATGCGGAGATATATGGGCCTGATACAGCGTATTCAACGCAGGTTCGGATCTGGCAATATTGTTCATGATCATATGCAGGCCGGCCCGGCTGTCTCCCAGGTATCCTGTAGAGCAAATCAATTCCCCTGGCTTTGCTCCATCCCTGCACAATATCTCCTCTGGGGAGACTTCTCCGGTCAAGGCCACATTGATGATCAAATCCTGCTTGGAGCCTGTAGTATCCCCTCCCAGGATATTGACCCCAAACCGGCAGCACATTGCGTGCATTCCCTGGTAGAGGTCATCCAGATAATTCAATGAGCAATCATCAGGTATGGCCAGACTGACAAATGCCTCCCGGGCTGTTCCTCCCATGGCCGCAATATCGCTCATATTTACCGCCAAAGCCTTCCAGCCCAGGGAGAAGGCACTGGCCTGATTCCGAAGAAAATGGACCCGCTCGACCAAAAGATCCGTGGTAACCAGGGTCAATGTATCTGATTTGGTCCAAAACGCGGCCGCGTCATCGCCAATGGCCTGAAAAATACCCTGGGGACGGACAAGGCACTGTCTGTGGATCCGATGAATAAAGCCAAATTCTCCGATATCATTGAGTCCCGGCATGTTATGTCCTTAATCTAAAAAAAGGCCGTCCCTGTGTGGAACGGCCTTTTGTATTTCACTTCTGCTCGTTACTCCCTGCGCCGGTATGATCCGTATCAGGTTCCACGGGTATGATCTCAGGCCGACACGCCACCCCGGAACATGTGCTTCACATAGAGCATAGAGGTAGAGTCTCGGCTTGTAAAGCCTATGCTGCCGGCTTCAGAGACATGCGCCGCAGCCTCCTGTCCTGACTACGTTCAATGGCCTTGACCAGCCTGAAGTCCTTGGACTCGACAAAGGATGAGGCCTGACCGCTCCGGGAAGCCCGGCCGGTTCTGCCGATCCGATGAGTGTAATTTTCCGCTGTGTCTGGCATGTCGTAGTTGATGACATGGCCGATGCGGGTCACGTCTATGCCTCTGGAGGCAACGTCGGTGGCCACCAAAATATTGAACCGTCCGCTTTTGAAATCCTGCAGGACCCGGCGTCGATTATTCTGGGACATATTTCCCTGCAGATCCCTGGCCCGAAGTCCGGCTGAACTCAACCGCTTTGCCAGCTTGGTGGCCATATGTTTGGTTCTGGTGAAAACAAGGGTGGCCTCGTCCTTCTTCTGTCCAAGCAAGGCAAGGAGCATCTCAGACTTGGGTTGGCGCTGTACTGGATAGAGGCATTGGGTGATGTTTTCCAGGGGCTGTTCATGGTCTATCTGGATCCAGGCCGGTTCTTGGAGTATTTCTTCCGCCAGATGACGGATATCTGCAGGCATGGTGGCTGAAAAAAGCATGTTCTGACGCTGATTCGGCAATTGCTGCAGAATGCGGCGGATATCAGGCATAAATCCCATATCCAGCATGCGGTCCCCTTCATCAAGGACCAGACTCTGAATGCGGGACAAATTTACAGCCCGATCGTTCACCAGATCCAACAATCTTCCGGGGCAGGCAACGATAATGTCCACACCGGATCGGATCCTGGCCGCCTGGGCCGGTTTACTCACCCCACCATAGACAGTCACTGCCCGCAAACCGGTTTTGCGGCAGAAAGGCTGCATAAATTCAAATGTTTGCTCAGCTAATTCTCTGGTTGGAGCCAGAATGAGGCTGCGGGGATGGCCCCGACGTCCTTCCAGCAAGCGCTCCAGGATGGGCAGGGCAAAGGCCGCTGTCTTTCCCGTCCCGGTCTGGGCCAGGCCCATGACATCGCCGCCGTTTAAGGCATGGGGAATGGCCTGCTCCTGGATGGGTGTGGGTTGGGTATAGCCGCAGGCCCTGATGCCGGCGGCAATTTTGGAATGAAAATCAAATTCGGAAAAAAGCATGTATGTTCCTTCATGGAGTAAAATAATACAAGACAGAGCACGACCATTGCGGCAATTAAATACACGAGTGCCTTTGGTCTGCATAGCAATAGAGTACACAATCCTTTGGGATTATGGATCTTCGCTCGGGTCCTTAAGTAAATATTTCAACGCAACAGTTCACACACAAAGGCACGGCCGGCAGTGCTTTGCAGGCAAAATACTCTTCAAGCTTCCTTGCAAGTGATCAGCTGCGTTTTCATACGGTGAGTCGTCGCATAGCGGCGGGATGCGCACAGAAGAAGGCTGGACACTTGGCGCTGAAAAAAGGAACAATACATAAATATTTATCCCTTGGCAAGTGTTTTTTTCATATACGCCCAGAAGCGTTTGGACAAATTTGTTCTCCCTGAATGACCTCTAACCGGCATCCTTATGAGGCCATCTCTAACTCTGTGCTCTCTGTGGCCTCTGTGGTGAAATATATGAAGTGTAGGGGCAGGCCTCGGTGCCTGCCCTCTTCAAGATTTTGGCAATAAACCCAAAACCCGAAGGTGAGATAGTAGAAAACAAGCAAGGTCCCCTTCTGTCATTGCCCGGCCGGGATCTTTGAATACAGATGGGTCAGGCTCACCGGGCAATCTAGAGACGGTCAGGCGTTGACTACAATTCTGTCCTGTTTGCAGCGGGCAGGCACTATGGCACTGCCCCTACACAGAGGATCGAGGTCATGCACCAATCCAACAAGGTACCGCAAATCGTAAACTGCACCCGCCCCTCTTTCATAGGTGGCAATCCTGGACCCTCCTGCGTTGTACCTTTTAATGGGCGGTTTTATGATTCTGGATGAATGGTATGTGATCGGAGAATATCATCCCGAAAATATGCGTGAAATGTCGCAAAAAGGCCGTTTGGGTGACATTCGGGGCCGCCCGAATGTCACCCAAGAAGTGGAACACAAAGTCCGGGGTATTCTCAAAACCGCCGGCTTTGGAGAATAATGCCAATGCCTTGAGGGGGCAGTCTGCCCCCTCTTGCAGCTATTCCTCCTGTTTTTTCTCCATGGCCTTGGCCACTTCCTCCCTGATAATGTCTTCTATACGTTTGGACTTGGACTTGCCGCTGACAATCAAGGACACTGCGGCCGGAGAGACATTCGCCTTTTGAGCGATATATTTTTGTGTTAATCCAGCTTCTTGCAGCATTTCTCGCAGGCTCAGTTCCTTTTCCGTATCAGTCATTGAACTATCCTCCCGTTGTCATACAAATTATGGCTCTTTGTTTTGTACTCAATAAGTAAATGTTTGTCTACCCCTTTGCTTATAAAAAATTTTTCTGTACGCAACCTTGGCTATTCAAAACTCCCATTTTAGGTTAACTGACGGCTTTATCTGAAAAACAGTTTATGCTAAGCACCAAGGAACAAACCGAAGGAGAATATATGCTTGCAAATGAGGATCTGCAAAGTACCTGTCAGCAAAGTTCAAACTATGTCCTGGACCAGGAGCTGGCTAAAATTGTGAACATCTCCATGGCCTTAGAGATGCCGCTGCTCTTGAAAGGAGAGCCTGGAACCGGCAAGACCATGCTGGCCCATGCCGTGGCCGAGGCCTTGGACATGCCCCTTTTGGTCTTAAATGTGAAATCAACACTCAAACTGGTGGATACCCTGTACCAATACGACACCTTGACCCGGCTCAATGACAGCCGTTTCGGCGACTCGACCCGGGATGTGAGCAACATCGAAGAATACATCTCCATGGGCAAGATCGGACAGGCCTTTATGTCCGATCAGCGGGTGGTCCTTTTGATCGATGAAATCGACAAGGCCGACTCCGACTTTCAGGACGACATGCTGGACATTCTGGACCAGATGGAGTTTGACATCATTGAGATCGATAAAACCATCCGAGCCAAGCACCGGCCGGTGATTATCATCACCTCCAATGCCAAAAAGGACCTCTCTGAACCCTTTCTGGGCCGATGCAATTTCCACCACATCGCCTTTCCTGATCCGGACATGATGCAGGAGATCGTTCGGACCCATTTCCCTGATTTGGCTCAAGAGATCATGCAACAATGCATCCGGGCCTTTTACGCCCTCCGGGATATACCCGGCATTGAAAAGAAACCGGCCACCCGGGAACTGATCAATTGGATCCGGGCCGTGCAGCACGACCCCGAGGTCAAGCCCAAGGAGATGAAAAAGGGAAATCTCCCTTATCTGGGCGTTTTGTTCAAGAAGAGCCAGGATTTTGAACGGGCTCAAAATTACATGCAGCGAAGGTAAAACGCCACGAAATGCCCAAAATCCTCCTTGGAGTGACATCGTAAGCATATGTTTATCCCCTTTTTTTACCTCCTGCGCCAGACAGGCGTTCCGGCATCACCAACAGCTTTTCTTCGCCTGCAATCCGCCTTGCAGCAGGGGCTGATCACCAGTTTGGACGACTTTTATACTGCCGCCAGAAGCATCCTGGTCAAAAACGAAAAGCATTTTGACCTCTATGACCGGGTGTTTGCCCACTATTTTCAGGGCCAGACACTGGAAGACCCCAAGTCCGAAGAGCTCAAAGACTGGATAAAAGAAATGCTTCAGGACTGGCTGCACGATCCGGCAGAATTGGCTCAGGCCCTGGGCATGGACGAACAGGAATTGAGCAAAATGTCCCCTGAAGAGCTGGTGGATTATTTTTATCAACGCCTGCAGGATCAAGACGGAGAGCATCACGGCGGCAGTAAATGGATTGGCACCCGGGGTACATCACCTGTGGGACACTCCGGGTATCACCCTGGAGGAATGCGGGTCGGCGGCGTATCCCGCAATCAATCCGCCCTTAAGGTGGCCATGGACCGTCGTTACCGTGATTATGCCTTTGAGGGCCCCCTGACCCAGGCCAAGGTGGGCGAGGCCCTGAAACGGCTGACCAGACTGGTGCCTGAAGGCCCCAAGGACGTCCTGGATGTAGACGGAACCATTCGAGAAACAGTAAAAAAGGCTGGGGAGATCGAACTGGTTTTTCGTCGCAGCTTTCGGGACCGGCTGAAAGTTATCCTGGCCATTGACAACGGCGGGTGGTCCATGGAACCCCATGTCCAGGTGGTCAAAACCCTCTTTACCCATGCCCGGGCCCAATTCCAGGATCTTCAAATCCTCTACTTTCACAACACCATCTATGACTTTCTGTGGTACGATCCCCCCCGCCGCAGCCGGCCGGTAAAGGTTGATGACATGGTCACCTGGGATTCTCATACCCGACTGATCATCGTTGGAGATGCCAGCATGGCCCCCTACGAGCTCATGGCCAGGGACGGTTCCATCCATCTGGAAGACAGTTCCGGGCAACCAAGCATTGAGCGTCTGCAGCTTTTGGCCCGCTCATTTCCTTATTCGGTGTGGCTTAATCCCATGATGACCGACCAATGGCCTTACACACGGACCATCGGCATGATCCGCCAGGTCTTTCCCATGTTTGAACTGAGTATGGACGGACTGGAACAGGCTGTGCAATACCTCAAAGGACAGCCTGGGGCACCAGTTTAAAGTAAGGAACTCCCATGATCCGAACAGAAATACTTGCCACTGGAGAAGAAATCCGCACCGGGGCCCTGGTGGATACCAACTCGGCCTGGCTGGCCGGCAGGCTGGAAGCCTGCGGATTGACCGTTTGTCGCCATGTCTGCGTTGGAGACAAAATGGAAGACCTGGTCAATGTGCTTGCTGAAATGAGCCAGCGCACGGAAGTTGTCATTGCCACTGGAGGACTGGGTCCCACGCCGGACGACCTCAGCGCTCAGGCAGTAGCTAAGGCCCTGGGCGTTGAACTAAAGCTGCGCACCGATGCCTTGGAGCAGATACAGGCTTTTTTCCAGGCCATGGGCCGGGAGATGCCGGAATCCAACCGGCGTCAGGCCATGCTGCCCCACGGTTCGACCATGCTGCCCAACCCCGTAGGCACTGCGCCGGGATTTTGCTTTCAGTTCAACCAGTGCATCCTGTATTTTCTTCCCGGGGTTCCCCATGAAATGCGCCGCATGTTCACCGACCATGTCCAACCCGATCTCAGCCGCAGATTTCAGGACCGGCTTGAGCCTGCCTTCAACCGCACCCTGTCTCTCTTTGGCCTGACTGAATCAGGAACTGCCGATGCCTTGAAGGGCTTTTCCCGGGAATTTCCAGACATCGGTCTGGGATACCGGGCTCACTTTCCGGAAATCCAGGTCAAACTGAGCATCAGCGGTCGGGGAAACCTGGATATACAAAGCCGCCTGGATCAGGCAACACACTGGGTGCAGGAACGCTTGGGAAAGTCCATATTCAGCTGCACAGAGGAGAGTATGGCCCACGTCGTCCAGGATATGCTCCGGACCAGATCAGCCACTTTGGCTGTTGCCGAAAGCTGTACCGGCGGACTGATCAGCCACTGGCTGACCGATGTGGCCGGGAGTTCAGATGTGTTCACCCTTTCCGCCGTGACCTATGCCAATGCAGCCAAAGAACATATACTAGGGGTTCACTCCCGGACTCTGGCTGAACATGGGGCTGTATCCGAAGAAGTGGCCCGGGAAATGGCCCAAGGCGTCCGCGTGGCCGGGGGAGCCGACTTCGGCCTTTCCACTACCGGCATCGCCGGTCCTTCCGGAGGCACGCAGACCAAACCGGTAGGTACGGTCTGTATTGGACTGGCTGGGCCTGAAAAAACAATAACCAAACGGCTGCATTTCCGATTCCCCTCCAGAATTGCAAACAAGAAGATCTTCGCCATGTCCGCCCTGAATCTGCTTCGACTTCATCTGGAGGAATTGATGTAGCGATGTGAGCCAGATCATCACCACGGCAAGCCTTTGTTCTTAATATTAACTCTATAAGATATATTGATATTTAAAAACATACAAATTTGCCCTGCCGAACCCCTCTTGCAGAGTGAGCAACAGTCAGTTATCATAGAAACAAATTCGGCGTACCCTCAAGGGCACAACATGGACAACCTGGCATATACTGAACACTATACTGTCGCTGATTTTGAGCAATGGACCGGAGACTGGGAATTAGTCCAGGGACAACCCCTGGCCATGACTCCCTCGCCCTCTCCCCAGCACCAAATCATCAGCGGCAAACTCTTTCGACAACTGGATACTGAGTTGGATGATTGTCCTCAATGTCATGCCCTTATTGAGACTGATCTCTATGTGAGCCAGGACACAGTGGTCAGACCGGATATAATGGTCATCTGCCATGAACCTGGGCCACGAGTTACCCGGGCACCGGTTATCATTTTTGAAGTGCTATCCGGGCAGACAGCCCGCAGGGACGAAATCTTCAAATATCATCTCTATGCTGAAGAAGGAGTCAGGTTCTACGGTCTGGTCTATCCCGACCTGAAGAAAGTAAGGCTGTTCCACCTCCAGAAGGGCAAATACTCAAAAGTTGATGACTTTTCCCTGGGAAGCTATCGCTTTCCAGACCTGGACTGTGATATCAGCATGGATTTTTCCAGAATCTGGAAATGAAAAATTGCCCCGTGAGGTCACAATTATTCCTGGTTACTTCTCTTCCCGGTTAGCTGCACTCCCTACAAACCCGCAATGCAGGAGAGACCCCATGCCCAAGGCCTTGGTGATTTATGCCTCCAAGACAGGAGAAACCGCAGAAATCGGCAACCTCATCGCCGCCGGGATAGAGGAGTCCGGCTGTGATGCGCAATCAGTTCAAGCTGACTCCATAACCAGCGATGAACAGCTGTCCGGCTATGATGCCTATGCTTTGGGCTCTTCGGTCTATAATGAGCAGATGCCGCCTGAACTGGACAAAGTCCTCTGCCGCCTGTCCAGACTGCCGGTCCAGGGCAAAGCAGGGGCAGCCTTTGGATCTTATGAATGGAATGAAGAAGTTCCGGGCCAAATCCATGCGATTTTGGAAAAAGACTGCGGCCTGATCATGGCCGGCCCGGCCCTGGCCTTCAAGCCCCCAATGCTGGGACACAAGGAGGAACAGGCCAGGGAACTGGGTCGGAAAATCGGCAAAATGGCCGTCACAGCTGCTGTATAATGGCCATAATTTTTTTGCTGCATGTTCAGCGCAAGCCACTGACGGTTCGATATGTATTTGGCAAACTGTTTGTTATCAGGCCCGCATTCAGGCCTGATAACGGATAACTGACAACAGGTCACTTCATATCGGCGGCGCTATGGTCACCACCACCCGCATCTGGGATGTGGCCCGAATTCCATGCGGCTCGGCAATATCGGCCAGCAGCACGTCTCCGGCCTTTGCCGGCAAGGCAGCCCCGTCTGCACCCAAAAATTCCCCATCACCCTCCAAAACCAGAATGGACAGCTGTCCTTCGACATCGTGGGAATGCACCGGCAATTCCTGACCAGGCCGGAAATTGAAGTTCAAGATTTTAAAATAGGGCGAATCATGGACCAAAAACTTTTTCATGGCCAGATCGTTGAATCCGCTTTCCTGGTATAAATTCAAAGTCTTCATACACACCTCCGGGTAATTGCTGCCGCCTTTGATAAGCTGCAGATTGCATGTCCAGATGCGGTCAACCCAACCGCATCCTTATCGAAATCGGTATCCGACCCATTCC
>CAYZLB010000084.1:0-1260 GCA_964479235.1 uncultured Desulfohalobiaceae bacterium
ATATGGCCAGATGGTTCTATCCTGAGCAGACCACCAAGCTCCACCCCAGAGCCGTTCACCGGGAATACATGCAAAAATTTCATGGCCAACCTTTCCACGGCGTGTTTGCTTGGCCGCACAATCCGAGAAAAGACTCATGACCTGTTATCTGCCCACCGGCAGTATGGACGCCTTGTATCAGCGGCTCAATCAGAGAAAACTGTGCGGTCTGCTCCTCTTGGCCTTTTTGCTTCTCTGTGCGGTTGGTATCAATCTGAGCGTGGGCAGCATCTCTCTGTCCCTAGATCAGATTCTGCGGGCCTTGAGAGGAGAGCCTGGGTTGGCCGGAGACATTGTCTGGCAGCTTCGTCTGCCGCGCATAGCTATGGGTTTTCTGATCGGATGGGGTTTGGCTGTAGCCGGGACAATGGCTCAGGCCGTCCTTAAGAACCCTCTGGCTTCGCCGTATACCCTGGGTATGGCCGCAGGGGCCGGCTTTGGGGCGGTTTTGGGTATCCTGCTCGGCCAGGGCATCGGGCAGTGGATTGTGCCCGGCTCGGCTTTGGCCTTTTCTCTCATCACGGCTGGGGTTATGCTCAGTGTATCCAAACTGAAAAACTCCACCCCGGAGACCCTGATCCTGTCCGGTGTGGCGGTTATGTTTCTCTTTTCTGCCCTAACCTCCTTTTTGCAGTACGTATCTTCCTTGGAGGAACTGCACGAGATCGTCTTCTGGTTCTTCGGCAGCCTGTCCAAGGCCGGCTGGAGCCAGATCGGTATCAGTGCAGCCATGATCCTCCCGCCCTTTGTCTTGCTCATGTCCTGGGCCTGGGACCTGAACATTCTCATGGCCGGAGATGAATCCGCCCTGGCCTTGGGAATGAACGTCCATAGAATACGGACTGCTGGAATTGCCATTATCGCCCTGATGACAGCAGGCTCGATCTGCTTCACCGGGAGCATCGGGTTTATCGGTCTGGTGGCCCCGCATGGAGCCCGGCTCATGCTTGGCAGCGATCACCGCTACCTCCTGCCGGCATCTGGCTTGGTCGGAGCAACCCTGCTCCTCTTTGCAGACATTATCAGCAGAACCATCTGGCAACCCCAAGTCATTCCCATCGGCATTGTGACCTCCTTTCTCGGCGTCCCGTTCTTCATGTTTTTGCTGATGAGACGGCACAAGGAGTATTGGTGATGCTCTCCGTCCAGGATCTATGCTTCGCCTATCGGGAATGTCAGGTTCTTAAGGGGATCTCCATGCAGGCCAAGCCAGGAGAAATT
>CAYZLB010000084.1:1360-10669 GCA_964479235.1 uncultured Desulfohalobiaceae bacterium
GGATTTGACCGTTATTGAAAACACCCTGCACAGCATGCAGCTTGATCACTTGGCCATGCAGGACTTTGATCGCTTAAGCGGCGGCCAACGGCAAAAAGTGCTCATCGCCCGGGCCGTGGTTCAGCAAGCCCAGTTCATGATTCTGGACGAGCCCACAAGCAATCTGGATCTCAAACACCAAGTGGAGGTCATGCGCTTCTTGGAGCGTATGGCTCTTGAACATAACACCGGGATCATTGTGGCCATTCACGACCTGAATTTGGCCTATCGCTTTGCCCAACAGATGATCCTCATGCAGGAGGGGAAGGTTGTCTGTCATGGATCGCCGATGCAGGTTCTGGATCCAACAATCATTGAAGAGGTCTACCAGGTGGGGGTGCGTATCCTCTCCGACAATGGGCATCATTTTGTGATACCGGAAAAGAATGGATTTTAAAGAGGCAGGGCGGACGCGACTGGGAATCAATTCCGCGCTACCTCAGGCACACCAAACCCCCACAGGAGGCCTGGTGATGTGCAGTGTAGCATCCGGCCTCCCAAAAGCAAAGGATGGAGGATGGATGTATGCGACATGTATGCTTGTGCTGCCTGGTCACGGCTTGGACTGTCTTGTACGCCGTTGTGCACCTGCCAGTCTGTGTGAATGCCCAGGAGAATCTATCAAACAATGCCACTCTCTTGCAGGAGGTGGTTGTCTCTGCCACCCGAACCGAGAAAGACCCCGACCTGGCCCCGGCCAGCGTCTCTGTAGTCACGAAAGAGGATATGGAAAAACGGCACATCGACACCCTGGATGAGGCTCTGAAATATGAAACTGGGGTCTATGTAGAAAGGTTCGGCGGAATTCTTGATTCCACCCCAGATGTGTCCATGCGTGGGCTTCCGAACGATGACCGGACCTTGGTCCTCTTAAATGGCCTTCCCCTCAATCAGGGCTACACCGGATCCGTGGACTGGGCGGCTTTGAGCATTGAAAACATTGACCGCATCGAGGTCATACGCGGACCTGGTTCAGTCCTGTTTGGGGGGAATGCCATGGGCGGGGTGATCAATATCATCACTGATACGCCTGATCAGTTTGTGGGCAAGGTCAAAGCCGGCTATGGCAGCAATGGAAAGAAACGGGGAAGGATGTATTTGGGAAACCGGCTCTGGGATAGGCTCAGCATTAGTGGAGGATACGAAAGAGAAGATCTGGACGATGCTGATCCAACCGATCTGGTCACTGCCGACATCGAAAATGTGCAAAAAGGAAATCGTTCCGGCGGTTATCCAGCAGAGAATCCCGACGGTGAAACCGGGTGGATTGTAGGAGACGGAGGAAACAAAGAGGCCCAACGGTGGAACGCTAATTTCCGGGCATCCTATGACCTGAACAACTCCGGGACGCTGAGCTTCGATCTTCAGAGGGGATACCGCGATTATGACTATGATGAGCCGAACACGTATCTCAGAGACCCCGAAGGGGATCCGGCATTCGAGGGCATCGTTGATATCGGCCCCGGTCAAAGCACAGAAGAGATTGCACCCTCCGATTACTTGTCTGGAAGAGGCGAAACTGAGTTTTCCAACTATGCCTTTCGGTATAAAGACTTTTGGGGAGATTTGTCTTTGGATTTTAAAGTCGGATTTCAGGACAGAGATCACTGGTATACAACCGCAAGTGACGGCTCGTATAAAGACGCATCTGGAGATTTAAACGAGTCAGACAGCACTTCGTGGTTTGCTGATATGCAAGCAGATTATTTTCTCACAGACAGACATCTGTTGACCTGTGGCCTGTATTTTCGAACTGATGATTACGACGCAGCCATGTACAATCTCTTATATTTTCGAGATGAGCACAGCAAAGACGGAAAAACTGAGATCACCGAGGGGAAAGACCGGTTCTATGCAGCTTATATTCAGGATGAGTGGAAGATCCTGGATGACCTGACGATGTATGCAGGCCTTCGTTTTGATTATTGGGAATGCTTTGATGGGAAGTCCGGCCTGCTGGGCGATGTTGAAGACTTTGACCAGATGGACGACAGCAGCTGGAGCCCAAGCCTGTCCGTCAACTGGAACCCCCTGCCTGATACGTACATCAAGGGTTCTGTTGCTAGGGCCTTTCGGGCGCCGAACATATACGAGCTGTATCGCACGTGGGCCTGGGGCGGCTGGATGCTGTTTCACTCCAATCCGAATCTTGAGCCAGAGACCCTGTGGAACTACGAGTTGGGCGCCGAGCAGTATTTCTTTGACCGCAGACTCAAGATTTCTGGAACAGTATTTCACACCGACGTTGACGATTACATCGATACGTATAAAGGCGAGGGTCCGAACTATTACGACTACTACAAAGGCAACATTGCCGAAGTCGAGATCAATGGGCTGGAACTTGGCACAACGCTTCATCCCTTCGATTGGCTCAAGATCTGGGGAAACTATACCTTGAACGACGCAGAGTACGTCGAAAGTGACGAAAAACCGGAAATAGAAGGAAATAATGTGACCGATGTTCCTGACCGCATAGCCAATGTAGGCTTTGATTTGACCTATAAGTGGCTCTCAGCCGGCCTCAGCGGCAGATATCTGGGCCGAATCTATACAGATGAAGAAAATGCCAACGAGTCGGATGTCTACACTGAACAAAGCTCTGACTATTGGCTTTGGGATGCAAAAATGACCCTTTCACCCTGGAAGCACTGCGACATATCTTTTTCTGTGCAAAATCTCTTCGATGAAGAATATTACAAATATTATATTGGCCGAGATCGCAGATACTTCTGTGAAGTTAGCTTTACCTGGTAAAGCAAGGAGTTCATATGTCATACACCCCAGTTCGCATTACAGCCATCATGTGGGGTTCCTATCTGCCAACCTTTCTGGCGGCTGCCAAGCAATGCCCCATGGTAGACCTGAGCATCTTTTCCCAAAAGGACATTCAGGAACGGCCAGAGGTCTTGGACAGGTTTTGGGACCAAACAGCCAGGTCCGATGTCCTGTTCTTCTACTGGACTGCTGACGGGTTTTGGGAGGAAATCGATGCCCGCATTCACGACTATGCCGCGGCCAAGACCATTGTCACCACCTCCTTTGATCCCTCCAATTGGGGCAGACAGGCCACTGTGAATCTGTCGGTTTGCGCCCGGGCCTACGCCTATCTGGCTCATGGGGGGCAAGAAAACTGTCACCGCCTTCTGCATTTTCTGGCCCGACAAGTCGTTCCGGACATTGAAGTCCAGGACCCGGTGCCCCTTCCCTGGCAGGGCATTCTCCACCCCCCGGATTGGACTGTTTACGGATCTGAATCCGAGTACCGAAAAAACCATCCCGGCTCTGAACAGCCGACCGTTGGCCTCCTGTTCTCCAGACATACCTTCACCAATACGGACGGGGCCCTGGAACGCCAGCTCATCGAGGCCCTCCAAGACCGTGGTCTGAACGTCCTTCCCGTGTTCACCCACAGCTCTCCGGACCCGGATGAAGGAGCCCTGGGACCGGTGGAGACCGGCCGGCGTTTTTTCATCTGCGATGACGGGAGGGTACGTATCAACGCCCTGATCAACCTTAACTTCTTTTTTCTGGGCCGGGAGCAGGGCAAGGGCATGTCAGAGACAGAGGTAGCGGCCCAAAGTGTAGAGTTTCTCAAGGATCTCAATGTTCCCGTTTTCAAGCCGGTTATTTCCTACAGCAAAACAGTCCGGGAATGGACAGAGGATGCGCAGGGTCTATGCGCGGAGGTCACCTTTGGCATCGCCATGCCCGAATTTGAAGGCAATATCGAACCCGTGCTTATGGCCTGCAGCCGAAAGCTGACCGATGATTCCACGGACACAGTCTTTGAAACCCGAGAGGCCATTGCTGATCGTATCGAACGTCTGGCCGAGCGTATCGCCCGCTGGACCAGGCTGGCGGCCAAGCCACCGGCAGAGCGCAGGGCGGTCTTCGTTCTGCACAAGAACGAGTGTGCTGGCCTGGAAGCTACCCTGGGTGGAGCAGCTGGACTGGACAGTGGCCAGAGCGTCGTCAATATTTTAAAACAAATGCAGGAGGCTGGCTACAAGATTGAGGACACACCGGCATCGGGAGAGGACCTGATGCAGACCTTTCTACGCCGCAAAGCCATTGCCGAATTCCGATGGACCACGGTGGACGAGATCGTGTCCAAAGGCGGACACCTGGCCCTTTTGGACAACGAGACATACACTGATTGGTTCAAACTGCTGCCTGAGATGGCCAGAGAACGTCTGGTCCAGTCCTGGGGCGAACCACCGGGACAGGAGTTCAACGGCGTGCCTCCAAGCATGGTCCTGGACGACAAACTGGTTATCACCGGTCTCAATTTCGGAAACGTCAATATCATCATGCAGCCCAAGCGAGGCTGCGCCGGCTCCAGATGCGATGGCCGGGTGTGCAAGATTTTGCACGACCCAGACCTTCCACCGCCCCACCAGTATATAGCCACCTACATGTACATGGACCGCATCTTTGGCGCAGATGTCATCATCCACGTCGGCACCCATGGCAACCTGGAGTGGCTCCCGGGCAAAGGGGCAGGACTCTCTGCTTCCTGCTGGCCGGACATCGCCATAGGGGACATACCCCACCTGTACATTTACAATGCGGACAACCCGGCAGAGGGAGTTGTTGCCAAGCGCAGGAGCTATGCCGTGCTCGCCGATCATCTTCAGGCAGTGATGACCACGGCCGATACATACGGCGGGCTGGAAGAGGTGGAGGAACTGCTCAATGAGTACCATCAGGCCAAGGATTTGGACCCGGCCAGGGCCCATCAGCTTGAGCACGTGATCAGCGAGGCCCTGGAGCGGCACCACCTGGCCGAGGAACTGCATGACAGAGATCCGGCCTCCTTCCAGGAATTGGCCAAGAACTGTCACGAGATCATCTCCAAGGTCAAAAACAGCCAGACCAGGACCGGCATGCACGTCTTTGGCTCCATACCCCAGGACCGGGACAGGGCCGAGGTGATCAACACCATTCTTCGCTTTGACAGCGGGAACGAGCTGAATACTCGACGTCTGGTCTTCGACCTCTGGGGTGAAGACATGGAAGCGGCTCTCCAGGAACCTGGCGTACGAGGCAGAAGCGGCCGGACCTATGGTGAGCTTTTATATGACGCAGACCGCACCGCTCTTGAAGTCATCGCCAGACTGATCGAAAAAGAAGCGCTGGGTTCCATAGCCGAGGACCTCCTACACATCGGCCAGCCCCTGGCCGATGTGCAGGAGCGTTTGGAACGCTTTGCCCAACGTGTCCTGGACATCGACCGACGTCTGGACGATTCACAGGAGATACGTTCCCTGCTTTCAGCCGTGGACGGAGGCTATGTTCCGCCCGGACCTTCCGGATTCCTCTCTCGGGGCCGATTCGATATCCTCCCGACAGGGCGAAACTTCTATAATGTAGATCCAACCCGGATTCCCACAAAGGCCGCCTGGCGCGTCGGGGTGCAGATGGCCGAGGCCCTGCTCAAACGACACATGGACGAGGAAGGCCGCTACCCACAATCCGTTGGTATGGTCTGGCTGGCCTCGGATATCATGCGCGCAGACGGGGAGCAGGTATGCCAGATCATGTATCTTTTGGGCACGCGACCCAAGTGGAAGGGCAACGGCCAAGTAGATGGATTTGAGATCATTCCGGCTGCCGATCTGGGACGGCCACGGGTGGATGTGAACATCCGGGTTTCCGGCATCACCCGGGACTGCTTTCCCGAGTCGGTCAAATACCTGGATCGGGTCATTCAGACTGTGGCCTTGCTTCAGGAAGATCCGCAGGTCAACACCGTCCGCAAGCACGTTCTGGATCAGGCGGCAGCCAGGAATCTGGCTGTGGACGATCCGGACCAGTTTCGAAAGCTCAGTTACCGCATTTTCTGCGCCCAGCCAGGAACCTACAAGTCAGGGGTGGATCTGGCCGTGTACGCCTCGGCCTGGAAGACTGAATCCGACCTGTCCGATGTGTACATCTTCTGGAACGGATACGCTTACGGAGACGGCGAAGACTACGGCGTCCAGGCCCACCAAGAGATGGTGGACAATCTGAGCCGGGTGGAAGTGACCTTTGATAAACACATCTCGGATGAAAGCGATTTCCTCAGTTGCTGTGCTTTTTTCAGTAATTACGGGGGAATGACCTCAACAGTCAAGACGCTTTCCGGAAAAGCGCCAAAGACCTATTACGGAGACAGCCGAGATCCGGCCATGGTCACGGTGACTGATTTTGCCGACGAAATGCGCCGGGTGGTCCGGGCCAAGCTCCTGCATCCCACCTACATCCAGGGAATGCAAAAGCACGGATATAAAGGGGCTGGTGATCTGTCCAGCCGCATCGGCCGGGTCTATGGATTTGGGGCCACCACCGGCAAAGTGGACAATTGGATCTTTGATCAGATCGCTGAGACCTTCATGCTGGACAAAGAGATGAAGACATGGTTTGAACAGGTCAATCCATATGCCCTGGAAGAAATCGGGCGTCGTCTGCTGGAAGCTCAGAGCAGGGGCATATGGAAGCCGGATCCCGATGTGCTCCAGGGGTTGCAGGAAGCCTATCTGGAGGCAGAGGCCAGTATTGAAGACAGGATGGGAGACGTTCAAGGCGACTTTCAGGGCGGAGCCGTGGAAGTGATGACCGCGGAAGAGGTCCAGGAATGGAAGGCGCAGATGCAGCCCATACTGGATAAACTTAAAAATGACACGTAAAGGGTACCCATGACCCGTCCGCCAATCTATCCCTTTTCCGCAATCATTGGACAGGATCTGTTGAAGAGGGCCCTTCTTATCGGGGCCATTAACCCATCCGTGGGAGGGGTGCTCATCCGGGGAGAAAAGGGAACTGCGAAATCAACCGCTGTTCGGGCCCTGGCCGCGCTGCTGCCCTTCCATCGGCAGATCAGAGACTGTCCCTTTGCCTGCGATCCAGATCAGCCCATGGATTTGTGTCCTCAATGCCGCAATCGTAAGGGGACAATGGTCGTTGCGGAGCGCAGACCGCCGGTGGTCACCCTCCCCTTGAATGCCACCGAAGACCGCGTTGCCGGAGGAATCGACTTCAACCAGACCATGCAAAGCGGTGTCCGCAGCTTCCAGCCCGGACTCCTGGCCGCCGCTCATCGCGGGATCCTATATGTGGATGAAGTGAACCTCTTGGATGACCACCTCGTGGATATTATCCTGGACGCTGCGGCCTCAGGCCGCAATGTCGTTGAGCGGGAAGGTATCTCCTTTGCCCATTCCTGCACCTTTCTCCTGGTGGGAACCATGAACCCGGAGGAAGGCGAGCTGCGTCCCCAGTTTTTGGACCGTTTCGGATTGTGCGTGGACGTGACCTCAGAAATGGATCCAGACAAACGGGTCGCCTTGATGCGCCAAAGGGAGGCCTATGACTGCGACCCGCGGGGCACTGTCCTCAGCTATGCCGAGCGGGACCAGGGGGTGGAATCCAGGATTGCCTCCGCCCGGGAGCGGCTTCCAAGGATCCGGATGCGCAAAGACCAGAGAGATCAGGTGTGCCAGATGTGTACGGAAAATAACGTGGCCGGGCACCGGGCTGATCTGATCATCGAGCAGGCCGCCAGGGGCCTGGCCGCCTACCGGTCACGGCAGGAGGTAGCCTGGGACGATATTCTTGACGCGGCCCACCTGGCCCTCACCCACCGCAAGCGGGAAGCAGCCCCTCCGCCTCGGGAGCAGGAGAAGGAACCGGAGAAGAGCCAGGATCAGGCGCAGGACTCATACTCCGAAGGCCAGGGCCGGGACCAGGATCATGGCCGGGATGACCAGAGACAACAGGAGGAGGCCGAAGGGCTGGAAGAAAAAGTCGAGCAGGAGCAATCCTCTTCCAAGGAGAAGGACTCTGGCCAGGATTCCCGTAACCAGGAGGGCTCTTCACAGGATCAGACTTTTGACGTTGGTCCAACCTTTCAGGTCAGGCGGCTTTCCGCGCCCAAGGACCGCATTGTCCGTCGAGGATCGGGACGCCGCTCCCGGACTCGAGTGGCTCAAAGGCAGGGAAGATACGTCAAAAGCAGCCAGCTCAAAGACGACTGGGACGTAGCCCTGGATGCTACCCTGCGAGCGGCCGCTCCACATCAACTGCGCCGGAACAACCCCAAAGGCCTGGCCATTACCGTCCGTCCTCCAGATATCCGGGGGAAAATCAGGGAAAAGAGGATCGGCAATTTCCTTCTCTTCCTGGTGGACGCCAGCGGTTCCATGGGAGCCAAGGGGAGAATGGCTGCCTCTAAGGGAGCGGTTATGTCCCTTTTGCTGGACGCCTATCAAAAGAGAGATCGGGTGGGCATGATCTCCTTCCGCAGGGAGGAGGCTGTGGTCAACCTTCCACCCACCTCCTCAATAGAATTGGCCGCAACCTGTTTACAGAACATGCCCGTGGGTGGACGCACCCCTCTGTCCGCCGGTCTGGCCAAAACATTTCTCCTGCTTCGTTCCCAGCTCCTGCGTGAACCCACCACGCAACCCATTGTTTTGATCATCACCGATGGTAAGACCAATGTCTCCCTTGGCCAGGAAAAGCCAATGCAGGAGGCCCTGCAGATGGCCGGCCGTATGGCTGGAGATGAACGGATCACTTCCATCGTGGTTGATACCGAAAGTCAAGGCCTGGTCACCTTCGGTTTGGCCCAGCACCTGGCCCAGGCCATGCAGGCCCACTATTTTCAAATCAACGACCTCAAAGCCCAAACACTTGTCCATATCGCTCAGGAGACCAGACGATGAGCATCTATCCGACCTATCCCCTTGCCGCCATTGTGGGGCAGGAGACGATGAAACTGGCCCTTATTCTCAACGTCATCGAACCCTCACTCTCCGGGGTCCTGATCCGGGGGGAGAAGGGCACGGCCAAATCCACGGCTGTCCGAGCCCTGGCCGACATCCTGCCTGAAATCGATGTGATTGCGAATTGTCCCTTTCAGCTAGGACCAGGGGACGGCACTGCTGTCTGCCACAATTGCCCGCGCACATCCTGCAAAGATCAGGTCCTTCAGGGCATAACTCCACCGACACGACGAAAAAAAATATCCGTGGTCGAGCTCCCGGTGGGGGCCACTGAGGACAGGGTGGTGGGCTCCATGGACCTGGAACACGCCCTTCATCAGGGCGAAAAGCAGATTGAACCCGGCCTTCTGGCTGCTGCACACAGGGGAATTTTATACGTGGACGAAGTCAATCTCCTGGACGACCATGTGGTTGACGTGCTGCTGGATACTGCGGCCATGGGCATGGTCAGCATCGAGCGGGAAGGGGTGTCCTTTGTCCATCCCTCCCGGTTTACTCTGGTGGG
>CAYZLB010000085.1:0-4330 GCA_964479235.1 uncultured Desulfohalobiaceae bacterium
CCCCCGGGCATCAGGCCGCACATGCGCCGCCTGGTGGAACGATATATGCCCAGACTGCCCGTTCTTTCCCATGCGGAAGTGGCCCCGGATCTTAAGGTACGCGCTGTAGGAACGGTTGGTCTCCATGCAAGTTAAAATATTTCGGGCCGGGAACATGAAAGAGGCCCTGCGGCAGGTCAAGGAAACATTCGGCCAGGATGCCCTCATCCTGTCCACCCGAACGGTGCGTAAACAACGCTTTGGCTTTATGCGTGCACCGGAGCTGGAAGTTACGGCTGCCGTAGAAGACACGACAGAGACACAACAATCAAACCAGGAGTCGGGATTCCGACAAGAGCTGAAAACCCAGGTCAGCGGGTTGAGTCAACGTCTGGGAATCACCTACGACCAAAAGGGGCGTCTTGGAACTTTGGACGGAAAAGAAGATCCCGCACCAGCGGATGCCTCGGCAGTTGTCTCGGAGTCGGACATTCGCAGCCTTCACAATGAAATGCGCGCATTGCGCCGGCTGATCGCGGAAAATGCGGGTTTCATAACTGGTGAGGTAAGCCCGGACTCTGCCCGGGGAGCAGAACCTGAAGTCCGTTTGCTGATGGACAAAGGTATTTCCCGGAAAGCGGCGGAAGCCATTGTTCAGCAATCCGCAGCCCCCCAGACCGACCGGAATGGAGATCCAGCCTCGGACCTGGATGCCAAATGCAGAGATGATCTGGCCAATTGGGTCCAGGTGAGCAATGGACTTGTCTCTTCCAAAAACCGAGGCAAGCGGATAGCCTTCCTGGGGCCCACTGGCGTGGGCAAGACCACCACCCTGGCCAAACTGGCCGCCCATTATCTGCAAAACCATGGTCGGGACATTCTCCTGGTAACCATCGACAACTACAGGGTTGCCGCTGCCGAACAACTGCAGATCTATGCCCAGATCATGAACATCCCCCTGGAGGTGGTCTCCACCCCGGAACAGCTAAATACAGTATTGCGTCGGCATGGAGTCAACAAATTGACCCTTGTGGACACCGCCGGACGCAATCCCCGCGACGAACAGAGTCTGCACGAGCTCAGGGAGTTCTTGGGCTCTGGACAAAGTTTTGACAAATACCTGGTCCTGTCGGCCACAACCAGGGATGAAGACCTGCTGGGTATTGCCGAACGTTTTTCCCCCCTGGGGCTGGACGGTCTGGTCTTCACCAAACTGGACGAGACTCGCCGATACGCTTCACTGGTCAATATGCAGCATCAAACCGGTTGCCCTCTGACCTACCTGACCAACGGGCAAAAAGTGCCGGAGGATTTTTGCCCCGCAGATCCGGAGCATATATCCAGGATAATCATCAACCCAGACGAGAACTTGTTTCATGATGATCAAACAATCGGATCATGAAATGGGTGACCAGGCTCAGGCCCTGCGGGAAATGAGTGTCTGGTCCCAGACGGAACGAACGATGGAAACTACCGCCAGCAGCCCCAAGGTCATTTCCGTTTCCAGCGGGAAAGGAGGTGTGGGCAAAACTTCTTTAGTTTCCAACCTGGCCGTCAGTTGGGCCAAAAGGGGAGCCAGAGCATTGATTATCGACGCCGATCTTGGACTGGCCAATATCGATGTGGTCTTCGGCCTCTCGCCCAGGTACACCCTGAACCATTTCTTTGCCCATAAACGCTCCTTGAAGGAAATCCTGATCAAGGGACCGCACGGAATCAGCATCCTCCCGGCCGGTTCTGGAGTTCAGCGATACACCAATCTGATTCCGGCCGACCACATCCGGCTCATCGAGGAATTGGACAGTCTGAATAATGACTTTGATCTAGTTCTCGTTGATACCGGAGCGGGAATTTCCGAAAATGTAACCTATTTCAGCACAGCGGCCCAGACCATCCTGGTGGTGACCACCCCTCAACTCACCGCGATCACCGACGCTTATGCTTTGATTAAGGTCCTAGCCCTGCGTTACCATGAAAAAAAGTTTGATCTCATAGTCAATACAGCCAAAAACGAACAGGAAGCGCTTCAGGTGTATGATAAAATAACTACAGTGGCCAATCGCTTTTTGGGAGTTTCAGTAGATTTTGTAGGCTGGCTGCCGTATGAAAAACGGTTGAATGACGCATTGAGCAAGCAAAAGGCCTTTGTGGACCTGTACCCCAAGTCCAAACTGAGCGATGGATGCCTGCGGATCATAGACAAGCTGCAGGCTGTCTCAGGAATTGAGGACCAGAAAGGCACCCCCCAGTTCTTCTGGTCCAAATTGCTTCGTCTTTGCGATTGGAAAAAGGCATGAATCCCAGCCTTGACCCATACAAACAGTCATGTGCGGAGCACCAGAACCGACTGGTCACCGAGCACATGCACCTGATCGACTTCTGGGTCGAACGTATGGCTCCTCAGGTTCCAGCCTTTATGAGCCGGGACGACCTGATGAGTGCGGCCATGGAGGGCCTGAACAACGCAGCCCAGCGATTCGATCCGGAGCGCGGCTTTTTGTTTAAGACCTTTGCTGAACACCGCATCAGGGGGTCGATTTACGACGAAGTGCGGCGCATGGACTGGTTTTCCCGCTCATTACGGGAAAAGCACCAGCAGTTGACCCAAACAATACGAAGTCTGGAGATCAAACTGGGGCGGAGTCCGGAGGAAAGGGAAATTGCTCAGGCCCTTGGCCTATCTCTCTCCGAGTACCAGGACCTGCTGGGAAAAGTGAGTTATCTGGGGTGCGTCAGCCTCAACGAGATCATGGATCAAGACAGCGGTCAAAGTTTTTTGGATACCATCCAAGACGAGCGGGGAAATACCCCTGAAGAGGCTTTGCAGCACTCAGAAATGGTGGACAAGCTGGCCAAAAAGCTGCGGGAACTTTCCCCCAAAGAACAAACCGTGGTGGCTTTGTATTATCACGAAGGGCTGACCCAAAAAGAGATATCCCAGGTCATGAGCTTGACCGAGGGTCGCATATCCCAGTTGCACAGCCAGGCTTTGGCCAAACTAAGGGCCAAAATGGATAACCAGGCAATGCATGAAGGCCGACAAGGAACCTCTGAAAGCGGAAAAGGCTGATGCGATGATCTTGATGGTTGTTCTCTTGTTGATCATGAACTGCGTTCTGGCCACCGGCCTGGGGATCCTGTGGTTCAGGTCCAGAAGTTGGTGCGAAAATTCCATAGAACTGGAAGACAGACTGAAAGGTCGGATGCACGGCTTGGAGTCCAGGTTGGCCGATTTGGAGGCAACGCGCGGGGAGGACTCCCCTGTCTCCCCTGACTGGAATGCTGCTGAGATCAACAAGCGACTGGAAAACAGGGAAGTAACGAAAGGAATTCCTGAGCGCTACAGACTGGCTGTCAGTATGGCCGAGAGCGGCATGGACCTGCACCAGATATCCAAGAGCATCGGTATTTCGAATCATGAAGCTGAGCAGCTCATGAATCTGGCCTTGCTTTCCAGACCAGAACCATATGAAGACTAAAGAGTTTTGGATAGGATGACGATACAATATCCGGAACCGAATGCTTTGGTGGTTCCGCATTTTTTGTACAACCGATCTCATGTCTTGCCTTATGTATAACGTCGCAAAACAAAAAAAAGGACAGGATTCCTTGTTCTTTGCCACATTTCAGGTACGACAAGACACTCTTGGTCAAAGCATACACCTATCAACTGGAGTCCAAAGGTATGCCCTCAGGGATTTATGGTGCGCTTTCAGGGGCGGTGACTGTTGACAACCATCTGGAAGTGCTCAGCAACAACCTGGCCAATGTCAGCACGCCGGGATTCAAGCAGGACCGATGCTATTTCCAATCCATCCTGAACAATACAATCCAAAACGGAATCGCATCCGGCGTAAACTATGCTTCGATGGAAAACACGGAGACCGACTTCTCCCAAGGCAGAATAGAGCACACCGGCCGCAGGCTTGATCTGGCAATCCAGGGCGAAGGCTTCTTCAAGGTAGCCGGGGAAGACGGTTTTTATTACACCCGGTATGGTGGATTTTCCCGGATGCCGGACGGGGCCGTTGTCACCCGGTCCGGGCAGCAGCTGGTAGGTGAAGACGGTCCGATCAATGTGCCGGATCAGCAAGTGAGCATCGAGCCGGATGGCACGGTTATGGGGGCCAATGGCCAGCAGCTGGGACAAATCGATCTTTATACCTTTGCAGACCTCAATGCACTGCAAAAACACGGGGACAGCATGTGGACTATCGAGGATCCTGATCAGGAAGAAGTCATAGAGCAGCCTGAAATACACCAGGCGCACCTGGAAGCCTCGAACGTAAGCCCCATCTGGATCACCACTCAGCTCATTGGCGAAAACCGCAATTATCAATTCTATCAGCGG
>CAYZLB010000085.1:4430-10602 GCA_964479235.1 uncultured Desulfohalobiaceae bacterium
ACTGTTGGCAGCGCATCCACAGCAGACAACGATGTGCCCACCGGCATCCAGGTCGGACGTGGAGTTCGGACAGCAGCGGTTTACAAAGTCCATACCATAGGTGATATCGTCCAGACCGGAAATGAATTGGATATAGCTATTGAAGGACCTGGTTTTTTTCAGATCACCACCCCTGACGGTGAATTGGCCTATACCCGGGCCGGAGCCTTCAAGAAGGACAGCGAGGGGAGAATAGTGACATCTGACGGATATCCCCTGGATCCGGAAATAACCATTCCGGAAGATGCCACTCAGGTCAGCATTGGCAAGGACGGGACGGTCATGGCTTTTCTGGACGGCGAGACCGAGGGGCAGGAAATTGGGGACATCGAGCTGGTCCGGTTCAGCAATCCTGCCGGACTGAAAAGCATCGGCCAGAACCTGCACCTGGAAACCCCCACCTCGGGCCAACCCATTCAAGGCATTCCCGGTGAAGACGGATTTGGAACCCTGGCCCAGCACTATTTGGAAGATTCCAATGTAAGCGTCATGCGGGAAATGGTGAATATGATCTCCGCCCAGCGGGCTTATGAGATCAACTCCAAAGCCATCACCACGGCCGATGAAATGCTGCAGGCTACGAGCCGCCTGATTTAATATGTCTATGCGCTACCTTGTTCCTCTGCTTTTGGCTTTCATCTTCTTAGGTTTTACGGCCCCGGCTGTATTCGGCCTGAATGTTGAGTTCAAATCCTCAACCCAAATTGAGGATTCAGCTGTTTGTCTCGGGGATGTGGCCTTTCTCTCGCCAGCAGATGCAGCAAAGCAGTATGCAGATGTGCTTTTATTTAATATGCGAGATAACCGGTCTGTTCAAGAATACCGGTCCAGCACTCTCCAAGCCTATATTCAGCAGAAACTCGGGGAGACCAAAAACGTCTCCTTTCGTGGCGAAGATACCGTCCTCGTCCGTCGGGCCGGGGGCACTCTTATAAGTGAACAGATCATGCTGGAGCAAGTCCAACGATATTTGGAACAGTATTTTGATCATCCTGCTGTATCCTCGATTGAATTTCTGCCCCGCAAGTTCCCAGAACCTTTTGTCCTTCAAGTTCCGGATTGGGAATGCACAGTGCGTCCATCACGAGAGATCCTGCTCTCAAGTCGCCGTTTCTCTTTGGATTTTCATTGGAATAACAGGCTGTTGCGTACAACGCAAGTCAGAGGTGAGGTTCGAGTCAGAGCCCGGGTGGTCACGGCCAGCCGAGATGTCCCACGGGACCAGATCATTGGGGCGAACGACGTGGAACTCCAGGATAGAGAACTCTCCGGGCGGTTAGACCCGATTTTTGAAATCAGCAACGTCGTTGGAAAAAGGATGCAGAGTTCGCTTCGATCCGGTACCATTATTGAAAACCAGGATATTGCCAGGCCATATCTTGTCCGGCGCAGAAAACCGGTCACCTTGATCCTGCGGAAAGGGAAAATGCTCATTTCCGCTGCAGGCATCGCCCAGGAAGACGGGGCGAAAATGGATCGGATATGTGTACAAAACACCAGTTCAGGGCAGGAAGTATACGGCCGGGTGGTGGCCAAAGATACGGTTGAGGTAACGTTTTAATGCGCTGGCTTATCCTGTTTTGCCTGAGCCTTTGTATCCTGGGATGCTCTGCCAAAAAGCCGGTATGGGGACCTGAATATGAATTGCCGGAAGATACCTATTCTGACAAAGGCTCCTCTCGTAGCGCATCGCCCGGATCATTATGGCCGTCTTTTCAGAGCTCCCTGTATGCGGACAACAAGGCCTCGCGGCCTGGAGACATTGTCACCGTAGCCATTTACGAACAGGCCAGGGCCAGTAGGGAAGCCGATACAAGTACTGATCGAAGTTCCTCAATGTCCGCTTCCCTGCCCAGTTTTTTCGGTCTTGAAGGCTCCCAGACCGTGACTGACGCCTTGAACCTGGACAATCTCCTTGGTGCCGAAACAAGCCACAACTTTGAAGGCAGCGGGTCTACTTCTCGGTCGGAAAATCTTTCCGCAACCATCACCACCCAGGTTGTATCCGCCCTGCCCAACGGCAATCTGCGCATCCAGGGACGGAAGCGGGTGGTGGTGAACAATGAAGAGCAGTATATCGGCCTTTCCGGGGTGGTCAGACCAGATGATATAGACGGCAGGAATATGGTCGATTCCAGGCATGTTTTGGATGCGGAAATAATCTATACCGGCCAAGGGCCGCTGAGCGACAAACAGGAACCGGGGTGGTTCATGCGGATCATGGACAATGCATGGCCTTTTTAGTGCCTTGTCATTTCCAATAAGGTATCAGATTCACCATCCCAACCACCCCTGCCCCTCCTTGCGAAGGAGGGGATAAAGGGGTGGTTGAACGATGACCAATACCTTATCCATCGGTTTACCTGGTTACATAGACCAAAGGTCTACGGCAAAGCCGTATGTAACTGGGTGTCACGTGTGGATAAAGGACTGCCCTCAAGGGGGGACGAAGAAAAGGGAACGACAGATGAAGGTTAATTAGTCAGCAGGAGAGGCCCCTCGAATATTGAGGAATCATGCAAAAGAGGACAAAAATGGTTCGTAAACTCGCAGTTGTGTGTCTGATCTTCTGTGTGCTCAGCATTGTCCCGGAGAATTTGTATTCAGCCCGGATCAAGGAATTGGCCGATCTGCAAGGTGTTCGGGCCAACCAGCTCATAGGCTACGGACTGGTTGCCGGACTCAACGATACCGGAGACAGCGATGACAATGGATTTACCAGCCAGACCCTGGCCAACATGCTGGAACGGCTGCAGATAACAACCGAGCGGGATGAGATTGAAATGGAAAATGTGGCCGCAGTCATGGTTACCGCAGATCTTCCGTCTTTTTCCAAACCTGGAGATACAGTGGATGTGACTGTATCCTCCCTGGGTGATGCAGAAAGCCTGAGCGGGGGCACTCTTATTCAAACCCCCCTGAGCGGACCCAGTGGAAATGTATACGCAGTGGCTCAGGGGCCTGTTCTTGTCGGTGGCTTCTCCATGGGCGGTCAGGCAGCCCAGGTGCAACAGAACCACCCTACGGTTGGCCGCATTCCGGGCGGAGCGATAGTCGAACGGGAAGTCAATTTCTCCCTGCCTTCGACTGGACAACTCTCCTACAGGCTTGGGGAGCAGGACTTTACCACAGTCTCCCGCATCATCAAGGCCTTAAATGCCAGGTTCGGCCAGGATACTGCCACTGCCAGGGACAGCGGCGGCTTCCAGGTCCGGATTCCGGAAGAATTCGCCCAGAACACGATCCAGTTTATCGCCGAGGTGGAACAAGTGGAGGTCCGTCCAGGAGCAACAGCCCGAGTGGTGGTCAATGAACGAACCGGAACTATCGTTATGGGCGGCCAAGTGCAAGTGGATGAAGTGGCAGTGGCCCACGGAAACTTAAAACTGCAGATCCAGGAACGACCACAGGTTTCCCAGCCCGCACCTTTTTCTATGGGCAGAACAGTGACAGTTCCCCGGACCCAAATAGGGGTTAAAGAAGAAGAAGCCCAGATGGTTGTCCTCCAGCAGGGAGTCGACGTGAGTGACCTGGCGGCAGGGCTCAATACTATTGGGGCCACCCCCAGAGACATGATTTCCATTTTGCAGGCCCTCAAAAAGGCCGGTGCCCTGCATGCCGAGCTGGTCATTATGTAACGGACCACATATTTGTATGACAATGCGCTTTTTGGTATCTGAGCTTTGATTTTGGGATATCCAAATCGGGATCGGAATCGAAATTGCTTTTCATAGTTCGTTAGCCCAAACGTGCCTGCGGCTTCAGAGGCACGCGGAGCAGTAAGGAGAAATACGATGCCACTAGCTGTAGACCCCAGGATACATGTACCGGTCATAGAGCGCTCGCATGAAGAATATCAAAAAGGACTTCGAGAAGTATGTGAACAATTCGAGGCCTTTTTTGTCCAGTCCATGTTGCAAAGCATGCGGAAGACGATTCCTGAGGGCGGTCTGATTGAGCGCAGTAATGGGCAAAAATGGTTTGAAGAATTTATGGATGCGGAAACAGCCAAAGCGTTGGCCGAAAAAAACGATCTGGGCATTGCCCAGGCCTTATATCAGGAAATGTCTGGACTGGACGGTAAGGACAAGGAGACCTCCGGGAAATCCGGCTGCTGCATTCAGGCCAAAGGGTGAACCGTTCTAGCGTAGCTTTTTGAGGCCCCTTGCCTGCTAGGGCTGAGGTGGACCCCATTGTCAACTTGGGGGTTCAAGGTTCAAGTTTCACAGTTATAAGAATAAAATCAATACGATAGGATGAAGGTTCATCCGATACCTCGTCCTCCGGTCGCATGGTGACCAAGAGATGGAAGTGATTTCCCATCAGGCAGAATCCCAAAACCTCGCAGAAATAAACGCTTGAGAGCTTTTTGATCGTGGCCAAGAGAAGGCTTTTTTCCTGCTCGCCAAGCGGGTATCCGTCCAGAGCTGTTCGACTGATCACATGATATAAGGGGGCCACAAGATAGAGGGAGGTAGGAAATTGAGCCTGCGCAAAATGGTCCCGGTGAGGATGACCACGAAGATGGGGACAATTGTGTTCACGATATCCACAACGGGCATCCTCACCCAGGAATGTTATGGAAGCATTTCATCAGTTGTGTATCTATTGCCCGCTGTTTTTCCGGTCCCGCTCATACTGTGCGTAATGCTCCTTGATCATATCCGGGATGGGCAGATTGTACGGACACTTCTCCAGGCATTCCTCGCAATCGGCGCACAAGGGCACCGTCTCCATGGCCTTGGCCGCAAAGGCGGTCGCGGTGGGGGGCGACATCCTGGAGACCAGGATCGGATAGCCCATGGCCGTTGGAATAGCCACCCCGTTCGGACAGGGCAGGCAGTATTCGCAGCGGCGGCAAAAACGGTTCCCGAGCCGGTTGCGTAACTCCTCCATCTGCCGCAGGTCATCGTTCGTGACCTCGTTGTCCCGCTCAAAGAGCCCGACCACTTCCTCCACCGCGGCCTCGGAGTCGAACCCCGGGATGGGAATGATCCCGGGCTCCTGCCGGAGGAAGGCGAAGGCCAGCCGGGCATCGTCGATCACCCCGCCGGCAAAGGGTTTCATGGCCAGGATGCCCATGCCTCTGTCCCTGGCAGCCGGGAAAAGGGCCTCCCGGGGCTCGTTTTCAATGATGTTGAACGGAAACTGCACTGTATCGAACATGCCGGTCTGGACCAGCTTGACAGCCATCTCCTGGCTGTGGGAACTGACCCCCAAAAAGCGCACCTGCCCCTTGTCCCTGGCCTTGGACAAGGCCTCCAGGGCTCCGGAGGGCCCGCTGATCTCTTTCCATTCACTCTCGGCAGACACCTGGTGGCATTGAAACACGTCGATCCACTCGGTCTGCAATTCCCGCAGGCTGTTGTGCAGTTGTTCGGCAGCCCCGGCCGCATCTCGTTTCATGGTCTTGGAGGCCAGAACCACCTGGTCCCGAACCCCGTGCAGGGCTCTCCCGATTTTCCCCTCGCTGTCTCCGTACAGATGAGCCGTGTCGTACAAGGTGATTCCCAAGTCGAAAGCCTTGCCCAGAATCCTCTCCGCCTGTCCGGACTCAAGGCGGAGAATGGGAATTCCGCCGAACCCCAGTTCAGAGACCTCAAGCCCGGTCCTACCCAGTTGCGTCGTCTTCATGTGCATTCACCTCCGCAAACTTTTTGGATACAATAAAACCCGCCGATCACTATGCGCCAGGAGCGAACCGATGACCGAAAAGAAAAATAGCACATCACGATATCGAAATAAATGGCGGGACACCAAAAATCAGATCTGCTATTGCTGCGGCCGGCAGATGCCCTATTGCCGCAGATGCCGCAATTGCAACGTATTCTGGACAAAAGCCTGCGAATTTCACAAGTGGGGCGTGATAACTGAGCTTTCCCCCATGGGTTGGACAGGAGTTAGGTAAATCTACGGTGTAGATTTGGTCACCCGCCAGTGCTCGAACTGTCGCTTGACTTCTTCAAGGGCTGGCTGGGGCTGATTGCTGGGGCATCGGTTGTCCTCCTATTGGTATTATGGCAACCGATAGTACCTCAGGCCCTCAAGCTTTTCACGTAGGTTTGCCGAAAAGACACCATTAGTGCCTTATCTGTAAATTTCTGCCATAAAAAACAAGAAAATTTGAACCGCC
>CAYZLB010000086.1:0-10531 GCA_964479235.1 uncultured Desulfohalobiaceae bacterium
AGCTTCCCAAGCTTGGTGTCGCGGGTTCGATCCCCGTCACCCGCTCCACTCCTTTTTGCACGAATGTATATCCAAGGAGTGGGCCATTGAGGTCCACTTTTTTTTTGATTAGAGTTCAATGAATCAACACGATCGTCTTGTCAGCCTTATCGAACCCATCGTATCTACTCTGGGGCTCACCCTTTGGGGTATCGAAGTCCCTTCCTCTCCCAAAGGGGGAAAAGTTCGGGTTTTTTTGGACTCAAAGCAGGGAGTGACCATCGAGCAGTGCGCAGAAGTCAGTCGGCACATCAGTATGCTGCTCGATATAGAGGATCCCATCCCAGGATCGTATGTCCTGGAGGTTTCATCCCCTGGCTTGGAACGACCCTTTTTCTCTTTTCATCAGCTGGCAGACTATATCGGGCACCCGATGGCCGTCACCCTGAAGACGCCGATCCACGGGAGCAAGAAATGGAAAGGCACCCTCGTGCACGCAGCGGACAACGAATTGACCCTGCAAAGCGAAACTCAGACTGTGGTTCTGGGCTGGGAGCAAATACACAAAATTCATCTCGTATATACCGGACAGTGATTGGTAACCATCACTGCCTGAAGGGCCAGAGCCCGGAGATCCGCCCATGAGTTTGGAACTGAAAAAATCCATCGATCATATCAGTAAAGAGCGCCGCATTGATCGCGATGTGCTCATCGACACCTTGGAAGAGGCTGTCCGCTCAGCTGTGAACAAAAAATTCAACAACAAATTGGACATTGAAGTCAATTTCAATGAGGAAACCGGTGACGTCGAAGTCTATCAGTTCAAGATTGTTTCCGAAGAAATCGACGATCCGGACACAGAAATCAGCCTGGAAGAGGCCCAAAAAGTAGACCCAAATGTCGAGATTGAGGATGAATTAGGCTTTCGGCTGCATGTTGAAAACCTTGGACGTATCGCCGCCCAATCGGCCAAACAGGTCATCATCCAGCGCATGCGGGATGCGGAACAGGAAATAATTTACGAAGAATTTATAGAGCGCAAGGGCGAAATCATCAGCGGCACAATCCAACGCCGGGATCGTTCCGGCTGGATTATCAATCTTGGTCGAACCGAAGCCGTTTTGCCCAAAGAAGAGCAGATACCCAAAGAACATTACCGGCGGGGAGACCGGATTCAAGGATTTATCGTTGACGTCAAAAAAGAAGGCAAAGGCCCACAGATCATCCTCTCCCGCTCCCATCCGGACTTCATGGCCGCCCTGTTTCGTATTGAAGTCCCGGAAATCAGCGACGGGACGATCAAAATTATGGGCATCGCCCGGGACCCGGGCTTTCGAGCCAAGATCGCTCTTCTTTCCCGGGATCGGGATGTCGACCCGGTCGGGGCATGTGTTGGTGTGCGCGGATCCCGGATCAATAAGATCGTGCAGGAATTTAAGGGTGAACGGGTGGATATCGTCCTCTGGAGTCCGGATATCACCACCTATGCGGTGAACGCCCTTTCTCCGGCCCGTATTTCCAGCATCACTGTAGATGAAGAAGATAAAACCCTGGAAGTGGTGGTACCCGACAGCCAACACCATCTGGCCATTGGGCGCAAGGGTCAGAACGTCAAGCTGGCCAGCAAGCTCCTGGGATGGAAAATCGACATTGTCACTGAGAGCAGATATGGCGAACTCTATACCCATCGCCAGGAAATCGAGCATGTGGCCAGTGTGGCCGGAATCTCAATCGACCAGTTTTATGCTGCCGGCTTGACCAGCCTTGATGCGCTGCAGTCAGCTTCAGACCAGGATCTTTTGCAACTTGATGGAATGAATGAGCAAAAGCTGAGCGATGTACGTTCAGCCGTCAACCTCCTGAGCAGAGATTCCTCTCCAAAAGAGGAATCCCAAAGCATCTCCGCCGGAAATCAGGACCAGAACCTACAGGAGGCATCACAGCCTGCACAAGATCAAAACCAGACAGCCGGCGACGACTTTGAAGGCAATCTATGATCTGCGATAACCCAGACAACTCGCTCCCAGCAACTGCGTATTCGCCGCGAGCAAGAACCCGGCATATTCCGGTCCGTATGTGTTGCATCTGCCGTGCACGCCGGCCCAAGCATCGCCTTTATCGATACGTATGTCAGCGCGACGACCAGGGACGGGCGACGCTGACGATTGATCCGCAACAAATCCAGCCCGGACGTGGTTTTTACGTCTGTTCCGACACTGGATGTCAAAGAGCCCTGGCCCGTCACAAAGGGTGGCAGAAGAAGTGTAGGGGGGAGTCATGAACACCAAAATGCGAGTACGAGAACTCTCAGCCGAACTCGGCTTATCCAACAAAGAGCTGCTGCATATCCTCCGGGAAGAAAATATCCCGGTCAAAAGTCATATGAGCGGCTTAAGCGATGAGCAGGTCGAGAGTATCAGAGCAAAAGTTAAACATCAATCAGGGGATCATGCCTCTCAGGATACAGTGACTTCCTCCGGGATAATTGTCCGCCGCAGGCGGGGGCAGCGCAAGAAAAACCAGGAAGAGACTTCCGGGCCGCTGGATCATGAGCCAGAAACAATATCCCAGGAGAAAGCACGGTCAACCGAAGAGGAAGAACCTCCTCTTCAGGAATCGGATATCCCTCAGCCCGAAGGTGAGCTGGAATCGATTCCCCCTGGTGAAGCACAGCCTCCAGCCCATGCGGTCGCCTCTTCGCAGCCAGTTGCCGATACCTCGGATAAGTTGGAAGCAAAAGGCACCGAATCTGCTCATGCCCCCCCTGGCAGCGACGAAGAAAAATCTGAGCCAGAGACTTTTGCGCACGAGCCAGAAGAGGAAAAATCCGCTTCCAGCGAGGCGACTGGGGCTGAAGGCGAACAGACCGGCGAAAAACAATCCAGACCAAAATCGACCAGAAAGAAAAGAGGCCGGAAAAAGAAAAAAGAGGTCGCACCTCCCCAGGTTACTGTCATCTCCCGCCCTGAAACGCCAGTCGAGCCGGAAGCCCCTGCGCCAATCGCCAAGACTGCTGATGCTGAGCCAGAAGGAACAGAGGCTCAGGGCAAAAAGAAGAAAAAAGATAAACGGACAGTAGATGTCTCCGGACTTTACGATCAAGAAGCGACCAAGCCAAGCAAAAGTGTCATAAAGCAAGCCGAAGCTCCGGAAAAGCCGCCCAGAGGCAAGGGAAAACGGAAAAGGCCCACCCCACAGGCCAAAAAAGGACCCAAGCCTTCCGGCCCGGTGCATACCACCCAGCCTCTGAAGGCGGCCAAACGCAAGATCCGCATGGAAGAAGCCATTCGGGTTGCAGATCTGGCTCAGGAAATGGGTGTCAAGGCCCAGGATATTATCAAAACCCTGTTCAACCTTGGGGTTATGACCACTATCAACCAGTCCCTGGATGTGGACACCGCCACCCTGGTGGCCTCGGAATTCGGATACGAAGTGGAAAAAGTCGGCTTTTCGGAAGAAGCGTATGTCCTGCCCCAAAAGGAAGACAAACCGGATGAGTTGCAGTATCGCCCTCCGGTGGTGACCATCATGGGTCACGTGGACCACGGCAAAACATCCCTTTTGGATGCCATTCGAAAATCGCATATCATGGACACCGAAGCCGGTGGTATTACCCAGCATATCGGGGCCTATCACGTCCAGACTGAGGGTGGGACCCTGGTCTTTTTGGACACTCCAGGCCACGAGGCATTCACCGAAATGCGCTCCCGCGGGGCCCAGGTAACAGACGTGGTCATTCTCATCGTGGCTGCCGATGACGGGGTCATGGATCAGACGAAAGAAGCGGTCAATCACGCCAAGGCAGCCCAAGTGCCCATTATTGTAGCCGTGAACAAGATCGACAAGGAGAATGCCGACCCGGACAGGGTAAAAAGGGAACTGGCCGAACTTGGACTTATTCCCGAAGAATGGGGTGGCGATACTATCTATGCCTATATTTCAGCCAAACAGCGTATCGGGCTGAACGAACTCCTGGAAATGGTCCTTTTGCAGACCGAGGTCCTCGAGCTCCAGGCCAACCCTGATAAGAGGGCCCGGGGGCATATCATCGAGGCCAAGCTGGATAAGGGGCGTGGCCCGGTGGGAACAGTCCTTATTCAAGAGGGTACCCTGCATACATCTGACCCCTTTGTCTGCGGCCTGTTTTCCGGACGGGTCCGGGCTTTGTTTAACGACATGGGCCAAAAGATCAATGCTGCAGGCCCGTCCTTGCCGGTCGAAGTCCAAGGCTTTGAAGGCGTGCCCAATGCCGGAGACGAATTTGTGGTCGTGGAAAACGACAAGGTGGCCAAGCGAATAGCTGACACCCGGCAGGCCAAACACCGAGAACGGGAATTGGCCAAGGAGACCAAGGTCACCCTGGAAAGTTTCTTTGCTGCCAAGGCAGAAGAGGAAATAAAGAACCTGAATCTTATACTCAAAGCTGATGTGCAGGGATCTTTAGAGGCAATAACTGAATCGTTGCAAAAGCTGGCCACCACTGAAGTTCAAGTGAATATCATTCATGGCGGCATAGGCGCTATTACCGAATCGGATATCAAGCTGGCCTCAGCCTCGGCTGCAGTGATTATCGGCTTCAACGTCCGGCCCACGGCAAAGGTCAAGGACCTGGCCGAGCAGGAAAACGTAGATATCCGTTTTTACAACGTCATTTACCATCTGGTGAATGAGATCAAAGAGGCCATGGCAGGAATGCTGGCCCCGGTGATCAGAGAGGAATACTTGGGTCAAGCCGAGGTCCGGGATATCTTTACAGTACCCAAGGTAGGCACTGTGGCCGGATGCTTTGTCCTGGACGGCAAGTTGCAACGCAATGCCGGCATCCGTCTCCTCCGGGACGGCGTAGTCACCTACACCGGCAAACTGAGTTCATTGAAACGGTTCAAGGATGACATCAAGGAAGTAACCAAAGACTACGAATGCGGCGTGGGTTTGGAGAACTTCAACGATATCAAGGTTGGGGACATTATCGAGGCCTTTTCTGAATTTCAGGAAAAAGCCACCTTGGAATAGCCCAGAGTTGGCCGACTCTCATCTGTATGCATATTGGCGTCCTGACAGTGGAATTTCGGCTTCATGGTCTGACTTCGATCAAGGCCAAGCGGAGCATAGCTGCCAGCTTAAAGCGCAAATTGCGTAATAAGTTTAATGTGGCCGTTGCTGAAGTGGATGGCCAGGACAGCACTGAAGTGCTTATCCTGGCCGTGATCACTGTGGCTAATGAGGCCAAACGAGTGGATTCTCAACTCCAAAAGGCCTATTCTATGGTCGAAGCCGCCACCTCGGAAGAAATCGTGCACTACAGCACCGAGATTTTTTCCGGCTAGTAGAGGAGATGTTATGCGCAAGGCACATTCACGCCGGGCTGTCCGGCTGGAAGAATTGATCATGCATGAATTAGGACGCATTCTGGTTCAGAAAATTCAGGATCCGCGTCTGGAGCTGGTCACTGTCAGTGGTTTGCGCTTAAATACCGATCTGACTGTGGCTGAGGTCCTGTACACCCATGGCAGGGGCCCGGACCAACATGCTGCTGTCCAACAAGGACTGGACGCTGCCCGGGGTTATATGCGGACCATGCTTGGCAAACGGATCAAACTGCGCCATGTACCGGAGCTCCGCTTTGTCTGGGACAGTTTTTTGGAAGAGACCATACATGAGCCCCCTATTGCAGATATGTGATCAGTGGCAACGCTTTGAACACTTTCTTTTGACAGCCCATGCCAATCCAGACGGAGATGCCGTAGGTTCCCTGTCTGGACTGGCCAACCTCCTGGTCCGGTTGGGCAAAACCGGACATATCCTCTTGTTTGAAGGACTGCCGGTTCGCTTTTCCTGGCTGAACCTGCCCTGGCCCGTTGTTTCCCATCTTCCCACAAACTTTGAACAATGTATCGTCGTTCTGGACTGTGCAGACCTGGATCGGCTGGGCATAGATATGGCTGCCAGGCTCAAAGGTCATGAACTGATAAACATTGATCACCACACTGGAAATTCCTTATTTGGGACCCTCAACTGGGTTGACCCTGGGCGTTCCTCAGTAGGCGAAATGATCGCCATGGCAGCCCGCAGCCTTGAAATGCCCATCAAGGGCCCGCTGGCTGAGGGGTTGTATCTGGCCATCATGGCTGACACTGGCTCTCTGACGTTCAGCAACACGACCCCCCAAACACTGGATGTGATTGCTGAAATACTGGCCAACGGTTTGAATCAGGATGATTTTCAGGCCAAAATGCAGCGGCAGTGGTCTCTGCAAAAGCTTTGTCTGCATGGGATGGCCATGCAGAACGTTTCCCTGCGTGCCAATGGAAAAATCGGCATCATCCGGGCCACTGAAGAAATGTTGGACCAAACAGGAGCCGTTCAGGAAGACTGTGAAGGATTGGTCGAGTACGTACGTCGGCTTCGAGGAGTCATCGTCGCTGTCAGTCTGCGGAAAGTGAAAAACGGGGTCAAATTCAGTATGCGCACCTGGGGTGAAGTGAACGTTCAGGCCGTGGCCGCTCAACTTGGAGGCGGAGGCCATCCCAATGCCGCCGGCGGACACATCAATACAAATATTGCTCAGGCAGAAGAGCTCGTCGTCCAGACGATTACCTCATATTTGACCAATCATCGAGATGCGAAGACATAAGCTGAGCATATCCTTGGGGCCTGCGCTGCTTGGTAATCCAGAATGTATATGAAGTTATGAAACCCCAACAGCCATCGCAACACCACGGCGTTCTGGTCCTGGACAAACCCAACGGCCCAACCTCGTCGGCATGTATCCAAAAGATCAAACGCCAGCTCAAGCAACCAAAGATAGGTCATGCCGGGACCCTGGATCCAATGGCCACCGGTGTGTTGGTGGTCCTTTTGGGGCAAGCAACCAAGCTTGCATCCTATCTGAGCCAGGGAGGTAAGACATACCAAGGAGCCCTGGAACTGGGCCGGGAAACCGATACATATGACATCCAGGGCACAGTGACCCGTACCGCTTCCTGGAAACACATCTGCGCAGAACAGGTCCAGCGGGAAATCATGCATTGGAGCATGCTTGATGAACAAATAGTCCCCCCCTATTCCGCTGCCAAACATCAAGGAAAGACCCTGTATTCCCTGGCCCGCTCCGGCCGGGATGTGCCGGTAAAAACCAAGCCGGTGACTATTGACCAAGTCCAGGTCTTGCACGTAGAATTGCCCCGAGTGAACTTTCGTATTCATTGCTCCGTAGGCACCTATGTCCGTTCCCTGGCCCACAGCCTGGGGAAACGGCTTGGGTGTGGGGCTGTACTCACCAGTCTGATCCGGGAAGAATCAGCACCGTTTACCATGCAGCAAGCCCATTCGCTGGAGCAAGTGCTTGCCGATCCAGATGGTTTTGCAGACAAAATCATCCCGTTGGAAGAAAGCCTGCCCGCGTGGCCCAAGCTGCGTACAAGCAAAATTCAGGCAGAGCAGATCCAAAACGGTGCATGGATAGCAGTGGAAGAGCTTCCTGACTGGACGCCGACGCAACCAGGGCAAAAGGCTCTGCTCCTGTCGCCGCAGGGCAATGCATTGGCCCTGGTTGAAACGCAATCCCATCAGACAGGCATGTACTGGGCGGTACTCAGAGGTCTGTGGGCCAAGCAGTGAGACAGCCGCATCACAAAGAACACCCTAAAAACCATCGGTAAAGGAGGATGCTGTGGCTCTGACAGTCGAGGACAAAAAGAACATCATTGAAGAATTCAAGCAGCACGAGAACGATACCGGATCTCCAGAGGTCCAGGTTGCACTGCTCACCAAGCGCATCAGCTACTTGACAGAACACTTTAAAGACCACAAACACGACTACCACTCCCGAAACGGTCTGCTCAAGCTGGTTGGACAACGGCGCAAGCTGTTGAACTACCTTCGCAATAAAGACGTAAACCGCTATCGGGACTTGATCGGCAGACTCAATCTACGCAAATAGACACCGGGCAGGGACTTTCATTGATGAAAGTCCCTGCTTTTTTCAGACCAGCAGTCAGTCCGCCCGCCTTTCGAAGGGATTGTGGCCCGTAGTGGATGTGTGTTTTCTGATCCTCACGCATATCTTCTGTGTCTTCCTGCAAACTCCATCCATGATCCTACAGAGAACTATTTCCTGCATATCAAGACCATATGGAGCAGAACCAGAGACCCATGATCAGGATAAGCATGATGAGAAAGCTGACTGGAATACAAACGAAAAACCTCGCAAGGAGGAAGTAAACGAATATGAGAAACCCCTTTCAACCGACACGCCTGACCACCCAGATCAACAACGAACCCTTTGTTATTGAAACTGGGAGGCTGGCCAACCAGGCCCACGGCAGCACGTGGATTCAATGCGGTGATACCGTGATCCTGGTTACTGCGGTGACCCAGGCCTCGGACCGGGAACTCGATTTCATGCCCTTAATTGTCGAGTATCAGGAAATGTCCTATGCCTCGGGTAATATCCCCGGCAGCTATTTCCGCCGGGAAATCGGACGGCCCAGCGAACGGGAGACCCTTGTTTCCCGGCTCATTGACCGCCCTGTCCGGCCCTTGTTTCCTGAGGGCTTCCGCCAGGAAGTCCAGATCATGGCTACTGTCCTGTCCGCTGATCCCAAGTTCGATCCGGATGTTCTGGCCATTACCGGGGCCTCTGCGGCCATGCACATCTCCAAAATCCCCTTCAACGGCCCGATAGCCGGAGCCAGAGTCGGGTTTGTGGACAATGAATTTGTGCTCAATCCCAGCCTGGCTGAAATCGAATTCAGCCAGATCAACCTCATCCTGGCTGCATCAAGGGACGCAGTGGTCATGGTTGAAGGCGGTGCCGATTTTGCTTCCGAAGACCTGATTGCTGAAGCTATTGCCTGGGGTCACGAACAGATTCAGCCCTTGCTCAAAATGCAAGAGGAACTACGTAACCAGGTGGGCGTACCCAAGTTACCGGTCCTGGAACAGGAGGCTGACCTAGATCTTGAAGCCGCCATCCAGGAATTGGCTGCATCCAAACTCCAGTCTGCCCTCAGCGTTCCAGGCAAGGTCGAGCGCAACGAAAAAGTCAAGACAGTCAAGGACGAAGTGATCAAAACCTTGCAAGAACGCTATTCGGAAGAACCGGAACGACTGAAAAAAGTTTCCGGTATTCTCAAAGGCCTGGAAGGAGAGCTGGTCCGCGGGATGATCAAGGATAATGGAACCCGCATCGACGGTCGGGATCTCAAAACCGTTCGTGATCTGGGCATTGAAGTCGGTGTCCTGCCTCGGGTGCATGGCTCTTCCATCTTTGCCCGCGGGGAGACAAAGGTTTTGGGCACAGTCACTCTGGGTGGATCTCAGGATGAGCAGCATGTAGAGACCTTGTCCGGGGAAGTCAGCAAGCGATTCATGCTCCACTACAACTTCCCCCCCTATTGCGTGGGAGAGGTCAAGATGCCCCGTGGTCCTTCCAGGCGGGAAATCGGCCACGGCGCTTTGGCCGAAAGGGCCATGCACCCAGTCCTGCCCGACCCGGATGAATTCCCATTCACAGTGCGCATTGTAGCCGAAGTCATGGAGAGCAACGGCTCGTCCTCTATGGCCACGGTTTGTGCCGGCAGTTTGGCCCTCATGGACGCAGGTGTGCCCATTTCCTCCCAGGTGGCCGGCATAGCCATGGGCCTCATCCAGGACGGGGAGGACTTTTACATTCTCACCGACATCCTGGGAGATGAAGACCACCTTGGGGATATGGACTTCAAGGTCGCCGGGACCCGGGACGGGATCACAGCCATCCAGATGGACATAAAGGTCGCCGGTATCACCTCCGATGTGTTGAAAAAGGCCCTGCACCAAGCCCGGGAGGCCAGGGTGCATATCCTGGAGAACATGGACAACGTCCTGGCCCAGCCGCGTACGGACCTCTCAGAACATGCGCCACAGCTCAGGGTCGTGGAGGTTCATCCGGACCGGATCAAGGATGTCATCGGTCCTGGAGGAAAAAATATCAGGGCTATTACAAAGGCAACCGGTGCCTCCATTGATATTGAAGACAGTGGAAAGATATCCATCTTTGCCCCGGATCAAGCCACCCTGCAGGAGACCATCGACATGGTCATGTTCTACGATCAGAAGGCAGAACTGGGCAAGACCTATGATGGAAAAGTCAAAAGCATCAAAGATTTTGGTGCATTTGTTGAGATCCTCCCCGGGGTTGAAGGTATGGTCCATATCTCCCAGCTGGATACGGAACGAGTGGAAAACATTCACGACTATTTAAAGCTTGGAGAGGAGATCAAGGTCAAGGTCATCGAGATTGAGGAGAATACCGGAAAAATCCGGCTCAGCCGCAAGGCCGTACTTTTGGAGGAGCAGGGCAAGCCATTTTCCATGCCTCCCGGTCGAGGACCCGGCGGCGGTGGCAAAAAACCAGGCGGCCCAAGGAACAAAAATCCCCGCGGCCCTCGATCCTCTGGGCCGAAGAACGAGGATTCCTAGTTCCTTGATGGATAGATAAGGAATTGGAATAACAGCACCCTCCCCTAACCCCTCCCTTACAGCTGCCCAAAGCCGCAGCAGGGAGGGGAAC
>CAYZLB010000087.1:0-10479 GCA_964479235.1 uncultured Desulfohalobiaceae bacterium
CTTCGATCATTGCCAACAAATACAACCACCTATGTAAGGACTTTTGACTGTCGAGCACTTGAAACCCGAGAATGTATTCTATGCTGCAATCAAGAGGATCATTAAATCTGTGTATGTGCTTTGGCTATTTGAGCTCGCGAAAATACGCTGTCTTTTCCTGTCATTGCCCAGCCGGTGTGTTTGATCAAATCGTTATCACGCGTTCTGGACAATCTAGTGTACATAACTCGCTTATCATGACTTCAGTCATTCCGGCGAAGGCGAGAGTCAAGGACATCTGAGACTCTGGCTTAGGAACCAAGCTCCTGTTACCTATCCTCACCTCCGGACAGCCCCTGCAACATATACCTGAGCTGCACAACCGACCGGCCCGTCTTTTGGGCCAATCTTTGCAAAGCTTCAAATTCTGGACGACTCCATTGTCCCCCTTGCCAGGTCAATGTCTTGCAATCCACAGATCCAATCGGTGTTGCTCTGTTTTCCCTATGCCTGGGAAGGAGCACACGGTCGAGCTCTGTCCGCCGAAAGCCCAGGGTCATGGTCTGATCCACAAAGCAGGACTGGACCTTGAGTAGTTCTTTTTGCCGGCACAAAACCTGCAATAATCCGCCGGAACGATTTTTCTTCATCACCCCGGGCAGATAAATGACATCCAACGCACCTGCGGCCAAAAGCGGCTCGTACAGCCCGCCGACCTCCTCCCCGGTCAGGTGATCGACGTTGCTCTCCAGAACAAAGATCCGTTCTATCTCTTCTCCTGCCCTCTTATTCTCCTGGCTGAAACCAAAGACCCGCAATCCATTGGGCGCAGGAGAGAGATCCATGTGTCCCCACCCGATCCCGGATACAAGCAGGACCCCTTCGGGGGCCGGACCGAACCTGGACACAGTTTGATCCACAAGCAGTGCACCGGTTGGGGTAATCAGTTCCTGCTCAAACGAGGTGGGAACAACAGGCTTTCCCTGCATCAGCTGCGCCGTGGCCGGTGCCGGCAGGGGCAGGATGCCGTGTTCACATTCTACTTGGCCTTGAAACCAGGGCAACGGCGAACAGGTCACGGTCTCAATTTCCATGTATTCCAGGGCCCAAAAACAGCTCAGGATATCCACCAGGGTATCCACTGCACCGACCTCGTGAAAATGGACCTCGGAAACGTCTACCCCATGCACCTTTGCTTCCACCTGGGCCAGCCGATAAAAGGCCTTACTCGCCCTGGCCTTGGCCCTTGATGAAAATCCGGAGGATTCGATCAGGGGCTGAATATCCTTGAGTGTGCGCAAGGGCGAAGAAGGCTTCGGGGAAGAAATCTCGACCTTGGTCCCTTGCAGTCCACAACAGCTGGCTGCTGTGGACTCGATACAAACTGAAATACCCACCTCGGTGAATAATCCGGCCAAAGGCTGCAGGTCCAGTCCCAGATCGGCCATTGCCGCTAGAAACATATCACCGCTAATACCCGTTGGACACTGGAGGTAGAGGTGCATAACAATATTCCTCAGGCACGACGACAAGGGAAAAAGCAATAGACCCCCTTGCCAACTGTGCGTAGTGTGTATTGACAATACCCAATTCGTCCCCGGCGACAAGATAAAAATCAACCTTCATCTGTCGTTCCCTCTTCTTCCTTCCCCTGGAAGGGGCTTGGGGTGCTTCTGGCATTATGACAGATGATTGAAGACAAGGCACTACTACACCTGATCTTAAGTATCGGTAACGATTTCGAGATTGCTTCGGCGAAGACGCCTGTCGAAGACTCCTCGTAATGACGGCCAATGAGCGTTACCGTTATTTATGATCGCTTGTACTAGACGTGAGGACCGGCCTGAAGGATCTCCGGACCCACTGCCTCCTGGAACTGTTCAAAGTTGGCTTTGAACAGTTCAGCCAGCTCTCTGCCCTTGCGGTCATACGCCTCCTCGTCCTTCCAAGTGCTCCTGGGCCACAAGACTTCGGCTGGAACAGCAGGACAAGATGTAGGGACATACAACCCAAAGATGGGTTCCTGTTCATAGCGCACCTTGCGCAGACCGCCCTGAAGAGCGGAACGGATCATGGCCCTGGTGTACTGGATGGGCATCCGCCCTCCCTGGCCGTATGATCCCCCGGTCCATCCGGTGTTGACCAGCCAGCAGTCGACCTTATGCTCCTTGATCTTTTTTCGCAGCAAATCGGCGTAGACTTTTGGGTGCAAGGCCATGAATGGGGCCCCAAAACAGGTACTGAAGGTGGCCTTTGGCTCAGTAATCCCCCGTTCAGTCCCAGCCAGCTTGGCCGTATACCCGGACATGAAATGATACATGGCCTGCTCAGGAGTCAGCTTGGAAATCGGAGGCAGAACTCCAAAGGCATCTGCCGCCAGCATAAAGATATTTTTGGGATGCGGTCCTACCCCCTTGCGGATCGCATTGGGGATATGGGACATGGGATAGGCGGCGCGGGTATTTTCGGTCAGCGAATCATCATCAAGGTCCAGACGTCTGTCTTCCATGTCCAAATAAACATTTTCCAGTACAGTCCCGAACTTCCGGGTGCATTCAAATATCTCCGGCTCCGCTTCTTTGGACAACCGGATGACCTTGGCATAGCATCCACCCTCAAAATTGAAGACGCCTCGTTCGTTCCACCCGTGTTCATCATCTCCGATCAGCCGGCGGTCGGAAACCGTAGACAGAGTGGTTTTTCCGGTTCCGGATAAACCAAAGTACAAGGCACTGTCTCCTTCCACACCCAGATTGGCGGAACAATGCATCCCCAAGACAGATCGCTGGGGAAGGACATAGTTTAAAACCGTAAAGACCGATTTTTTGATTTCTCCGGCATAACTGGTTCCCCCGATCAGGATGATCCTACGTCCGAAATGAACCAGGATAAATGCCTCGGAGTTGGTTCCATCCATTTCCGGAACTGCATGAAATCTCGGAGCGGCAAGAATCGTGAATTCCGGCACGTGTTCTTCCAACTCCTGGGCATCCTTGACCTGAATAAATAAATTGCGGGCAAAGAGACTGTGCCAGGCTTCTTCAGTAATGACCCGGATTGGAGTGTGGTAATCTTTATCGGCTCCGGCGTAACAGTCCTGGACATAGATGGGCTTGCCCTGCAGGTAAGCGGTCATCCGAGCATAGAGCCGATCGAAGTTTTCCGGTTCAAAAGGCTTGTTTTCCGGCCCCCACCAGACCTGCTCCTCTGAGCTTGGCTCACGGACAATGAATTTGTCGTTCGGTGAACGACCGGTATACGCGCCGGTCCTGACCACAAGCGGACCAAGATGGGCTATGTTTCCTTCCTGCTTGCGCACTGCCTGTTCGTACAGAGCGGCAGTGGTCAGATTATGGTGCACTTGACCGACATTGGCCAATCCATAGGTCTGTAATTGAGCCTTCATTCGCGTCTCCTCATAATGCATTGCTTTGGATATTAACAAATGATACCCGCACGCAGAACGTAGTACGTACGGAAAGCCATGTATCGTGTCCTGAATTTCAGCCGATTGCAAGCCGGAGCTTATCCCCCGTTGTTCCGGGCTCTTGTCAGATGAGCCTCCGGCTCATCTGACATACTTTTGCCCCAAAGCAGGCAAAAAAAAGAAATTTGCCGAATTAGTCAAGAATAAAACGTAGGGTTCCTGCGATTCTCATATCATCCCGGCATGTTGTACTGAAATAGCCTGGCAAGTCAATGTCTCGTTTCATACGAGGAAGGGACAAAAAGCCGCCATATCTTCGTCCTGGTCCAGAAAGAGCGGTGCATGCACTGCCAGGCCCGGCCGAACATTTTTTCGGACGGTGATCAAAACCAGCTTTGCCTGCGCAGCAGCTGTACTGTGTACCAGGCGCATTTCCTTGACCTGCAGTCTGTATGTCTGGAATTGGTGGAGCAGAAACGGCAGCCGCTCAGCCAGATAGACAAGACTGAGCCGACCCTTATTTGCCAGGGCATAGGATGCTGCCTGCAGAAAATCCTGCACCCCGGCAGAATGCTCAAAACAGGCCTGGCGTCTGCCCGGATCTTGAGGTTGCCTGCCCTGATGCTTCGGCCGATACGGTGGATTGCAGACAACCAGATCAAAGCCCCCGGCCTGGACATCCACAATATCACGATAATGACGCACATCGCCGAGGCACGCCGCATATCTGTCTTCAAGGCCCAGTCTTTCGGCGTTCTTCCTGGCTGCACGCAAGGGCTCTTCTTGCATCTCCACACCCAGCACCTGTGGCTTTTTCTCCTCCTGGGCCAAACACAGTCCAAGCCCCACCACACCGCAGCCGGTGCCCAGATCCAAGACCCTATCACCGAATCTGCATGGAGCAAAACAGGCCAAAAGCAGTGAATCGATACCAAAACGAAATCCGGTCTTTGGTTGTTCAAGACCAGCTGGAAATGCGGACCGGGCCGCTTGTATCGTCGTGTTCATCACCAGACAATCATCATGAAAGTGTCTATCCAGAGATATCTTTATCAGCTCCCAGGAGGGGAGATATTTCGTCCTGTCAGGTTTTTTGTATTTTCAATGTGCGCAGCATGGGATCCAAAATCATCTTTGCCTCAGGCACCTGAAGCATCAATGCCGCCCCCAGATATGCGCCGGCCCAAAGGGGTATACCGGCCAGACTCATCCAGCCCCAGGAGGCAGTGAGCATGCACCCCAGCCCCAGGAACAGACTCAAGAGTCCCATCCACAGCAACTTAGGTTGAAGGGAAAACCAGTGTCCGACATGACCCCGCAAGGCCCTGGCCAAGAGATAGACATTGCCCCAGGAAGCAATGGAAACAGCTACGGCCAAACCGACATGGTCAATGAACTGCATAAGAATCACGCCCATAATGAGATTACAGATCAAAGTGAACACAGCTGCCCAGACCGGACTGCGCGTATCCTCCAGGGCATAGAGGGCAGAGACAAGAGACCGGACGGCGCAAAAAGCAGGCAGGCCAAGTGAATATCCGATCAAAGCGGCAGCAGTGGCCTGGACCGAGCCCTGGTTAAATGCTCCCCGGCCAAAAAGGACGTCAACCATAGGCAGACTCAGACCGATCAGACCGGCCGTTGCCGGTAGACTAATGAACAGGACCAGGTTGACTGTTGATTGCAAGGTGTACACGAATTCACCTTGCCGGTTTTGAGCCAGCAAGGAGGAGAGGCTGGGCAGGGCGGCTGTGCTCACTGCCAGGCCAAAGACCCCCAAAGGAAACTGGACCAGCCTGTCCGCGTAATAGAGATAGGAGATGCTTCCCTGGACCAATAAAGAAGCCAATACGGTATTGATAATGATATTTACTTGATAGACAGCAGAACCAAAAATTGTGGGCAGCATAAGTTTTCCCACCCTTTGCACCCCTGGATGAGAAACGCTCCATTGCCCACGCCAAACCATCCCCCGGGCATGCAGGGCTGGGATCTGAACCAGCCATTGCCCTGCTCCGGCCACAAGGACACCCCAGGCCAGGCAGACAGGAATAGGCATTCCGGTCCAAACCCCGAACAAAGCGGCCAAGATCATGGAAATATTCAAAAAACATGGTGCAAGGGCCGGAGCCAGGAAATGGCCCAAAGAATTGAGTATTCCCATACTCAGGGCGACTGCGGAAAGAAACAGGATATAGGGAAAACAGATCCGGACCAGCTGCACGGCTGCATTCAAGATTTCCGGATCCTTTGCAAAACCAGGGGCGACGATCAGGGTCAAAGGCCGGGCCCAGATCAGGGCTAAAACGGTAATGCAGCCCACAACCAGAAGGAGCCAGAACAATGTGGCCCGGGCCATGCGTTGGGCCTCATCCATACCTTGGTCATGCCGGATTCGGGTAAATACGGGAACAAAGGCCATGGTCAAGGACCCCTCGGCAAACAGCCTGCGCAGGAGGTTGGGTAGACGAAAGGCCACAAAAAAGGCGTCGGCCATGGGACCGGCCCCTAAAGCAAAGGCCACAATCAGGTCCCGGACAAATCCCAGTATCCGGCTGAGCAATGTTGCTCCGGCCACTGTCCCGGCATGCCTGGCTATTTCAGAATGTGCACTGTTCATAATGGATCAGTTTACTGATTTGATTCAGACCAATATCCCGTTCTAGGGTGCTCTGGTCTCAAAATAAAGTCCTTCGATGCATAGACGAAAAAATTATCGAGTGGTTTGAGCCCTTCTCCGGCCTGGTTGCCAAACCGGAAAGGAATGTCCTATATTCAAAGCGTTTTCCGTTCAACCCAAGCACGTTGATCACGAGGATTTTCCATGCCTTCAAGCACCTCCACGCAACAGTTCAAGCAAAGGCTGGACGAATACCACCAGTGGCCCTGCACCTATATGTTCAAATTTATCGTCCCCAAAAAGCAAACCCAAAAAGTCCTTGACCTTTTTGAATCCAGGGACGATCTGCGAACCAGACCTTCCCGGTATGGGCGCTACATGAGCGTGACGGCAAAATGCACCGTGGCCTCCAGCGATGAAATCGTCGCAGTCTACCAGGCCGCAGCCCAGATCGAGGGTGTTATCTCCTTGTAATCATGAGCAACCACCCTGTATTACGGGGCCAACCGGTTGCATAAGGATGCGTGTTCTATGTTGTACAAACTGCTCGCGGCCTTCATTCTTATACCTCTGGTCGAACTGACCCTGCTCATCAAACTGGGCGGGGTTATTGGGGTGATCAACACCATCGGCATTGTTATTCTCACCGCAGTCATCGGGGCCTATCTGGCCCGCTCAGAAGGGACGCGCACCCTTTTACAGCTCAGAACCAATCTGGACAAGGGCATCGTGCCCACTGATGAACTCATTGATGCCCTGATCATTTTTGCGGCCGGAGCAGTATTGCTTACCCCTGGCTTTTTGACCGATATCTGCGGGTTGCTCCTGTTGTTCTCTCCAACCAGACGTCTCTTCCGGCAACGGCTCAAGGCCCATTTTTCGGCTCGGGCAAGGCCGCGGGACATTGACGTCGATCCTTTGTAAATATGGGTTACGCAACTCTTGCTCAATGCGTTCAGGACCTGGAAGCCAACGGTCAACTCATCCGGGTGGAAACCGAGGTCGATCCCTGCCTGGAAGTCGGCGCAATTCAGCGCAGGGTCTTTGCAGCCAATGGTCCGGCTCTGCTCTTTTCCCGGGTGAAAAACTGCGCTTTTCCCATGTTGGGAAATTTATTCGGTACCCGAAAGCGTCTGGATTTCATGTTTCGGGACACCCTGCCGGCAGTTCAGGCTTTATTTGAGCTCAAGGCCGATCCACGGCAGGCATTCTCCCGTCTGGGACTTCTGCCCAAGCTGTCCAAAGTCCTATGGTCCACCCGGCCCCGCACTGTTCGCAAAGGCCCTGTCTGCTCCCATGAAGTCAGACTCAGCGATCTTCCCCAGCTCATTTCCTGGCCTCTGGACGGCGGAGCCTACATCACCCTGCCTCAGGTGTATACCGAAGATCCTGAACAGCCTGGCATGCGCCGGTCCAACCTGGGCATGTACCGGATACAGATCAGTGGAGCAGCCTTTGCCCAGGACAGCGAAGCCGGCCTTCACTACCAGATCCATCGGGGAATCGGCCCACATCACAGCAAAGCCCTGGCCCAGGGCCGGTCTCTGCCGGTAAATATATTTGTCGGCGGCCCTCCTGCACTGTCCCTGGCCGCAATCATGCCCCTGCCCGAAGGGCTGCCGGAGATATTTTTCGCCGGAGCCCTGGCCGGACGGCGCATCCCTATGCTGCCCGCAGCCAACGGCCTACCTGTCCCGGCACAGGCCGATTTCTGCATCAGCGGCCAGCTCCATCCCCATCAACTCAGGGCTGAAGGACCTTTCGGCGATCACCTGGGCTATTACAGCCTGACCCACGAGTTTCCCGTCCTTCAAGTCCAGCAAGTCCTGCACCGGCCAGGGGCCATATGGCCTTTCACCACCGTAGGCCGCCCTCCCCAGGAAGACTCGGTCATCGGAGAGTTTATCCACGATCTTGTCTCTCCCCTGGTCTCTTCGGTCTTTCCTGGTCTACATCAAGTCCACGCAGTGGATCAGGCTGGAGTGCATCCCTTGCTTTTGGCCGTGGGCAGCGAACGTTACGTCCCCTTTGCCTCCGAGCGCATCCCTCAGGAATTATTGACCAATGCCCATGCCTTGCTGGGCAGCACCCAGACCAGTTTATCCAAATATATTCTTATTGCCGCCCGGGAAGACGATCCTGCGCTCAATGCCCAGAGCATCCCGGACTTTTTTCATCACTTTTTGCTTCGAGTGGATTGGAGCCGGGACATACATTTTGTCACCAGAACCACCATGGATACCCTGGATTATTCCGGAATCAGCCTCAATCAGGGATCAAAGGCCATTTTGGCAGCTGCCGGCAGACCTCGCCGGACCCTGGCCGCAGACATTCCGGAACTTGTTTTCCCTCAAGGATTTCACTCTCCTTCTCTGCTGGCCCCAGGCATCCTCATCATTCAGGGCCCAAAACATACCCTGCCCAGGGACACGCAAGATCAGGCTATGCAGCATGTGGCCACAGCCCTGGAAAACCAGCCCAACATGAAGGGTTTTCCTCTTGTGGCGGTGGTTGATGACAGCCGGTTTACCGCTGCCTCCTGGGACAACTTCCTTTGGGTCACCTTCACCCGCTCCGATCCAGCAACAGACACATACGGATTTACGGCCATTTTTCGGCCGAAACATTGGGGATGGACCACCACCCTGATCATTGACGCCAGACGAAAAACCCACCACGCTCCTGTGTTGACCCCGGACGTTGAGGTCGAAAAACGGGTGGATGCCTTAGCCGCTCCTGGACAGCCTCTACACGGGATAATCTAAAGGCTATTATGAATATCATCATCAATTGGTTTAAACGTACGTTTGCGGAACCTCAGCTGGTTATCCTGCTGCTCATCATCGCCGTCATTGTCGGGACCTTTATGGCTGTCGGTCAATACATGACCCCGGTCATCGTCAGCCTGGTCTTGGCGTATCTGCTGGAAAGCGTGGTCCAAGGCCTTGAACAACGACACATTCCAAGACTCTTGGCTGTGTACATCGTCTTTGTCCTTTTTATGCTGGTCTTTGTCTATCTCCTGTTCGGCCTTCTGCCGCAACTGACCAAGCAAATCGCCTTGTTTGTACAAGACTTGCCGGCCATGATCACCTCTTGGCAAAGTGAGTTGCACCGCTTGCCTGAAAAGTATCCCCAGTTTGTGACCCAAAACCAGATCAACCAGCTGACCGAAACCATAGCCAAGCAAATGGCCCGTCTGGGCCAAGAAATCCTGTCTATTTCCCTGGCTTCGGTCAAAGGCTTCATCAATGTGCTCATTTACAGCATACTCGTGCCCATCATGGTCTTCTTCTTCCTGAAAGACAAAGAAAAGATAGTCCATTTCTTCCGACTCATTCTACCCCAGGACCTTGGCTTAACCAATGAGGTATGGACGGAGGTCAACCACAAAACAGCCAAGTTCATTCAAGGAAAGCTGTGGGAGATTGTCATTGTCTGGCTGGGCAGCTACATCACTTTTTTTGTTCTGGATCTGCGTTTCGCCGTACTCTTGAGCTTTCTGGTGGGCATATCGGTCATCGTCCCCTATGTCGGGGCCACACTGATGACCATACCTGTGACTCTTGTGGCCTATTTTCAGTGGGGTCTGGATCCTTATTTTGCCTATACGGTTATTGCCTATCTCATTATTCAGCTCATTGACGGCAATCTGCTGGCCCCATTGCTCATGTCTGAAATTGTCAACCTGCATCCTGTGGCCATCATTATCGGTATTCTGGTCTTTGGAGGGCTATGGGGTTTTTGGGGTGTGTTTTTCGCCATCCCCCTGGCAACCCTGATTCATGCGATTCTCAAGGCCTGGCCCAAAAATCCCGGAAAATCCGTTTCCTCTGATTCATGTGAAAAAAGCACAACATAAGGTATTTTTATGCAAGACGAATTCGGCGTATACTACTATCCCCTGCCCGGTCACAAGTCCATTCGTATGTATGTGCGCACCAACCAGGACGTTGTTGAGTTCAGACTGCACAACGACAAAGACCCCCAAATGTGGGATGAACATGGGTGGCTGAGTTATGAGGCAGTCCGCCAAGCGGCCGATATGTACAACCGGCGTCATGGCAACGACCCCCTGAAACTTTATGACTTCGACGTTGCCCTCCACGTTCTCAAGGAAGCCACAGACTGACTGCCGCCAATAGAAAAAACTGCGTACATGCCCAAAGTCGCCCCCTCTTGAGTCGAAGCCAAAAAAAAGATATGCTTTCTCATGAAATGACTAGGCAGAAAGACAAAGAGCACGTATCATCTGTCGAAAAATCAGTCCACATATTCAGAATATCTTTCAACGAGAGTGACCAGTCAGGTGTCTCATGCGTATATTGCTGCTTGGCGGAACAGGTTTTATCGGTCGCCACCTTATAGCCCACTTCCATGAACAAGGACACCAAGTGCGCATCCTCAGCCGCTCCGTCCGGCCTGATCTGAAAGGGAGCAATACCTCGGTCCT
>CAYZLB010000088.1:0-2012 GCA_964479235.1 uncultured Desulfohalobiaceae bacterium
TCTCTGTGGATCCGCGGCGGGTATACATTCATTCTCCGGCCGATGTGCCCCATCAGGCTATAAAGACCGCTTTTCCAGGTCCCCTGGGTGAGCGGTACTGCTGGTATCAGTGCACGGTCAAAGGCGGCCGGGAAGGCCGGGATGTGGACGCGATCACCCTGGCTCAGGAATGTGAACGATTGGGGGCCGGTGAAATCCTGCTCAATTGCATCGATCGGGACGGAACCAACATGGGGTTCGACCTGGAGCTGATCAGGGCTGTATGTCAGGCAGTTTCCATCCCGGTCATTGCCTCCAGCGGTGCAGGCACGGCCCGGCATTTTGTCGATGTCTTCACCCAGACCGAGGCAGAGGCTGCTTTGGCCGCGGGCATCTTTCATCGCCGGGAAGTGCCTCTTGCCGAGGTCAAAGAGCTCTTGGCCTCATTTGTCCCGGTTCGTCTTGCCAAAGGGGGCGTATGATCATTTTGTATACAAAAAACAGAGGAGAATACATATGCGCATTGCCACATGTCTGTTGTGGACGTGCTGCTGGCTGGTAGCATTGGCCGTAACCGCCTACGCCGGCATGCAAAAGGTTGTTCTCTTTCCCGACGGGTCTCAGGTAACCCAGACTGTGTCAGCTCAGATGGAGGATATCGGCCCAGGTATTTGGGAGGCCGTGTTCCATCTTCCAGCCTCGGCCAATCCTGATTCCTTGCGCATCGAACCTCTGCGCTCGAAAGATGCTTTGATCCAAAACATCAGCCATAGAGAGGTCCGGTCCCAGGATTCGGCCCGGATCGCTGAACTGAAAAAAGAACTTAGCCAGCTGGAAACCAAGCAAAGCGGACTCACAGCCGTTTTGAGCGGAACAAAGGCCAGGATAGATCTGTGGCATAACGCTGTGCAGGCAGTTTCAGAGTCAAAGGACCCCTTGCAGATGCAGGGTCTGCACGACCTGGCTTCTACCCTGGAACAGGCCCTTCCTGCTTTGCTCCGGGATAAATCTGATCTGGAAACACGCCGTGAGGATGTGGCGTCTCGGATCAAGGAAGTGGAAAGGGAACTGCAGGAGAGCATTACCAATCCAGAGTCTCAGCTCGAGATACGAATCCAAATAGCATCTGGGTCCGAGGCCTTGGACCAGACGCTGCCGGTCACTGCCTCCTATAATATGCCCCAGAGCCACTGGCGTCCCGTCTATAGGTTACAAGCTGATCCAGATGCTGAAGAGGTCGATTTTCAATGGAAGGCATCTGTCATGCAGCGAAGCGGTCACATCTGGGAGGATGTCCATCTCCAACTGAGCACCGGCCGTATGCATCAACAAGCTATACCCCCTGATCTTCCGGATTGGATTGTTCAGCCCCGCCCGAAGCCTAGGCCAATGGCCGGAGAGCAGACCTTGCAGGATGCGTCCATGAAGCGAGCTGTATTCAGCACAGCTGCTCCAAACAGGGAAGCAGCCCAGTCCGAATTTGCCACCTATGATCTCTGGGACGTTGGACAGCAAACCATTTATCCCGGCCGCCAGCAGCAGGTCCATATTTCACAATCCGTATGGCCGGCCACGTTTGAGCGTATCCTGCGTCCTGCTGTGGACAACAGGGCCTTTCTGCAAGCAGATATCTCTTTGGAAGAATCCCAAAACATCCCGGCAGGCGAAGCCTTGCTCATGGTTCAGGGCCGGATGATCGGTAAACGAAGGTTCGCTTTTGCCGGTCGAAACACAGATCTTGCATTTGGTTATGATCCCCAAGTACGCGGCAGACGTATTCTTGAGCGTAAGCAGGCAGGGGAAGAAGGGCTTTTGAAAAACAAACAAAAAGTGACCTGGGAGTATCGTTTTGATCTGGAAAACGGCAAGGACAGGCCAATAAAGGTCAGGCTAGAGGAAAGCAGGCCCATCTCCAGACACGAGGACATTGAAATAGAAGTGCTATCGCCGGGTTATGAACCGGACAGCAAAGACAATATCCTGGTTTGGGAACTTTCCCTCCAGCCTGGGGAGAAAAGGGAAGTCCCTTTACA
>CAYZLB010000088.1:2112-10471 GCA_964479235.1 uncultured Desulfohalobiaceae bacterium
ATGTCAAAGGTCAGGTCTTTGCCGGCCAGAGGATGATTCCCGTCCAACACGACCTCTTCATCTTTGACCTCGGTTACCGTGACATAAAACACATCGTTGTCCTGAGAGTTGACTTGCAGGACCATGCCTTCTTCCGGATCAATATTATCCGGAAGATTGGACCGTTGAACATTGATCAGCTTGTTTTCATCATAGGCACCATAGCCTTGTTCCTGTCCAACTTCTACAGTCTTGCTGTCTCCAGGGATCATCCCTTCAACTGCCTGCTCAAATCCTGGGATAATCTGGCCCTGCCCCAGGGTAAATTCCAAAGGATCTCCCTCGTATGAGGAATCAAATACCGTCCCGTCCTGCAGCGTACCCCGGTAGTGTACCTTCACCAGGTCTCCGCTTTTGGCCGTTGACATACACGCTCCTTGCTCTTTGTGGGTTTTGCTTTCACATTTGGGTAAAACACATACAATAAATGCTCAGTTTGCCGAGTCAAGGGCTATGAGCCAAATTGATTTTCCCACACCGATTTGACAGCTGCATCGCATTATCAATCATATGCCCCATTGCCTGCCTGTCCCCAGTCTTTTCGCCTGGTTTTGATCAAGGCCAGAAAGTCTTGCAGATCATCTTGAGCCAAAAGCCCCTGCTGTTGCAAAAAGACGGCGAACTTTTTCAACCCTGGGACCATGCCTTGAACAGCGGAGGTCGAAACCCAGGGCGTGGCTTTTGGCAGCCACTGGCCAAAAAAGTCATCTAACTTGAATATACCTTCGTCCGGGGCCATGGGGCCGATATCCATGAGGTAGGAATTGAGAAACAGATCCATTGTCTGCAGGTGACGAACCCGTGTTGACTGACTCAACCCCTGCTCAGTGAGCCAGGTCTCAAAAAGAGCCAGGAGTTCATAGTTTGCATTCTCTACCTGAGCTATGAGGTCGGGTGCTTCCTGTTTGAGCCCTTGTGAGGTCCTACTTGTACTTCCTTTGTTTATACAGCTTTGCAACCAGTGAACAGCAGTCTCTACAGCCGGAAGTTCATCCGTTTTGCACACATGGATTCCCAGAATATCTGTTACCGGTTGAAGGATTTGGATTGCTGCGTCAGTGCCTACTGCCACATACTCAGGAATTGTGCCGGCATCTTCCATGGATTTGAGCAAAGCAGTCTGTAAAATGCCCGGGCCATTTTCTGGCCGGTCCAGTTCATGATGCAAAATCATACCACTTTCAACGTCAGCCCATACAGCCACAAGTGGGAAAAAGGCTTCGCCGTCTTCTTCCATAACAACGCTTTGCAGCCAAAAACACATCCCTTCCCAGGTTCCTGAACGGGTGGCTTGTTTTTTTATGCGCTGCAAGCGGACTTCATCCACTCGGGGTACAGTGATCGATTCAGATTGCATAATATATTAGGTCACCTTGTTTATATACTACTTTTTTCCGTTCTGCTCCCTTGCCGGGACCTTGGCACCGTTCTGGGCCAGTCCGAGGCTGGCCCCAATAATGAGTGTCCCTCCCGCCAGGGTACTCCAGCCCAAATCTTCAGCGAACAGAACATACCCATACACTGCCCCAAAAACAACCTCCAACATGCTGATGCTCCCGACCTTGGCCGAGGCGATAAATGTCAGGGCCTTGTTGGTGGCAATGTGGGCTAGAACAGCAAACAGGCCGATGGCTACGATCCAAGCCAATCCAAGCACCGGCACCTTTAGTCCCACACTGGGATGGAGCATGGGAAATATGCTGGCCAGCATGCCCAGAACACTTATGTAAAATATCGGGGTCAGGGGAGTGTTTACTGCACTGATCCTTCGGATCAGAGTGAGGGTCAGTCCCATAAACACAGATGCACCGAGTCCTGCGATATGCCCTGCATCCAATTCCAATCCATTCACTTTCCCGGACCACAAAATGAGGCCGGTACCGAGAAAGGCCAGGGTAATAAACATCCAATCCGTCAAACTGTTGGTGTCTGGAGTCAACCAGGGGGAGATCAAGGCAGCGATCACGGGATAGGTGTAAAATAAAATCAGGGCCTGAAACAAAGGAATACGCAATAAGGCAATAGTCAAAAAAATGATTCCGGCCGTCCCTGTGCACCCCAGCAGAAGCAAAACACGCCGTTTGTAGCCCGCCAGCCCAATGCCCATACTTCGGGCCATAAAAAATAAGAATATCGTACCAAAAACACTGCGGCCGAAAATCATGTGCCATACAGTCAAATAGGGTTCGGAAAATCGAATAATGACATTGAGACAGGAAAAGAGGAACGCGGCCAGGACAGCCAAGGCCGCGCCCTTAAACCCGGGCGATTGAAGAACTGTGGAAGAAACTGCACTCATGAAATCCTCAGTGTCGTCAGCTTGAGCCAAAAGGTATGCTTGGCAAGTTTCATACCTGACATAGTACAGGGGAGATACAGGAACGGTCAAGGAAAAGGGGGAAGCAGGCTGAAGTCATTTTACATTATGGGAAAATTTTATTTTTAAAAAAGGTGTTGACTTTTATGGGGGCAAGGAATATTTTTGCCCTGTGACACGGATTGTAATGTGCAATATTTATAAAAAGATAGCCTATATATATAAATAGTATTATTGTTGATTGTTTATATTTACATGTTTTCATTATAAACAATGTAAATGTAGTTATAATATAAAAGATCATCATGAACAAGTTTATATAACAAAAACAAATAGTGAGGAGGAATGCATGAAGGGTTATATTCTGGATCTCATGGATCAAAACAACAATATTATTTATTCTGAGCCTTTTTCCAAAGGCAGAAAGGACATGAAAGAGTTTTTGTCTCAACGCGCTCGCGGCTTGATGCAGAATCCAAACAGCATCTCCCATAAAGGAGTAAGGCCTGTATCTTTTCGAGTTCGCAAAATTTGACTCACTATCCTGAGTTTTGCTCGACACAAAAAAGGGGATCTGAAAAGATCCCCTTTTTTGTGTCCTTTGCCTTTGCTCTCAGAGAATGTGTTGCTTTCAGGATACAACTGAACAAAGCTGTGCAGAGCCTATGCAATATGCACTTCCTGCTTTACATCGCCCTTGGTGCTGAGGACAACATGGCGAATTGGTATTCGGCTTCCGGCCAGCTCTCTGGCCTTCTTGACCATGCCCAAAAGCCCTGAGCAGCAAGGCACTTCCATGGACAGTACGGTCAGGCTATGCATATCTCCCCGATCAAGTATGTCAGTAAACTTGTCCACATAAAGCTGCGCGTCGTCAAACTTCGGGCAGCCCATGAGGACTACTTTTCCGGGCAGAAACCGGGAATGGTATTCTGCGCTGGCCACCGGCGCACAGTCCGCAGTGATCAGAAGATCTGCTCCAGCCAAAAAAGGTGCATGAGCCGGGACCAGCCTGATCTGCACCGGCCAGTGAGACAGGGCCGAGCCGGACTGCTCTTTCGGAACATTGGCCTTCTGGCAGGGAGAAAACTGTTCCAATCCGGCTGATGGGCATCCGGAAAATGTCTTTGTTTCTTCGCCTTTCTCATCCAACAGTTCTTCCACTGCCTGCTCGTCAAATACCTCGGCTTCACGTTCAACGATCTGCAAGGCACCGGTTGGACATTCACCGAGACAGTTGCCCAGCCCGTCGCAGTATTTCTCCCCGATCAGCCGGGCCTTGCCGTTTATGATTTGAATAGCTCCTTCCTCACAGGCTGGAACACATTGCCCGCATCCGTCGCACAATTCTTCGTCAATTTCCATGATCTGCCTTTTGGTCATATTCAGGCTCCTTTTGGTCATTTTTTCGGTGTGCATTGCGCTCACCCTGTTGTCAGCCTGAATATACCTCCTATGCGCCGAAAAGCTTTGACCTGGATCAAAACCTCTCTAGAATGTGGCCATGTTATGCAGGAAAATCCTTCTACGCTCGATGTCCTTCTTCTCTCTGTCCCTTGGCGTTTGCCTCATCGGCAGTAAACAAGTATCCCTTGTTCACAACCTGACTCTGCTCGGCAAACACATAGACCACGTCGTCGGCCTGAAGGACAAAGGCGGCTTCCGGATTGGCAATCATTTCCCCTTGGCGCTGCACGGCAACGACATTGAGGCCGTGTACTTTACGCAACGTGGCTTGTTCCAGGCTTTTTCCATCCAGAAAAGCCCCTGGATCCAGCTTCATGGCCACAACATCGAATCCTGAGCATACCCCGCTCATATCGCAACTCGGTTCCATCGCTGTCTCCACTCGGCGCAACAGACCATAGCCTTCAGAGCGTATCTCGGCTGTGAACCGTTCAATATCCCGGCGGGGAACCAGGTAAGCGCTCAAGACCCTGTTAAATATCTCCACAGAAGTCTCGAATTCTTCCGGGATGATTTCTTTGGCTCCAAGACCCCGCAACGGCTCGATTTCGCTGACAAATCTGGTCCTGGCCACTATATGCAGGCCAGGATTGAGTCTGTGGGCGGTATCGGTAATGTGCCGGATGGCAGCCGGATCGGCGATAACCAGGGCCAGGATTCGGGCCCTACGAACCCCAGCATGCTCAAGGACCGCATTGTGCGCTGCATCGCCGTAAAAAATAGGTTCTCCCTTGGCCTTTTCCTGGCGCACCGTGTCAGGATTCATCTCTATGATCACATAGCGCACATTGGCCATTTGGGCAGCCCGGGCCAGATGACGGCCCCCAATCCCAAATCCGACAATGATCAGATGATCCTCCAATTCTTCCGGCTCTCTCTGGCTGTTGGGCAGAAAAGGACCTGCACCCCAGGGCAGAAGGGCGGCAATCTTTGGAGCAAAGGCAATAAGAACCGGGGTCAGGGCCATAGTCAGGATGGAGGCAGCCAAGAAAAGCTGGTACTCATTGCCTGCAATAAGCCCCGCACTGACCCCTACTCCGGCCAGGACAAAAGAAAATTCCCCGACCTGTCCCAAACCCAGACCGCTTTGGGCGGCCACTCGCAAGGGATAGCCTATGAGCAGCCCAGCTCCGGTAGCAAGTACGCCCTTGACCAGGATGATGAGGCCTGAAATCGCGGCCACGATGAGAATATGCTCTAGAAAGAAGCCGACATTTAAAAGCATGCCGATGGAAATGAAGAAGAGACTGGTAAACACGTCCCGAAAGGGCAGAATTCCTTCCAGGGCATTCAGGCTGTATTCGGATTCGGAAATAAGCAGACCAGCCAGAAAAGCGCCCAGAGACAAGGACAAGCCGAATTTGGAGGTCAAAAGGGCAATAGAAAAGCAAAGACCCAGAGTGGTCATCAAAAAGAGTTCCCGGCTTCTGGTTCGGACCACGCAATACAAAACCCAGGGCAGAACCTTTTTGGCCAGCACATACAATGTCCCGGCTATGAGCAGGGACTTGGCGATCAGCAGAAGAAGTGTTTGACTAATGTTCGCGCTCTGCCCAGCCAGCAGAGGGACCAGAAGCATCATAGGCACCACGATGATGTCCTGAAAGATCAAAATCCCCAGGCTGACCCGGCCGTGGGGGGCGTTGAGCTCTGCCCGTTCATTGAGCATCTTCAGCACAATAGCCGTGCTGGACAGGGCGGCCAGAAAACCAAAAAAGGTGGCCTTTCCTGGAGATGCGCCAAGAAGTAGGGCAACGGCATCAACGAGAATTATCGTCAACAGCACCTGGGCCCCGCCGCCCAGAAAGACCGGCTTACGCAGGCGCAGCAGCTCGTCAAAAGACATCTCCAGCCCGATGACGAACAAGAGCAAAATAACCCCGATCTCGGCCACCATCTCAACTTCGTGGGTAGCCTGGACCAGGCCCAGACCGTGAGGGCCGGCCAGAAGACCTGTGAGCAGAAATCCGATAATCGGCGGGATACGCAGCCGATGGCAGAGAATGATCACCCCGATGGACAGGCCGAAGATAATGACCACTTCTTTGAGAATGGGTATTTCCATGGTTCACCAGAGACAAGGGATATTGTATTTGTGGATGTTCCGGTCCATGGTTACAAGGATCATTCCTTCTGCTTGAGCCTGGGCTATGAGCAGGCGATCAACAGGGTCCCGGTGGAGAAAGGGGAGCTGCATCAGGGAATCCAAGTGGATCTGCTTGATGTCCATCCAATGAATATCATTTGCTTTCGTTTCTTTTTCAAACCGTTGAAGCCAGCTGTCCCGCAGCGCAATCTTGCCCAGACTCCATTTGATGGTGATTTCCCAAAAGGAAATGGAGCTGACATGCAGTTGGGTCTGGGGTTCCAAGAATACATCCCGGACACGCTGGGAAAGCAAAGGATGGTCAGAGAAGAGCCAAAGCAAGGCGTGGGTATCCAAAAGGTATTCCATTTCTTTTCTGGTTCCCCTCCCTGCGGCCGCTTTGGGCCGGAGGGAGGGGTTAGGGGAGGGTTCATAGTTTGCGACACGCGAGATGTTGCTGGTTTCGATATTCGAATTTGTCAGACGAAGTGCTCAGAGCTTCATGTCTCATTCCATATGTTCATGAAAATCCTCAAGCGGAGCATCGAAGTCATCAGCTATGGGTCCGATAATGTCTTTGGCTCCACCTATGCGCCTGGTCTTCGCGCTCTCGGCCACAGGCGAAATCCTGACCACTGGGGTATTCCTCCGGGCGATGACGATCTCTTCGCCGTCAAGGACCTCCTGAATCAGTTTGGATAAATGGGTCTTTGCTTCATGAACGGTCACCTGTTTCATATCCTGCCCCCTTTCTTGACTAAGATACTTAGTCATGTTTCCTGTGTCAATTCCAAGCCGGAGTCCACATCAGAGATGTATCTCGTGATACAGCTTTCATTTTTTGGATAGCATAGATGCACTATGATTGGCCTGAAACAGGAGTTTCTGGACGTTGTGCAGGCTGTGCTGCCCATTGCCGGGATGGTTCTTCTGTTGCAGATCTTTCTTATCTCCCTGCCCTGGACAGAGTTTGCCTGTTATAGAAGGCCTCTTCTCATTCCTTGCTTGACCATACACATATCACGTGTTACACGTATTTTACGTGCAAAAGCCATGTTATTCTCGAGGTACAAATATGAAGCAGAATATCACTTTACGCCTGGAAAAGGACCTGATCCAACAGGCCAAGGTCTTGGCGGCCCAGCGGTCGGTTTCAGTAAGCCGAATGCTCAGCGATGAGCTGGCCCGGCTGGTTCACGAAGCCGACGCCTTTGACAGGGCCAAGCATATCGCCCTTGAAGACCTGGAGGTAGGCTTTCCGATGGGCGGAAAGCCTGCCTCCAGAGAGGAACTGCATGAGCGCTGATGTCTTCCTGGATACCAATATTTTGATCTATGCCTATGACTCTCAGGCCGGATCCAAACATCTTGTAGCCAGAGACATCCTTCGTTCCTGTTGGCATCACCAGGGAGCTGTGATCAGCACCCAGGTCCTGCAAGAATTCTACGTCAATATCACCCGCAAAATCCCACAGCCTCTCTCCCTCCCCACAGCCAGACGCCTTGTCGAGCAGTACCGGGTATGGCCGGTCATCACCAATACTGTCCACGATATCATCAGAGCATCCGAGATCCAGGAAAGATACCGGCTTTCATTTTGGGATTCTTTAGTTGTCTGTGCTGCCGTAAAAGGCGACGCGAACACGATTCTGACGGAAGATCTCTCTCATGATCAGCACATTGAAGGCGTGCGCATTCAGAACCCATTTCTGGCTTAATTTCCAGTCACCTTCATTTCTTCGGCTTCTTCCTGGCAGACAATATGTCGACTTGACACCACGGACCATAACGCATCATACACGGGGCGAGAGAGTCATTACTTCCCAACAGGATGGAGACATATATGCCCACAACTCAGCAGCTGCGCCAACGATTGTTGAACAAATTAAACGAGCTTTTCCAGCTTGATCAGCCGGACCTTGATTTCGGCTTTTACCGGATCATGCAGTCCAAGGCCAGGGAAGTTCAGGATTTTATCAATAACGACCTGCTGCACATCGTATCCAAAGCCTTTGGTGACCGGGAAGAAACAGACAATGCCGAGCTGAAGGCTCGCATAGACAGGGAAATCGAGATAGCCAAAGAATACGGGGTACCTGATCCGGAAAACTCCCCAAAAGTCAAGGAAGCCCGCGATGCGTACAATGCTGCCCAGAACACCGCTGGTGCAGAGGCTGAGGTCTATGACCACTTGTATCGTTTTTTTGAACGCTACTATGAAGACGGGGACTTCATTTCCAGGCGCTATTACACCCGGGAGACGTCCGGCAGGGCGGCACCTTTCGCCATACCCTACAACGGCGAGGAAGTGAAGCTGCACTGGGCCAATGCCGATCAATACTATGTCAAATCTGCGGAGTACTTTTCCAATTTTTCTTGGCTCATATTGGATTCTAGGGTCTTACCTGACCAGCAACTCAATCAATGAATGCAACAGCGCCTTGCCCCGT
>CAYZLB010000089.1:0-10425 GCA_964479235.1 uncultured Desulfohalobiaceae bacterium
CCCTCCTCACCGACCTCTACGAGCTGACCATGCTTCAGGCCTATTGGGCCAATTCAATGCACGATGATGCTGTATTCAGCCTTTTTGTCCGAAAGCTGCCCAAACAAAGGAATTTCTTACTGGCCTGCGGCCTGGAGGACGTGCTTACCTACCTGGAAGAGCTTCATTTTACTCCACGGGCTTTAGACTATTTGTATGGATTGCAAATGTTTCGGGAAGACTTCCTGCACTGGCTGTCTTCATTTTCCTTTCAAGGCGACGTATACGCAATGCCTGAAGGGACAGCGTGTTTTCCCAACGAACCATTGATGGAGGTTGTGGCTCCCATTGGACAGGCCCAACTTTTGGAAACATACCTGATCAATCAATACCATATGCAGACCATGGCCGCATCCAAGGCCGCCCGGATCGTCCTGGCTGCCAAGAGGAAAAGAGTCATCGATTTCGGTTTGCGGCGCATACACGGCATCGACGCCGGGCTGAAATCGGCCCGCAGCTTTCATATTGCCGGAGTCCAAGCCACCAGCAACGTCTTGGCCGGAGCAGCTTACGGTGTACCCATATCCGGGACCATGGCCCATAGCTTCATTCAGGCCCATGACAACGAGTATGAAGCCTTCAAAAACTTTGCCAGGTCCTTCCCTCAGACCGTTTTACTGGTGGACACCTTTGACTCCTTAGAAGGTACACGCAAAGTGATCCAGTTGGCCGGTGAACTGGGTGCAGAATTTCAGATTCAAGGCATCCGTATTGACTCCAGTGACTTAAAAGAGTTGTCCTTTGAGCTGCGCCAGGAACTGGATACCGCCGACTTGCATGGGGTAGGCATCTTTGCCAGCGGCAGCCTGGATGAGCATGTAATCCAGGATTTGATTGAATCGAGTGCCCCTATCGATGGTTTTGGAGTTGGGACAAAAATGGGAGTATCCAACGACGCTCCATACCTGGATATGGTTTATAAGCTGGCCAGTTATGCTGGAAAAGGCCGCATGAAAACCTCGCCCGGCAAGTCCACCCTCCCTCATCAAAAACAGGTCTTTCGCCAGGAAAGGGAAACCGAATACATTCAGGACATTCTGGCCGCATTTTCCGAAACCCATCCCGGCCGTCCTTTGCTCCGACAGGTCATGCATAACGGAGAGCGTCTCCCTGCCAGCCGGGAAACGCTGGCCGAAATGAAAGATCGGGCCCACAACGAGCTTGCCTCGCTCCCCCAGGCTCTGCGCAACCTGTCCCCAGCTCAAAAGGCCTATCCGGTTCGAATCAGTCCATACCTGGACCAGGAATCAGCCCGGATCAGAGCCAAATCGCTTGAGAACAATTCCTTCTAAAGAATCCGGTCAGTTGACCGGATTCTTTTAGTGGAGGGTCTCCTTACTGCTGGTCCGGACCGCTTCGTGAACTGCCGGCAATTCTGTAAGTTCTTCCAGGCAGCGATAGAGGTGCGAAGAATCGCTGATCTGCAGATTGAGAAAGATTTCGGTCCTGTTCTCCACAGAAGATTGGAAATGGCCGGATTCAATATTCACGCCTTCCCTGGCCAACAAATCTGTTATATCGGCTAACACCCCCTTTTGATTGTCGCAGACAATCTTGATGGTTGCCGAATATAGGGCGCTTTCTTCGCCCTCCCAAGTCACCGTGACCAGCCGGGCAGGGCTGAAATGCTGAATATTCGGACAATCCGAGCGGTGGACAATAACCCCCCTGCCCCGGCTGATGTAGCCCACTATGGGATCCCCGAGAACAGGCTGACAGCATTGGGCAAAACGGATCAATATATCGTCTATGCCTTTGATCCGAACTCCTTCTTTGACTTCCTCGCGTTTGGCCTCTTTTTCTTCTTTTTCCTTGGACTTACGTTTGACTTTGGCCTGATGATCTGCAGCCGTTTCGTCTTTGGACACCAAACGGTGCAAGACCTGCTTGGGCGTTATTTTGGCATAGCCTACTGCGGAGAGCAGATCGTCGACGTTTTTTAAGGAAAACTCCTCGGCTACATGGTCCAGCTTGCCCTGCTTTAAGGCCTTCTGAAAATTGATATCCAGGCGCCGGCCTTCTTTTTCCAGCATTTCCTTGGCCAGGGAGATGCTCCGTTCCCGTTCCTGGGTCCGGATCCAGTGTTTGATTCTGGTCCTGGCCTTGGCTGTCTTGACGAATTTGAGCCAATCACGGCTTGGATTACGGTGCACATTGGTGATGATCTCCACAGAGTCACCGTTTTTGAGTTGGGTATCCAGGGGGACCAGCTTACCGTTGACCTTGGCCCCGGAACAGCGGTTGCCAACTTCGGTATGGATCATATAGGCAAAGTCCACCGGTGTGGCCCCTGAAGGCAGGTCCAGAACTTCTCCCTTGGGAGTGAAGACATAGACCTCATCGTCAAAGAGATCCACTTTGAGTGAAGCCATGAATTCCCTGGGATCTTTGAGCTCCTGCTCCCAGTCCAGAATATGCCGCAACCAAACAAAACGCTCTTCATCCTTGGGTTTAAACGAGACCCCGTCTTTGTATTTCCAATGGGCGGCCACCCCGTACTCCGCAACTTTGTGCATTTCTTCGGTCCGAATCTGAATCTCGATATGTTCTCCATCCGGTCCGACCACAGTCGTATGCAGACTCTGATACATATTGGCCTTGGGCATGGAGATATAATCCTTGAACCTTCCGGGGATCGGGGTCCAGGTGGAATGGATGAGTCCAAGCATGGCGTAGCAGTCTTTTACCGACTGGACAATGACCCGAAAGGCAATCAGGTCGTACACCTGCTCCAGGCTGAGGTTTTGTTTCTGCATCTTATCAAAGATGCTGAAAATATGTTTTTGCCGTCCATTGATCCGGCCCTGGATCCCGTTGGAATCGAGGATGTCCTGAAGAATACTGATGACCTGGTCAATATACTCCTTACCCAAGGTCCTATGTTCTTTGATTCCGTGCACAATCTGATTATAGATATCCGGCTTTAAATACTTCAGGCTCAAATCATCCAGATCCATTTTGACTCTGTATAAGCCCAGCCGATTGGCCAACGGGGAATAGATGTCCATGGTCTCCTGAGCTATAAGCCGCTGTTTGATTGGGCTTTGATGCTCTAATGTACGCATATTGTGGAGACGATCGGCCAATTTAACCAATATGACCCGGATATCTTTGGCCATAGCCAGAATCATTTTACGTATGTTTTCAGCCTGGGCCTCCTCTTTTGAATTAAAGGTCACCTTTCCGATCTTGGTTACTCCGTCCACAATGGCGGCTACATCGGTATTGAATTGCTCAGCCAATTCCTGGACACTGACTCCAGTGTCTTCTACAGCATCGTGGAGCAGCCCGGCGGCTATTGTGTCAGCATCCAAGCGCATATCCACAAGGATATTACATACTTCCAGCGGATGAGAAAGGTAGGGTTGTCCGTTAAGACGGACCTGCCCGGAATGGACTGTGGCTGAGTACACATAGGCTTTTTGGATCAGGGCCAAATGCGGATCGCTCAAGTACTGCCCTGCCTTTTCCAAAATATCATTTATTCGAATCATCGCATTCACTGCTAAGGGTTAAAGATAAAAAACACTGGTTCATCCTTGCCAATTTTCTGAGACTAGGTTATATATGTTGATTGCTCTTGTATTGAAATCACGGCTCAAGAAAGGAAAACTCACTGCTATATTGTCTTGGATTTGAACGGAGATCGAAACCGTATGACCACGAGTGAAGAAAATACAGTTAAAAACATAACCGATACCTTTTTAAAAGAAAGCATCCCGGAATACATCCTGGAAAATGCCCGCGGTATTCTGGCCAGCGAAGGCGTGCAAAAGCTGGATCTGAAAAAACGCCAGAATTCCTGGGACATCGAAGGAAGAATCCAGTCTGATGATTTTCAGGTCTACAATCCAGAAATCGGTATCAATTTGGACGAAGGATCGGTCAATTTCTTTTGCAATTGTCCGGATTCCTTTAATGGCGTGTGTCCCCATGTAGGGGCGACCATGCTCAACATATTGACTACACTTGAAAACGGCAGCGACGATGCCGCTCCCAGACCTCGGACTGATTGGCGGCATACGTTCCGTCCCTTCTTTGCAACTGTGCCAGAACCTGAACCAGGAAACAACTACCTTATCTTCCGATTTTTCCCGGAACCCGAACGCTTGCAGGTAGCCTTTTTCCGGGCCAGGCAAAATAAATCAGGGCTGTCTAAGGTCCAAAATCCTATTTCATTGGAACAGTTGATTCATAATCCGGACTGGAGCGAGACATCTCCCTCACTGCCGGCCATTGCTCATCAGATAGGCCAGCATTTGGATTATGAAGGCCACCGGGTCGATATTCCGTCCGGACTGATCAACTGGTTTTTGTGGGCGGTCAAAGACGAACCCTACCTTTTTTGGCAGGAGACCGACCAGCCGGTGCGGGTTGAATCCCACAGCATACGTATGCTCCTAAAGCCTCAAATCTCTGAACACGGCTTGAGCTTCGACATCCTGCTGGGTCAGGAAGACAAGGTACCTTTTTCCATTGCCGAACAAGAGGTCTACTTTTATGGACAGATTCCCCTCTGGCTGCTGTGGAAAAAAACCTTTTATCCTGTTTTGACCAGTTTGAACAGTGAACTGCTGCAGGAACTCATCCATCAGCCGCCTATTGTTCCCCATGCTGAACTCTCCGAGTTTCTGGACCGGGTCTGGACCAAGATTCCAAGTTCCAATCTCTATGGCCAGGAAGAATTTTTGGAGCGTATGGAACCCATCTTTGTCCCTGCGCAATTTAATCCCAAACTCTTTTTAAATGAAGAAGGCAGCTTACTAACCCTGGAGATTCAAAACGTTTACGAGACTGAACACGGTGAAGTGACCCTGGAGGGACCCAACCCGGAATTACAGACCGGCAGTTACCAGTTTGAGGGAAATTCTTTTCTCCTTCGCCGGAAACAAAAGGAAGAGGAAGAGCTCATCTCTTTACTGCAGAGCATGAACTTTCAGCCCCGAAACAATGCTATATGGTTTTTGGAGCCGGAAGAAGCCATAAACTTTCTTTTGGATACCTATCCGGAACTGGTCAAAACATACCGGGTCTTTGGGGAAAAGAATCTGGCCAGGTACAAAGTCCGTCACGCCAACCCGCAAGTGGTGGCTAGTGTGGAGCAGGACGATGAAGACAGCAGCTGGTTTGATCTGGACCTGGCTGTAGAATATGACGATGTGAAGGTACCCATCGATCAGATATGGAAGGCCTGGACCCAGGGCAAGCGGTATGTCCAACTCAAAGACGGAACGTACACAAGTTTACCTGAGTCCTGGCTCAAAAAACTGAGCCACAAGCTCCGGGCCATGGGCTTGGATGCAGAAAAGCCGCCCAAAAAAACCTTTCAAAAATACGAAGCACCGGTCCTGGACAAGATCCTGGAAGATCTGCCCGAAGCCCAGACCGATTCCTTCTGGAATAATCTGAAAGAAAAAATACATGACTTTCAGGAAATCAAACAGATTGATCCTCCACAGAAGATCCGGGCCGAGCTCCGGCCTTATCAGCAACAGGGTTTGAGCTTCTTGAACTTCTTGTATGAATACGGTTTTGGGGGCATTTTGGCCGACGAAATGGGCTTGGGCAAGACCTTGCAGACCCTGGCCATGCTCCAGTATCTGAACGAAAAAGGAGTGCCTGGACCGCATTTGATCATTGTGCCCACCTCCGTCCTTCCCAACTGGCAGCGGGAATCTCAAAAATTCGTCCCTACCATGAAGCAGCTCATGATCTATGGGGCCCGACGGGAAGGCCTGTTCAAGGAGATACCTAAATGCGATCTGGTTCTGACCACATACGCCCTGCTCCGCCGAGACCTGGAAGGCTTGAACAAGTATGATTATACCTCGGTGATCTTGGACGAGGCCCAAAACATCAAAAATCCAAATACAATCACGGCCCGATCGGTGCGCAAACTCAAGACCAAGTTCAAGGTCTGTCTCTCCGGAACACCTATCGAGAACAATCTGTTGGAGCTCTGGTCCCTGTTTGAATTCTTGATGCCCGGCTTTTTGGGCTCCCAAAACGCCTTTCAAAAAGGCTTTGTCAAGCCGATCAAGGATGGAGACACCGAAAGCATGGAGTACTTGCGATCCAGGGTCAGACCGTTCATCATACGCCGGACCAAGAACGATGTGGCCAAGGATCTGCCGCCCAAGGTAGAATCTGTGTACTTTTCCGCTCTGGTGGACGAGCAAAAGGAGCTGTATGCTTCCCTGGCCAAGCGGCTCAAGGAGCAGGTACTGCAAAAAGTGGAAGAAAAAGGCATGGCCCAAAGCCAGATGTCCATTTTGGACGCCTTGCTCAAACTTCGGCAGATCTGCTGCCATCCCAGACTGCTCAAGCTGGATATACCGGGGATAAACACCAACCTGCCTTCAGGCAAGTTTGAGGCCTTCAAGGATCTTGTTACCGGGATCATTGAAGACGGACATAAGGTTCTGGTCTTTTCCCAGTTCGTGCAGATGCTGCACATCATCCGTTCCTGGCTGAACATGAACAAAATCCCGCACGCCTACCTCGACGGAGCCAGCAAAGACCGCTTCGATCAGGTGGACAACTTCAACAACAATCCGGACATACCCATCTTTCTCATTTCCCTCAAAGCTGGGGGAACCGGATTGAACCTGACTGCGGCAGACTACGTCATCCATTATGACCCATGGTGGAATCCGGCGGTTGAAAATCAGGCCACGGACCGTACGCACCGTATTGGGCAAACCAGGAAGGTCTTTTCCTACAAGATGATCTGTGAAAACAGTGTGGAAGAAAAGATCCTCAAACTGCAGGAACAGAAGAAGGGAGTGGCTGATGCCATCATCCCGGGCCAGGACCAATGGAAATCCTTGACTCGGGATGATTTGGAAATGCTCTTTGAAATCTAGAACGGCGCTTCGTCAATGGCTCCGGCTTCGGAAGGAAAGGCCGGCCCAAGATTTTCTTGAAAGGGATCCTGATCCCCCTGCTGGGGCCGGTTGGTCTGAGGCGGAGCATTGTATCCTGAATTCGCCCCCTGGCCGGCCTGTCTTCCTTGGGAAGGCTGGCCCTCGCTGAGAAAGACGACCCGCATGGCCCGGATTTCGGTCGTATACCTATCCTGTCCCTGCTGATCCTGCCACTTCCGGGTCTGCAGCGATCCTTCAACCAGGCAAGAACGTCCTTTGCTCAGATACTGATTGCAGTTTTCAGCCTGCTTGCCAAAAACCACGATCTTGTGCCATTCAGTTTTTTCTTGCCGATTCCCATTCTGGTCGTTATACGTTTCATTCGTGGCCACGGACATGGTAGTCATGGGTGTACCGGACGCTGTGTACCGCAGTTCAGGATCCCGGCCCAATCGACCGATGATTATGGCCTTATTATATGTGCCTGCCATGCAATTCCTCCTTCATTCAAACGCTTTGATTGTCTCTTTGTTCATGCCTCACGGCATTGGTTCGCAGCAAAATGCAAATCCTGTGCGCACCGGGGTTTATCATCTCCTGACACCAAGCCCAAGCCTTGGGCAGAACGTGTGAACTGCTACAAAACGGAGTCCTCATGCATCTACAGCCGGATAAGACCATGATTGAAACAGTCACCTCTCGGCTCGGCCTGACCAAACCACCCAGGGTTGCGGTTATTTTGGGCACTGGACTAGGTCAATGGGTGGACGACAGGCTACACAAGGCTACCCCGCTGCCTTATACTCAAATTCCGGGTTTTCCGCAATCAACAGTCCAAAGTCATGCTGGTCGTCTGCTTCTGGGTCAAACAACCTCCCATCAGATATTGATATTTCAGGGCAGATTCCATGTGTATGAAGGATATACTCCTTCCGAAGTCTGCACTGGTGTCCGCCTGGCTGCCCTGTTGGGCGTATCTACTCTTATCCTAACCAATGCGGCCGGCGCTATCAATCCTCTTTTGAGCACCGGAAATCTCATGCTTATCGCCGATCATATAAATATGACCGGCCACAATCCGCTCCAGGGGCCGAACAATGACCAATGGGGTCCTCGTTTTCCGGATATGAGCCAGGTCTATTCCCCTGGTCTGCAGGATTTGGCAGTGGACTGTGCCCGCAAACTGGGGCTTGGCCTGGAACGGGGCATATATGTCGGCGTTCAGGGACCAAGCCTGGAGACCCCGGCTGAGACCAGGGCCTACCGGCGTTTGGGTGGAGATGCCATTGGCATGTCTACGGTCCTGGAGGCTATATGCGCCAGGCACATGGGAATGCAAATCCTTGGGCTTTCCTGCCTGACCAACAAAAATCTTCCCGACTGCATGCAGGAGACTTCGGTAGAAGAAATCATTGCCCGGGCCGAAGCTTCCGGCCGGAATTTAGGCCGCTTGTTGGATGCTGTCATCCCCCGGCTGGATGAGTCATGAATCCCGCCAGAAAAGGGGACCACCCAGGGCAAATTTGTTTCCCCTAAATGACCTCTAACTAACATCCTTATGAGGCCATCTCTCACTCTGTGCTCTCTGTGGCCTCTGTGGTGAAATATTCTGGCTTGGCGGGTAAAAACAAACTTTGCCCCGATTGCAAGCACGATGAAATTCAAGCTCATGCTCCGGCTTGACTTTGCCCTCCTCTTCATACACTTTTTTGCCTTTGAGAACTGCATTCGCCAATTTTCAAATATCCTTTCATTCAACCTGACCAAGCCAAGGTGACTACAGCCATGACCGATTACAAAAAGACGCTGAATCTGCCCCGCACCTCCTTTCCTATGCGGGCCAGCCTGCCGAAGAAAGAACCGGAGATGATCCGTTTTTGGGAAGAAAACAATGCCTATGAGAGCATGGTCCAGGCCAGGAGCGGCCGTGATAAATTTGTGCTGCACGATGGTCCGCCTTACGCCAACGGACATATCCATCTGGGCACGGCCATGAACAAGATCCTCAAGGACATCATTGTCAAGTCCCAAAACTTTGCCGGTTATCATGCCGAATACGTGCCAGGCTGGGATTGTCACGGGCTGCCTATTGAACTCAAAGTAGAGCAGGAACTGGGACAGTCCAAAAAAGAGCTGTCCACTCTGGACGTTCGCAAGCGCTGCCGGGACTATGCCCTGAACTACCTGGATATCCAGCGAAACGAGTTCAAACGCCTCGGAGTTTTGGGCACATGGGAGAAGCCGTATCTGACCATGGACCCGGCCTATGAAGCAGCCACTGCCGGCGAACTCTGCGCCTTTATGCGCCGGGGCTCGGTGATGCGGAACAAAAAGCCCATCCACTGGTGCCCGTCATGTGAAACCGCCCTGGCTGAGGCAGAAGTGGAATATGCAGACAAGACCTCGCCTTCGATTTATGTCCGTTTTCCCTTGACCGATCCTCATCTTGTTGACCGTTTGCCCCAGGTTGGGGGCATGAAGGCGTATATTCTGATCTGGACCACTACCCCCTGGACCATCCCCAGCAATATGGCTGTGGCCTTGCATCCGGACCTCACCTATGTCCTGGTCCAGGTCAACGATGAAGTCTTTGTTCTGGCTGAAAAGCTCTTGTCCGAATGCGCGGAAAAATTCGGATGGGAAAATCCGCAGGTACTGGCAAAATATCCGGGGCATGAACTGGAAGGCCTGCAGGCCGAGCATCCCGTCTACAAGCGGCAGTCGCCTCTGGTTCTGGCCGATTACGTGACCTTGGAGACCGGCACCGGGTGTGTCCATACGGCCCCGGGACATGGACAGGAAGACTATGAGACCGGTCTGCGTTATGATCTGGAGGTGTATGCCCCCCTGGACGACCAGGGACGTTTTCTGCCAAGTGTTGAATTTTTCGCCGGCTATAATGTGTTTGATGCCAACCCCAAAGTCATTGAAAAGCTCTCTGAGCTTGGTGCTTTGATGGCTCAGGAAAAGCTCGCCCATTCCTATCCCCATTGCTGGCGGTGTAAAAAGCCGGTCATCTTCCGGGCCACTACCCAGTGGTTCATTTCCATGCAGCACAACAACCTGCGGGATAAGGCCGTTCAGGCCATAGACGAGCAGGTACGCTGGATCCCTGGTTGGGGAAAATTGCGCATCCGGAACATGATCGCCCACCGTCCGGACTGGTGCATATCCAGACAGCGTTCCTGGGGTGTTCCGATCATTGCCCTGCTCTGCGCCGACTGTGGACACGCCTTCTTTGATCCGGATTGGGTCCAGACAATTGTAAACCGTTTTGGCCAGCATCCGCATGGGGCGGACTACTGGTTCGAGGCCGACTTGTCGGACCTTGTTCCCCAGGGATTGACCTGCCCGGAATGTCAGGGACAGAACTGGAAAAAAGAAACCGACATCCTGGATGTCTGGTTCGACTCCGGGACCAGTTATGCAGCTGTTTTGGAGCAGCGAGAAGAATGTACTTTCCCGGCCGATATGTATCTGGAAGGCTCGGACCAGCACCGAGGCTGGTTTCATAGCTCTC
>CAYZLB010000090.1:0-9907 GCA_964479235.1 uncultured Desulfohalobiaceae bacterium
GTCCAAGAGTATGGGCGTCTCGGTGATTTCACCTTCCTGCATCTGGATCAGCTTCTGGACCTGCTCTTGATCCAGGTCAAGCTCAGATGGAGGATTTGAAGAGCTGAATGGACCAAATTCCTGCACCTTTGCCTGCACTGTTTCGGCAGCCTGGTGCAGATCTCCGCTGGTCAACACAATCTGCAGTACCTGGTCCAGGGTGTCTTCCAAAGTCCCCATGGCCTTTTCTCTAGCCAGTCGAGACTGAATCTCCTCATGCACCTGATCTAAGGGCTGTACCCCGGCTTCACGCCGATCAACGAGCTTGATCAAATGAAACCCGAACTGGGTCCGCACCGGTTCACTGACCTCTCCCGGCTCCATGGCAAAAGCAGCCTGCTCAAATTCCTGAACCATGGTATTGCGGTCGAACCAGCCCAGGTCTCCGCCTTGTTCAGCGCTGGGCCCCTCGGAGACCTCTTTGGCCACCTGAGCAAAATCATCTCCCTGTTCCAGACGCTTGGCTGCCGCCTCGATTTTTTTCCTGGCTTCTGCGACCTCCTGCTCTGAGGCCTCCTGGCTTACCCGAATCAGGATGTGCCTGGCCTGTACCTGTTCCGGCCGAGTAAACTCCTGCTGATTGTTCTGATAGTAGCGCTTTATCTCATCATCTTCGACTTCCTGGGTGGCGGCCAAGGCCTTGGGGGTTATCAGCAATGCCTGCATGCTCATCTTGGCCGGTATCCGGTAGTCTTCCTTGTGCGCCTCATAATACTCGCTGATTTCCTGGTCTGTCACCTGGACTTCGTCGGTGTAATCTTGAACCGGAAAGCGCACATAATCAATCATGGCCTGAGCCTGGATATAATTGAACAGTTCCCTGGCTTCTGCTTCATCTACCCGGACCGGAGAGGTGATCACTTCCCGTATGGCCGAGCTGAGCAGGTTCCTGCGTATATCGGTCTCAAACTGGGCAGGACTCAGATTATTCACCCGGAGCAAGGTCTGATATCGCTGGGGATCAAATGTGGCATTCTCCCCCTGAAACACGCTCATCTCAGTTATCCGGGTCCTGACCTGATCAGAACCGACAAAAAGTCCCAACTCTTTCGCCTTGGACTGGATCAGGCGCTCATTAATCATCTGTTCCAACACCTGACGTTTCAAGTCCATGTCTTGCAAATCCTGGGAGCTGATTTCTCCGTATCGGCGGCGCATGGTTTCTACCTGCCGCTGATAGGCCTGGGCAAATTCTTTGAGGCCGATCTCCTGACCTCCCACAGAAGCCACCACCTGTCGGTCCGAACTACGAAAACTGCCCACCCCCCAAAAGACAAAGACCAGAACAATGATGGCAAACAAAAGTTTGACCCCCCACGACTGGGCATTGTTGCGGATTACTTCAAGCATATATTCTCCAGTTATTTTTCAATCCTTACAATATATATCTGCTCAGGTCGCGATCTTCTTCAATGTCCTTGAGCTGACCCTGCACGTATTGGGCGTCGATGGTCACTGTATTTCCCGACTCTTCGGCAGCCGTAAACGAGAGCTGATGCAGGACCTTTTCCAGCAGGGTGTACAACCTCCTGGCTCCGATGTTCTCTGTTTCTTCATTGATCCGCTGGGCATATGCTGCTATCTCCCACAGCCCGTTCTCCTCAAAAACCAAGTGTAAGCCCTCGGTTTCAAGCAAGGCCCGATATTGTACAGTCAGCGAGTTTTGCGGCTCGGTCAAGATTTGAAAGAATTCCTGCTGCTGTAACGCACTCAGTTCGACGCGTAAGGGAAAGCGGCCCTGCAGCTCTGGGATGAGATCAGACGGCTTGGCGTAGTGAAAGGCGCCGGCGGCAATGAACAGGATATGATCCGTGCGCAGCATGCCGTATTTGGTATTGACCACGCACCCCTCAACCACAGGTAAAAGATCGCGCTGGACCCCCTCTCTGGATATATCGGCCTGCTTGCTTCCTCCTTGCGAGGCGCAGACCTTGTCCAATTCGTCCAAGAAAATGATGCCGCTTTGTTCCACGCGTTCCTTGGCTAACTCCACCACCTTGTCCTGATCGATGAGCCGATCCGACTCTTGCTGGACGAGATGCTCGTAGGCATCTTCGATCTTCATCTTCCGGGTCTTTTTCTTTTTGGGAAACATGCGGCTGAACATGTCCCGAAATTGCATCTCCATGTCTTCCATCCCGGGCATGGCCATCATACCCACCTGCACTCCCTGGCCTTCAACCTCCACATCCACCATGCGGTCGCCAAGCTTTCCGTCTCGCCACAATTGACGAAACTTTTCCCGGGTAGGATTCCCGGCCTCTTGGCCCGCTTCGTGATCCTTTGCCTGGGTTCCCTCCGAATGCGCCTTGCTCCGGGAATTTGGCAGCAAAAGATCCAACATGGCTTCCTCGGCCAGTTGTTCCGCTTTATCCCTGATCCTGGCCGTCTCTTCCTGGCGGACTATATTGACCCCGATTTCCATCAGGTCCCGAATCATGGATTCCACATCCCGGCCCACATAACCGACTTCTGTAAACTTGGAAGCTTCGACCTTGAAAAAAGGAGAGCCGGCCAGCTTGGCCAGGCGGCGGGCGATCTCGGTCTTGCCCACGCCGGTGGGACCGATCATGATGATATTTTTCGGGGCCACCTCTTCCTGCAGTTCAGGGTCCAGCTGCCTGCGACGCCAGCGGTTGCGCAAAGCGATGGCCACCATTCTTTTGGCCTCTTCCTGGCCGACAATAAACTTGTTCAATTCAGCCACTATCTGCGGTGGCGTCAGTGTTGCTTGCATAATTTATAAGACCTCTTCGATAATGACTTGATCGTTGGTATACACACACATTTGGGCGGCAATGAGCATTGATTTTTCGGCTATCTCCCGGGGAGAAAATTCCGTATTTTGAACCAGCGCCTTGGCCGCAGCCTGGGCATAAGGTCCGCCCGACCCAATGCCCACAATCCCGTCGTCTGGTTCAATCACATCCCCGGTTCCGGTCAAGACAAGAATAGTACCCTTATCGGCCACAACCAGCAGGGCCTCCAGCCGACGCAGGTATTTATCCGTCCGCCAGTCCTTGGCCAATTCCACGCTGGCCCGAAGGAGATTCCCGCTGAAGGCCTCCAGTTTGGATTCAAAACGTTCAAACAGGGTAAAGGCGTCAGCAGTGGCCCCGGCAAATCCGGCCAGGATCTTGTCCTTATACATTCGCCTGACCTTTAGGGCCTTATGTTTTAGGACCACGGCCTGGCCCATGGTCACCTGGCCGTCGCCGGCCATGGCCACGCCCTCTTGGCCCTTGACCGCCAGGATCGTGGTTCCGCGTATATTCTGTTGATCCACTTTTGCCTCCAATGCTGCAATTCCGTGATCAATGGCTTTGGTCCGCCAAAATGTTGTCAATATGTTCTGAAGACACCCGGGCGAGGGACGAGCCCTCCCAAGGACGAAAACCACTTTGCTGGAAATACAGCTCTTGTCAAGCATCCAAAACCCAAACCGCCACCGGCTCTTCCCTGCCCCTGAGGGACACCTCGCCTTTGGCCTGAAATAAATGGGCCGTGCGTTTCAGCCGGGAATGGACCTGACTGGAGACTGCCAAACGGGTATTCATCGCCCGTGTCTCTTTCTCCAGTCTGGCAGCTACGTTCACCGCATCTCCAATGCAGGTATACTCCATCCGTTCCGGACTGCCAATATTCCCGGCCACCACAGTCCCCAGGTGCAAGCCGATGGAGTTTTCCAGGGCAAAGTCTCCTTCCAGGCGTTGTTTGGCATTGAGTCGATCACATTCTGCAAGCATGGCTATGGCCGCCTCGACTGGTGCATCAGGATCGCTGCCCCTGTCATCCTCACTTTTTCTTCCTTCCCGGTGTTCAAAAACCACCATCAGAGAATCACCCACAAACTTGTCCACCATGCCCCCCCTGGACTCCACTTCCCGAACCATGAGGGTAAAGTATTCATTGAGCAGGCTGACTAAGAGATGGGGCGGTAATTTGGTGCTCAAGGCGGTAAACTGCCGCAAGTCACAGAACAAGATGCCGGCCTCCATGACTTCTCCGCCCAGTTTGAGCTCATCCGCCAGCAGTCTGTTGATCATTGACCGGTCCATGACCTTGCCCAGACTTTTTTTGAGCAGGTCCTTTTCCCGCAATCCCTGTATCATATGGTTAAACAACTGCATCAGTCGGCCAAATTCATCACTGCGCCCAACAGGAAGCCTCTGGCCCAGATCCCCGTCAGCCACTGCCTGCATTGCCTGCTGCAGAGTGCGTACTGGGGAGAGGATTTGTCTGGACAAAATCCAGGTCAACACCAGGGCCAAGGCCAGGGCGAGGCCTAAAGATATGAGGCCGGCCTGCTGAATGGCAGCCAGCTTATCCCTGATGCGGTTGGCGGACATGTCGATTCCCAGCAAGGCCACCTGCCGGCCTGAATCAGTGGTTATTGGCGCATAGCCAGACATGGTCCACCCCCACTTGTCCTTCCAGGGTTCATCGTCTACCGCGGGCCGGACAAAACCCTGCAGAAGCTCCTGTGGCGGATTTGGGTACGGCTCTCCGATGGGTGCCGGCATCTCATCAGGCGAAATTTCTCCATCCGCGTCGTCGTCGCTGGGTGGAGAATCGACCACAAACTTCACCTCTCCGTCTTGAATGCGCATGATATAGGCATAGAGAAATTCAGAGCTGGATTGGGCTAAATCACCCATCAGGTATTCTAATTGTTTATACCCTGGGCTGGTTGCCTGCTCCGGACTTTGCAGCTTTTCCACCTGGGCCCCATCAATAAGATTGGCTCCAATCATAGCCGCAGCCTTGAGCTGTTCCTGTATCGAGCTCAGCATGGATTTTTTGGCCTGCCAGTAAAAATACGATCCAGTGGCCCCGGAAGCCAAAAACGCAATGCCCATAATCCCCAGCATAAGCTTGCCCCGAACAGACATATTCTGTCCCCCCTCTTTGCTGTTACGAAAACAACATATTCATATCACATGCAAACCAAATCACGCCCCATCAAATTATCCTTTTTCCTATGATATTATGAATAGTACAATCATAACATTCCTTACATAGTCGATTTATAAAAGCATATATTTTCATAATCAGCAATCTACAACCTCATTCTGAAGTCCCAACCAAGGGAGAAGCTCATTTGACCCCCATTCCGGCCTGGAGTAGGATACGTGTGATTCACGTCAAGGAGTAGCAATGAACACCATCCATGAGCAGCGACGCGAAAAGCTTCGGTCCAGGCTGGTCGATCAGGAGCTTGATGCCTATCTGGTCCTGCACCCGGCCAATCGCTTTTATCTCAGCGGTTTTGAACTCCACGACCCCCAGTGCAATGAAAGCGCCGGGGTCCTGGTCATCGAAGCCAAAGGAAAAGACTGGCTGTGCACCGATCCCAGATACCTGGATGCGGCCAAACGTATCTGGCCTGACGATGAAATCTTTATTTATCGCAACAAGCGCATCCCGGCTTTGACCGATTTCTTGAGCAAACAAGGCTATGGCCGCTTGGGTTTTGAGACCAAAATCATGAGTCATGAACTCTTTGCCGCCCTGGATGCCCAATTGCCTCTGGTCCCTCACCTGGGTCTGGTCGAAGAACTGCGGGTAATCAAAGATGCCTATGAGCTGGAACTGATGACCGCCTCCTGCAGCCTGAATCACGACCTTTTTGCTGCCCTGCCTGCCATGTTCGGGCCTGGATGCACTGAACAGGAACTGGCCTGGAGCATTGAACGTTTTTTTCGGGAAAACGGGGCCAGCGAACTGGCCTTTCCTTCCATTGTGGCCGTGAACGAAAACGCCGCGTTGCCTCACTCCATTCCAGGACCAAAACAGCTGGGGACTGAATCTCTTCTCCTTGTCGATATCGGCGGACGTTGTCAGGACTATTGCTCTGATCAGACCAGGACCCTCTGGATAGGTGACAAACCCAGCCATCGATTTCAGCAGACTCTGGAATTAGTCCAAGGGGCCCAGCAAAAGGCCATCGACACAATCAGGCCCGGCATGGAGATCAAGGACTTGTATCAGGCAGCATGGGATTTTTTTGATCAGCACAATGTGGCCGAATATTTTACCCATGCCCTGGGACACGGCATAGGCCTGGAGACCCACGAATTTCCAGGACTAGGCCCCAAAACACAAGGACAGCTGGAACCAGGGATGGTGATCACCATTGAACCCGGACTCTACTATCCGGAATGGGGAGGGATCCGTTGGGAGCACATGGTTTTGGTCACTGAAGACGGGGCCAAGGTACTTTAATGTTCCGCCCTGTTCTTTCCTCCCCTGCTCACTGGTCTGCTCGACAGTATATTCGCATACCGCGTCGGGAGATCGTTTTTTTCAAGTTCATGCTTGAAGCTGAGCACAACCTGGCGTTGATGACTGTGGTGGACAAATATGATGCCGTGATCGCCCTGCGCTTTGCTCCCGGTCAACAGTGGGAAGTGCAAGACTTCCTGAGCCGGATGCAGGATGAAATGCCCTTGGAGCTCTTGAATCTTCCAACTCGGTTCGTGAAACAAGACAATGAGGTCGTATGCTCAAAGTGACCTGCCTGGGAGCCACCCAAACCGTGACTGGCTCCAATTTCCTGCTCCAGGCCATTGTTTACAGCATTCAGGCAGGAGAAAAAGTCCTCATTCCCGCCTTTGCCGTGGAACGAACTCAGGAGATCCTGTATATTCTGGGCGAATTTCACCGCCAGGGCCGCCTTCCGGATATCCCTGTTTTTCTGGACAGCCCGCTGGCAATCAAGGCCACAGAGATCTTTCGGCGCAATCGTAAAGACTATGACCAGGATGCTAAGGCCTTGGTCAGCCTAGGGGTGGATCCTTTTGACCTCCCTAATCTGACCTTCACCTCTTCCACTCAGGAATCCATGGCCCTCAACGCCAGACCTGGACCGTTTACAGGCATGGTACCAGGAACTGCAGGCCATGCTTGGAGAAAAAGATGTCTGAGCCATCGTTCATCACCGTCTCCTCCGGCCAAACAATTTTTGCCCAAAATGAACCAGTCCAAGCCGTCTACCAGCTGCTAAACGGCGAAGTCAGCCTGTGGCAAAACGGCTGGCCTGGAGGCAAACTCAATGCCGGACATATTTTGGGTTTGGACGCTGCCTATGCCCCGGGCGGTCTCCACCCGTGCACTGCTCAGGCTGAGAATGAATGCCGCCTGGCTGTATTTCCCCTGGATCAAATCCCCGAAGCCTTGCTCACTGTCCCCCAAATGACGGAAAGGGTTCTGTTCAGCCTGGCCAGGCAAGTCTGTTATGGATGGGAGCGTTCGGCTCGTTTTGGCCCAGGGCAAAACGAACGTGCTTTCGTCGGACAGGTCATAAGTGTTCAGCGTGGAGACACTGTCATCCGGGAGGGGGAAAGAACGGACGAGATGTACCGGATCATTGCCACCGACCAGGGACTGGAAGTTTCCCGGCAAGGCACTGTTTTATCGCTTTTGGATCAGCCCGGAGAGTTTTTCGGAGAAATGGCCGCGGTCCTGGGACAGCCCCGGACGGCCACTATCCGTTCTCTGGGCCGGTCAACCCTGGAAGTCTACCCAGCCCACCTCCTGCCCCATATACTCTCTGACTACCCTGAACTCAGCTGGCGTTTGATCCACGGCTTAAGTCAAAGGCTGCACACAGCCAATACCGCTTAGACCCGGGCTTACCCAAGCCCGAAAAACTCTTGGGCATTTCGCCCGGCCTGCAGCCATACCTGACTGATATCCTCATCCCGTAATGCTGCCACTTTCCGGGCCGTGAAGGCGACCATAGCCGGCTCATTGCGCTTGCTCCGATACGGTTCCGGGGTCAAAAACGGACAATCTGTTTCCAAAACCATTCTGGACAGGGGAATGCTTTGGACTGCCTGGTGCAAATCCTTTGCTTTGGAAAAGGTCACTGTTCCGGGAATTGATATCATCCACCCCCGGCGCAGGATCTCAGCTGCCAGTTCCTGGCCTCCTCCAAAGCAGTGCCAGAGCAATGGCCGATGATCAAATCCAACCTGGTCCAAGACAGCAAAGGTATCCTCCTCAGCCGCCCGGGAATGAATAACAACCGGCCGATCCAGATCCTTGGCCAGTTCTAATTGGGCCTGGAAGGCCTTTTGTTGCACGTTGTGCGGGGCATGATCACGGAAGTAGTCCAAGCCGATTTCCCCCAGGGCCTTGATCCGCTCATCATGCTCCAAAACGTTCTGGATCCGGGCCAAACACGCCTCATCCACTGCCTGGGCGTTGTGGGGATGCATGCCCAGAATAAAAAAAATATTCGGATAAAGGTCAAACAAAGTCCGATTCTCTGTGTAGGACCGGGGGCCAAGAAAGACGTTGCCGATATAGGCAAGCCCTGTTTCATGGGCCGTGGCCAGAGTCTCCCGAATATCGTTTTGAAGTTCGGGAAGATCAAGATGGGCATGCGTATCAATCCCGCCCAGGGGCAAGGACAGGCTTTCGGGAGTTGGTCTTTTTTTGGATGCAGGCATAGGTACCTATGTGATATCGTTTTCTTGTTTGGGAACAGATAAAAAAGCGGTTTTACTATCAGCTCCTGATAACCATGAACAGGTAACAGTTTTTCATACAAAAGCCTTATGCTCAACTTAACTTGCCGATAAACATAAAAGGCCGGGCGAACCCGGCCTTTTATGTCCCTTTTCTTTGGCTTATGCAAGAATCAGTCTTGCTGAATCTCAATCTTGCGCGGCTTAAGTTCTTCGGCCTTGGGCAAATGCAGATTCAGCAGTCCGTTTTTGAGGTTGGCCTTGATGTTGTTTGCATCCACTGCATCGGACAGGGTAAACTTGCGCACATAATGTACATTGCCGAATTCATTCTCGATGAACCGCTCATTATCAGCGTGTTCATAGGATGTGTCGGCTTCTACGGTCAAGGTGTTTTTATCCGCTGAAATAACCAGGTCGTCAGGTTTGACTCCCGGCATGTCCATGAGGATGTAAAAGGCTTCGTTCTCCTGCAAAATGTCTGCTGCCGGACGAACCCGAGGCAATTCTTTGTTTGTTGTGACTTCAGTCATAGGACTTCCCCCCTTTTAGGCGGTTTCAATGCTGATTTGTTTTGGCTTCACTTCCTCAGCCTTGGGCAGAGTAATCTGCAGTAAACCGTCTTTCATTCGTGCATTCACTTTATCACGCTCGATTTTGACATTCAAATTAACTATACGCTGAAATGATCCTGTCGGTCTCTCCTGCCGAAAATACCGTCCTGGTTCAGCCTTCCGTTCGCCTTTGATGATCAGACTTTCATCTGACAATGTGACATCAATATCTTCAATATTCATTCCCGGAAGTTCCGCCCGGATATAGATATTGCTATCATCTTCACTGATATTTAAGGGCGGATAGGCAAGCCTGCGTTGGCTCAAGTTGACAGGATGCCAAAACTCATCAAACATTTGCTCTATATTGCGGGGAAAATCATAAAGGCTTGTAAAGTCGAGGACCATAGTTTCCACCTCCTGTTTATTTGCAGACTCATTCATATGTCTTTGTTCAGGGAATGAATAAGCACTCTGCTCTAGCTGTCAATACATGGAGGCATGGTCTGATGAAAAATTTGCTGGAATGCAAGGCAGAGGGCACAAGTCAGGCAGGCCTCTTGTGGACCTGTTATTCGTCATATGTTTGTATGAAAAACTGTTATTAGTTAATAGTTATCAGGATCTGATTGAGTAACCGCTTTTTTGTCTGTTCCCAATCGGTATCAGGATCGGGATCGGTATCGAAATCATTTGTATGCTTCGTTAGCGCAAGCGTGCCCGCCAGGGCATGAGGGTTATTCGTCAGAAGCCTCCGTAAGGTTTCAGAGTCACCATCCCAACCACCCCTGCCCCTCCTTGCGAAGCTGAGCATTGCCCACACTGAACACCGTTGGGTGA
>CAYZLB010000091.1:0-9901 GCA_964479235.1 uncultured Desulfohalobiaceae bacterium
AAATTTCGGTTATCACAGCCCCAAAAACTGATCAGTTTTCGATTATCACAATCACCAAGGTTTCTCCAGCTGCTGTTTCTTTGGTTGTGAACGGAAAATCCAAATCAGCACGGATTGAGGACATTATAAAGGAGGAAATAGCCAAAAAAAAGCAAGAAAAGGATGCTATGGAAGAACAATAATTTTATGCCGAGGGCGTATTTTTGGTGAACCTGGATACGTTCATCATAAAATGAAAATGTGTCCAGGTTCCTTGTTTCAGTGTCGGCCGGCCTCGGCGCAAAGCGCCATCATCTTGTAGCTTTACTAATCATGAGGGTGATGTCGTCTTTCGGCGGTTCCTCTTCATGAAATTGTTCCAAGGCTTTGATAAGCTTTCACAATAAAAGACGCGAGAAAAATTTACGTTTTTTTGCGATTTCTGAATCACCGCCAGATAGCACAGTTCACAAAAAAAAGATCTCACTTTCATTGTTGTCTAAACCAATCAGCTCAGCCACCTGATACTCTTCCAACAATTGCCGTACCAGTTCAGCCCCCACTGTCCCGCAGCAGCCGGTGACCAGCACCCGCTTGTTTTGCAAAAATCTCTGCATAATACGTGTTCCAGAATGAAAAGTAAGGTGGGATATGTTTCTGGGCAATTTGCTCATCTGTCCTTGTGTCAGACAGGTGACCAAATCGAGTCAGACATATGATTAAACAGCACGGCTACAGCCATGTTTTTTTGCTCCAGGCAAGCCTGGCGGCCTGGCTCTCAATTACGTTCCCTAGGGCAACATAATTGAGTGTCGGGTTTGTGGCTTTCCGTTCCTGTCTTCCAACAGGTTTGGCTTTATTTCTGGAGGGCTCATGGAAAGGACTAAATGATCTTTCTTAACTTTAAAAAGTCTGCATACCAATTTTCTTGGCTGATGTCGAGACTTTGCCTTGCAACGTTTTTTGGCAGATAGCATAGGGCGGACGTCGGAGGTCGGGCATCGTAGGTCGGGCTCCGGCCCATAGGGGCTTACCCTCCGGCCTGGAAGCCCTACAGGGTGGAAGTGGCCCCGGAGGGAGGTCAGGATCTCAGGAAGATGAATACTGAAATAATAAGCCATGCCGGGATGACTGTATGGTGTTTCTGCGAATTTTATCAGTTCCCAGGGTTGTCTCATGCTAAAGAAAACAATAAAATTACTTTTGTATACCGGAAAAGATTTTTTAGAGTCTAAGAGAAATCTCTGGGAGTTGATATGCCTTCCGCTTTTCCCATGAGTCATCATTTTACTAACCGAAATTTCTACATCATGCTGGGCATTGACGCTATCTTCTTTGCCCTGGCCCTGTTGTTCTCCACCCTGATTCGCTTTGACTTCATCCCACCGGCTGAGCACTGGCAGAACTTCTATACTATTCTGCCCTGGGCAGTCAGCGTCAAATTGCTCCTTTTCTTGGCCTTTGGACTGTACAAGGGCATGTGGCGGTACAGCGGACTCTATGACCTGTGGCGGATGATCCAGGCCTGTGTGGCGGCTGAAGTGGTGGTGATTGCTGTCATGGCCTGGCTGTATCGCTTTGAAGGCTATTCCAGAGGGGTCTTTGTCATTGATGGGATGCTGACCCTGGTCCTGGCCGGAGGAGTCCGCATGGTCATCCGAACCTGGTATGGGAAAAAGGGACAACTTCGCATTCCCGCACTCTGGGGCAGGGGCCGGGGCAGGTGGGATGGACGTCGGTGTCTGATTTTGGGGGCAGGAAATGCCGGAGAACAAGTCTTGCGCGAGTTGATGGAGAATCGGGATGAAGGCTATCAGGCAGTGGGCTTTCTTGACGACAACCCGCAGAAGATAGGGCGCAGTATCCACGGGCTGCCGGTAATCGGCCCTGTTCAGGATCTTGAACGTGTGGTTCGGCGGCAAGCTGTGAACGAGGTGCTTATTGCCATGCCCTCAGCAACCGGACCGCAGATGCGGCGGGTGGTTGGGTGTTGCGAGCAGGCCGGGATCCGGTTCAAGACCATTCCGGGTATCAGCGAACTCATCGATGGCCGGGTGAGCATATCCCAGTTCCGGGAAGTGAAGTTGCAGGACTTGCTGGGACGTAAGCAGGTCGAACTGGATTTTTCCTCTATTGCCTCGTATGTCCAAGAAAAGGTGGTCTTGATAACCGGGGCTGGAGGATCCATTGGCTCCGAGCTCGTCAGACAGGTGGTCCGTTTCCAGCCCAAGACTGTCATCTTGCTGGATCGAGCCGAGTCCCCTCTGTATGCCATGCAGATGGAGCTGGAACATGCGCTTAGGTTCCACGATTATGTGTCCGTCCTGGGCCGGGTCCAGGATCAGGAGCTTGTGTCCCGTACCATGGCCCATTACCGGCCCCAGGTCGTGTTTCACGCTGCGGCCTACAAGCATGTGCCCCTTTTGGAGGTGTATCCTTGGGAGGCTGTACTGAACAATGTTCTGGGTAGCAAGATTGTGCTGGAGGCAGCCGCTTGTTGGGAGGTAGATCGTTTTGTTCTGGTTTCTACGGACAAGGCGGTCCGGCCGACAAATGTCATGGGAGCCAGCAAGCGAGTGACAGAACTGATGATGCAGTCTATGCCTAAAGGGAGGACCCGGTTCATGGCCGTTCGTTTTGGCAATGTTCTGGGTTCAGCTGGTTCGGTTATTCCTTTGTTTCAAGACCAGATCATGCGTGGAGGCCCGGTGACCGTGACCCATCCGGACATGACCAGATATTTCATGACCATCCCCGAGGCCTGTCAGCTGATCATCCAGGCCGGAGGCATGGGGCGAGGCGGGGAGATCTTTGTGCTAAACATGGGGCAGCCGGTTCGCATCCAGGATATGGCCAGAGATCTTATCCGGCTGTCCGGAAGGATTCCAGGCAAAGATATCAAAATCGTGTTTACCGGGGCCCGCCCTGGCGAAAAGCTGTATGAAGAATTGATGACCCGGGACGAAGGGGTGGTGGAAACCGGACACAAGGACATCATGGTCCTGCGGCCGGAAGAGGATCCCAATGCTCAATTCTTTGACTATCAGTCCGAGATTTTGGAAATGGTGGAGGATCTGATCGTTTCAGCCAGCCGCCAGCATAGAGAAAATATCAAAGCCAAACTCAATTCCATTGTCCCTGAATATGAACAGTGCGAAGGCACCTAAGCTTTTGGGGTCTTCTCATTTGTGGCTTCAGGGCTTTTGTGTCTTATGTAGTTCAAGCCGGTGCAATACGTTCCTTTTTTTGCAGTCGTTCGCGCAGCTTGCATATCCCGCAGCGCTGACCGTACGCGGGTTCTCGGCATTCCTGACACATCCCGTAACCGTCCTTTGGTTCTGGCTCAGCACTCGGTTCTTCCTGCTCGTGTGTGTCCAGCCAACTGCCAAGCTGTTCTTTGAGTTTTGTGTCCCGCAGATAGGCAAAGAGAAAGCTGCGCTTGGTTCCGGGCATAGACCCTTCCAAGAATTCCAGGGCCTGCAAAAAGGTGCGGGATGTTGCTCCCCGGGCAAAAGAGCACGTTTCCTGAACCGGTGTGATGGCGCGCAATTGGCAGTAGGCCAGAAGTTCTTTGATCTCCAGGCGGTACAAGGGCTTGAGCTTAGCCGGTATGCGCGGATGGGGCGAGGGCAGATAGGGGTACTGCTTGTGCACGTGCTCCAGGCGTTTGCCCACCAGATTCCCCAGCAGGCGGGAGGCCTCGTCGTCCAGGTTATGGCCGGTGACCAGGGTGTCAAAGCCTTCTTTGATTGTCAGACGATTACAAAGGGCCCTTTTTAGTTGGCCGCACAGGGAGCAGGTCTTTCCCCGGAGCAGGCGCTGGACTTGGGGGATTGAGTAGCCAAAGACCTCCTGGAGGCTATACTCTGCCCAGTCCAGGTCCCGGACAGAGGCAAATGCAGCAACTGCCCGGCTGGAGGCTTCAGAAAAATCTGGAATACCCAGATTGATATGCAGGCCCTTGGTCTCATACCCCAGGTAATGCAAAAGATCCCACACTGCCAGGGAGTCCTTGCCTCCGGATACTGCCACCAGGAGCGGCCGGGGTCGGAATTTCATTTCCTTGAGTCCTCGAACCACTGCGGTGCGGACAAAGTGGAGGAAGCAGTCTGGACAGAAATTGGCATGATGGGAGGGGAGATGGATTTCGGCCTGAGCCCGGCAACGGCTGCATTTGGCCCCGCGGGACAGGGGCCGGTCGGGATGAAGTACTGGCTGGCCATTCTGGGCGGGCATAGCCAGGGCTGTCTGCTGCGGATTATTTTTTGTCATGTTCATGTTCCATCAAAGGCTGAAAGATTTTCAGAGGCAATTCCAGGGTCCGGCGCATTAAGTCGACAAGTTCTTTGCTTACTGCCTGAGGGGAGAGGGGGGTCACCCGGGGATCCTCCCAGGAACCGGAGACCCGGACCGGAATAGTAATCAGATTCCCTCCGGTCAATTTGCTGATCACAGGGATTTTTTTAATTATGCGGTCAACGGTCTTGAGCGGAGCCACCAGAACAACCAGGTCAACATCCTTCTCTTGCAAATCCAGATGTCCGGAGAATCCCATTTCCAGGCTGTGACCCAGGAGCAGCCCCTTGTCGATCAGAATCCGGGACCCCTGCATAGTGGCTGTGCCTTGCAGGCTTGTAAAGCGAATCCCTTCCTGTTCCAAATCTGGAATGCTGCCAAAAAAGATTTCCGTGCTGTTTAAAATCTCAAGTATTCGGGCAAGCAGGGTGAAACGGAGAAGTCTGCCCTCAGTGACCTGAAAATTCAACTCTCCTTCCAGATGAGAGGTCAGCTCTTTGGCGGTCGGAGCTGTGCCTTGGATATGACCGCGCAGATCAAGTGTGCCTGTGGCCGCTGCCCTGGAGGACAAAAGACACTCCAGAACCGGGACCAAATCACGATTTTTGTAGGACGGGGCGATAGAGAACTGAACTGTATCCGGCTGATAAATGATTTTTCCGGGCATGGAGATGGAGCACAGTTTGGTCTGTTCGTGACTGTGCACTGTCCAGGTCGAGTTGGAACGAAGGGTACAGGTCAGATGCAAGGGGGACACAGTTCGGTTCTGATAGTGAAAATTGTCAATTTGAATATTGATCCGGCCCTTGAGGGGCAGGGAAGCTGTTTGCTCCTGGCTGGAAAAGTGTGCACTCAAGGGACCAAATCGGGTGCGGATCCAAGACCAATCCAGATCAGGCGAGGTCAAGCGGACATCGATGACGGGTAGGCCGTTGTCCTGTATATCAAGGAGCCCTTGGGCCAGGAAATCTCGACCATCCCAGGTCAACTCAGCCTGATCAAGCTTGAGGGATTGATCAGGGACAGCACTTACATGGAGGCTATTCACGGTCAGTTCCGGCAGATCAAGACCTGGGGCAATACGGGTCTGGGTGATCTGCAATCCGCCATTGGCTTGGAGCAAACGCCAGGGAGAGGTGAGAGCTTCCATTTGCAGTTCTCCGGAAATCAAGCCTTGTTTTCCAGAGAGCCGGGTCTGATCAAAGATACGTTTTAAAGCGGCAGGGCGGAGCTGCCCGGAGAATGCGCCCCGAATGCGTGTCTTTTTTTTCTGGACCGAGATGTTTCCCTGATGTCCTGCGTCTTGCACGTCGAACTGTTGTATATCTGTCTGCTCGGCATCCCTGAAGACATGAACTCTGGCTTGCAGATCAGGAGCAAAGTCAAGACGCCCCTCAAATTCATAGGCTTGCGTACTTTTCTGTGTGAATGCGCCCTGACTTAAGGTCAGCGGTCCCTGAACCCGGAAGGAGGGGGGGATTCCGACCAGGTCCTGGATCAGCTGTGTGCTTTTGGGGCCGAGCTGGGCGGTGCCTGAAAGCTCCAGGCCTGGCGTTTTCCAATTTGAAGGCGGGGCCGGCAGACTGCCGTTGACCGTAGCATTGCCGTCGATCAGAGCCAAATGGAGATTGCGTATTACGCTCTTTTGTTGGTCCCAGACGATTTGTCCAGAACCAAGGGTCAATGGTTGGGGAAGCTTGGGATGATCGGCCCGTACGGCATGCACTTGAGCCGTAAATGCCAGGGTGCTCTTCTTAGGCGAGGAAAAAGGGAAGTCAAACCATGCCTTATGCACATCTGCCCGACCGGTCAGGCCAAGCTGGTCAAGAAATCCGCTGCCAACCCGGTCCAAGGGAAACGTTTGCAGCCAGGGCCAGAATGACTGCAGATCCAGCCGGCCCTGGAAGTCCTGTATGCTCAGCCGGGATTTTTTCCCCCAAAACAGGGCTGCGTCAGCCAGACGGACAGTGCTTGGCCCAAGATGTCCTTCGGCGGTTTGCAGGGTTAGACTGTGGTTGGTGATCCGCAGGTCGTTCCCTGTTGCCTCTGCCGGCCAGGGAAGCCGCTGGTGCCTGCCTTGGAAGTTGAACTTCCGGGCATGAATATCAATATCTATGCCCTGGCCAGTCCTTTCCAGGTCCAACTCGCCCTGGACCTGGCCTTGAATCTGGCCCAGAGCATCCAGTTCGCGCAAGAATCTTTGGTCCTTGACTGTTTTGTGCAAGATGGGAGGTAAGTATTTAGCCGGTGCGGAAACCTGCATGGAAAGGGCAAACGGCCTGTCTTTTCTGTCTTCCAGGCCATAGCGGAAACTTCCGTCCCACCCTTTGGCCTGGTCCATACTGGCTGAAATCCCGGAACCGGACAGAATCTTGTCCTTGACCCAGGCATATCCTTGGGCATGGTGCAGGAGGATGTCTATCTTGGGTATAGAGATGGTGCCGTCAACCATCCGGCCTTGAATCTGGAGTTGCTGCTTGAGTTCGTCTTTTGTTCCCCCATGGGTGCTGATATACAGGTGGGGAATAGTCCCGGCCTTGATCACCCCAAAGAGCTCGTTCACAAACTTGGAACCAGGGAAAAGGGTTAGACAGGCCTGGCCCAAGGGATGCAGATTCAAGTCGCGTCCACGGACACTGAGCTGCAGCCAGGGATCATGAAAATCCGCGGCCAGCTGTCCAGAAAGAGTAAAATCGGGGTCCTCCAGGCTCAGGCGATGAGTTTGGACATACAAAGAGTCTTCCTGGAGCTGAATAGTGGTTTCCAGGGTCAAGCCTTGGACCTTTTGCTTCGCATTTTTGGTACAGAAAACAAGTTCCTTGCTCGTGAGTTTTAGATCAGCATCCAACTGAGGGCCACCCCGCAATGTGAAGCTGGTATCGGCGTTTATCAGCCCGGTTTCAGGCCAGAGGGGCAGCTCTGAAATGCCCAAGGCATTGATCAATCTGTGTGCCTGCAGGTCCTGAACTTTGATCCTGCCATGGATCTGCTGCTCTCCTTTTGGTATGCGGGCAGACAGAGAAAGGGTGTGGACCAGATTGGACTGCGCATTCAGCTCAAGGGTGAAGCCTTGCCTATTGCTCAGTTCGGCGTCGATGGAATGGAACAAGTTTTTTTTCTGGCCTGGAAGCCGTATATTGAGGGTGCCGGAATCTACGCGCACAGAAGAATTCAAGGGCAGGAACCGGAAAAGAGATTGGACAAGATCCTGGATGGAGATGGGGTCACGGTTATAGCCGGGTTTAGTCAGAGCCAGGTCAAGGCTGGGGCGGATGAACTCTGCATTGGTCAGATGCAGTTTGCCTTGGAATAAGGCAAAAGGGCTGGGGGTGATCTGTAGACGATCAGCTGATATATTTCCAAACCGGGGAATCTGGACCTGAATATTCGAGGCCCACACGCTGGGCCAGGGAAAGAGGTTCAGGGCAAGGCTTTCGGCCTGAAGCGGTACGGGCAGAGATTGCTGAATCCGGCTGACGATTGCCTGCTGAAGGCTTGGGCTGTTTTTGAGTCCATATTCTGCAGTTATCAGGAGCAGGCTGAGGGTGCAGGCGATGCACAACATGGAACAGGCAAAAGATTGCAGGCCATTGAGGAAGGAGAATCTTGTGTTCATAGGCTGATGATCGGGTATAGGCAAAGTGTGAGTGGTTTGTATGAAAAAATAGTTACTTGTTAATGGTTATCAGGAATTGATTTCGAATGCCTTTTAAAGTCTGTTCCCAATCGGTATCGGTATCGGTATCGATATCGGGATCGTCTGTATGCTGCCATAGCGCAACCGTGCCTGCGCTATGGCAGGCATGCGGGTCAGGTACCATTTTAGGCCAGGACCACGCTGCTGTCATCTTTAGTTTTTGGAAAAACAATTGCAAACGAGTACACCTGTTCCTAAGTATCGGTAACGATTTCGAGATTGTTTCGGCGAAGACGCCTGTCGGAGACTCCTCGCAATGACGGCCAATGAGCGTTACCGTTATTTATGATCGCTTGTACTAGGGGTCAGGTCCCTTCTGAGGGGAGGAAGAGAACACCCCCCTAACCCCCTCAAGTGGGGACAAGAAAAGCCCCCTCAATGATGAGCTTCGCACCCACTTGAGACAGTGGGTCAGGTTGGAGAGAAGTAAAGATTCGTCTCTCGCCCGCTCGTCGCTACTGCTCCTCACTTGAGGCGCTAAGGCGCGGAGGAAAAGGAGGAAGAGGCAACCCCCTGGCTCGGGCGGCCGCAAAAAAGTTCTTCCTCCTCCCTTTGAACTCTGCGGGCTCTGTGCCTCAAGCGAGTCCGCGAGCGGGCGTGAGATATCTCTTTTCTTTTATCGCTCCTACACCTCCATATGAGCTTTCTCTATAAGAACCATTTCAAGGAAGGATCTACAATGCAAAAATTCAAGGTATGCTGGAAAGTATGGCCGATTGGGCTGGTTTTGCCCCTCATGATTCTGTTTTTTGCTTTTCCTGGATGGTCGGCGGACACGGATCTGCTGAACAGAATAGAGGACAAGGTGACCAGATTTACTCTGGACAATGGCCTGACGTTTGTCGTTGTTGAGCGGCATGAAGCACCGGTGGCCAGTTTTGTGACCATGGTGGACGTGGGCAGCGTGAATGAACCGGCGGGTTTGAGCGGTTTGGCCCACATGCTAGAACATATGGCCTTTAAAGGTACGTCCCGGATCGGGACCACCAATTGGAAGGCGGAGAAAAAGGTTTTGGGCAAACTGGAAGATGCCTACGTCCGGTGGCAGAAGGCCCGGAATGAAAAGGAAGCAGATGAGGACGTAGTTCGGTCTTTGAAGAAAGAATTTCAGAAATTGCAGCAAAAGGCCAAGTCCTATGTCCGACCCAATGCGTTTGCCTCTGTCATTGAAGCCAACGGGGGAACAGATCTCAATGCGGCCACCTCCTCGGAATACACCATGTATTTCTGCAGCCTGCCGGCAAACAGGGCGGAGCTATGGTTCAGCCTGGAGTCCGAACGTCTGCGAGACCCTGTCTGGCGGGAGTTTTTTACCGAGAAAGAAGTTGTCCTGGAAGAGCGGCGGATGCGGGTCGATTCCAGCCCGATCGGCCGAATGATGGAGCGTCTGCTGGCGATATCCTTTCTGGCGCATCCGTACCGGAATCCGGTCATCGGCTGGGAATCGGAGATCAAGGCTGCTCTGCCCTCCGATCTGACCAGGCTGTATGAAAAGTACTATGTTCCGGAAAATATGGTTTGCACCGTAGCTGGAGACGTTGATCCTGAGCAGATAGGTAATTGGGCCGAAAAATATTTTGGATCGCTGTCAGCCCGACCCAAGCCGGCCAAGATACAGACCAAAGAACCACAAAGGCTCGGGACCAAGCAGATGGAGATTGCCAGCCGGGCCCAGCCTGTACTGGCCCGGACCTATCCAGGTGTGAGCCGCTTCGATCCCCAGTCCCCGGCCTTGGATTTGGCCAGTGATATTCTCAGCCAGGGGCGTACCTCGCGCCTGTACACCTCCCTGGTCCAAGACCAGGCATTGGCCGCCCGGATCGGTACCTATTCCGGATACCCGGCAGATGTCGATCCCGGCCTTTTTCTTGTCTTTGCTCTGCCGAATTCCGGGATCTCCCTGTCTGACCTGGCTCAGGGGATTGATGA
>CAYZLB010000092.1:0-9537 GCA_964479235.1 uncultured Desulfohalobiaceae bacterium
GTTGGCAAATATGTACGCTATCATTATGCCGGTCTTTCAAGGGGCCAGATACCTCTGCGACCAGATTGATTCAATTTTGAGCCAGACTGTAGCCGATTTTCGATTATATATTCGAGATGACGGGTCAAGTGATGGAAGCAGAGACATCCTTGATGCTTATGCTGCCCGCGATTCGCGCATTGTCCTGGTGGAAGACCGGCTGGGCCGAGTGGGGGTAACCCGGGGAATAAAGGCTTTACTGCGCTGTGTCAATGAGGGTGTTGTCTTTCTGGCAGATCAGGACGACTATTGGCTGCCGCATAAGGCGGAGACCATGATCAGTGTCTTTGAATTCGAGGCAATGAGTCTCACGCCTATGGCCGTGTTTTCCGATCTTCTGGTTGCCGATTGTAATTTGAATCCCATTGCATCATCATACTGGGAATTGGCCGGTATTCAAACAGATCGTCTTTCTTTTCAGCATATCGTCCGTCGCAATTGCCTGACTGGATGTGCAGCTGCGGTAAATAAAGCCTTAGCGGAAATTGCCGTAGATATGCCTGACACTGTTCTGCATGATTGGTGGATAGCCGCTGTAGCCGCTAAGAAAGGACGATTGATACCTGTTTCCGAAGGGCTTGTTTGGTATCGACAGCACAGAGGGAATGCTATTGGGGCCGGTGAGGGCGGCTTGGCCCGCCTTCCCCGGCTGTGGACCGATTCACTGGCTCGGCAAAGATATGCACTGCAGTTATGCGATTCCATCACTCATTTACGAGCTTTGGGTCAGCACCCCTACTTTTCTGGCCGTGCCGACCGAATGTTTATATGGCACGAACGTATCCGACGAACTCTATTCTGGTATTTTTTGTCTTGGAGTAGCGCTGCAAAAAATAAGAGGAAATCGTAAATTGGGTCTGTTTTTGGGGGCTGTTCTGCACGGCATAAATGTTGTATGAGTGTACATTTTATGGTATAATAAGTTCAAAAACAAGAAATACAGGACCAAAAGCTACTGAGGTAGCAGCTCTTATGGCCCGAACCAAAAGGCATATTGGGAGGTGAGATTATGGACCTGGAGAGGGCAGTTGAAAGAATACGTGATGCAGTTGTGGGAGAGCTGAAGGAGGAGTTTAAGGAATTCAGGGCTGCGGTAACCGGCGAATTGGCCGGGTACCGGGTGGCCATAGAATCCCTGACCGCCCGGCAGACAGGAATGGAATCCGAACTGCGCGATATTCGCCATTCCATTGAGCAAGCCAACACGCGCATCGATGAGACGAATAAGCGGATGGATGAGATGAAGTCCGATCTCACCTCGCAGATAGTTGAGACCAGATCTGAGCTGAAGGCGGAGATCGCCAAGAATACCGAGCGGATCGATGAGACGAACAAACGCATAGATGAGACCAGATCCGATCTTACCGAACGGATCGATGAGACGAACAAACGCATAGATGAGACCAGATCCGATCTTACCGAACGGATCGATGAGACGAATAAGCGGATGGATGAGATGAAGTCCGATCTCACTTCGCAGATAGTTGAGACCAGGTCTGAGCTGAAGGCGGAGATCGCCAAGAATATTGAACGGATCGAGGAGACCAGATCCGATCTTACCACCCGGATAGATGAGACCAGATCTGATCTCACAATCCGGATGGATGAGATGAAGTCCGATCTCACTTCGCAGATAGTTGAGACCAGGTCTGAGCTGAAGGCGGAGATCGCCAAGAATACCGAACGGATCGATGAGACCAACAAGCGAATCGACGACACCAACAAGCGCATCGACGGATTATTGATGGATGTTTCGGAAATCAAAGGCGAGTTAAACAGGGCCTTGTCCGAAAAAGTGGTGGTCGATGATCTGGTCCAGCGGGTCAGTCGCTTGGAGACCCGGACGGTTTGATTGTGAACTTCTGACTGTGAACCCTTACGATGATTTAATTAACCCAGGATTCAGTGCTTTTCCTGGGAAATACTGCATGAACTCTCGGATATCTGCAAGTTGCGGCTGTTTTTTTGACTACAGCTCCATGATTTTGATTTTCCCCTCCTGGATATAAAAAATTAATTTGAACGTGATGTTGCGGGATTTCCTTGCATCAGCTCATTTTGGGCCTGGATATAGGTTTTTCTCTTCATGCTAATTGCGGAAACAGCCGCCAGGAAACCTATGAAAAGATCGAAGATTGTATCCTGAGTTGGAGACATGAGCATTGTTCCAAAACCACTGTATACTCCTCGTGTACTAAACTGAAAAAAGTTATAAAAATCGAGCAAATATTCAAAAAATTCAAAAGAAACAAGAAGTCCGCTGACAATAATAAAGCTGGCCAGTGTTTTTTTTGTCACAGCTGTTTGCACATAGAAGTCATAGGTTATGCAGGCGACAAGGAATGGGGTAAAAAAATGAAGTATTTTATCATAATACAGGATATTTTCATATAAAAACATTCTGCCGCAAATGCTGAGCCAGATTGCCAGAATAATAAAAAAATTATACCGTTGATTGAGTCTTTTTTTTTCTATGAGCTGAAAGAGGATGCCGGCAACGGCAAACCACAGAAAGTATGATAAGTAGATAACAGACTGAAAGTACATCGTTTTCAAAATAGCGTATGCTGGAATGCCGGCCCATAGCATTTTTGTAACAAAAACCATGCGATCTGTGTCCTGGGAATACTCTGTGAAAAAAAACCGACCTTTTTGAAAGAGCTTCATACGCATGACCTATGTTGTCTTCCCGTCCTGCAAGCAGATAGTCCGTTGGGTCATGTCAGCGATAAGCGGGTTGTGTGTTGCAATAACCAGTGTAGTTCCCATGCGCAGGCACCAAGTTATGAGCATGCCCATAACTCGTTGACCTGTCTGGCTGTCCACGTTTCCCGTTGGCTCATCAGCCAAAATGATTTCCGGATTATTAACCATAGATCTGGCAATTGCAGCTCTTTGCCTTTCTCCTCCCGAAACTTTTGGTGGGAAAAAGTGCATTCGATGTTCGAGTCCAACTTCAATCAGTAGATCAGTGGCTTTTTTGTGTCTTTGTTTCGTTGACCATTGTTGTGAATACATGGGCAACTCAACATTTTCAAGCAGGGTGAGGCTGGGTATGAGGTGATGGAATTGGAAAACGAATCCAACTATCTGTGAGCGGTATGCTGGGAGCGACTTGTATTCACTCAGTTCTTGATCTTTGATCCGGATAGAACCCGAGTCAGGCCTGTCCAAGCCGCCGGTGATATTAAGGAGCGTAGATTTTCCGCATCCGGATGGACCGGTGAGGGCAACTATCTCACCTTTGTCTATGCTGAGCGAGAGATCGTTTACGGCCTGTACTGTATTATTTTCATATGTTTTGAAAAGATTCCGGATCTTAATCATGGCAATCAAGCTCTCAGCCTCTCTTGCAGGCTATTCATGTCGAATGGCCTGGGCCGGGGACAGTTTCATAGTCAAGAAAGCAGGGTACAGGGAACAGAGAGCACCTAAAACAAGGGCCAGACCACAGCCCAAAAGAACGATATCCAGGGAAATATGCGCTGGAATGAGCCCCAATCCCAGGGCCTTTGAGCCTTGTAATAATTTGAGGGCAATCATTGCCCCAAAACTACCGAACAGTGTTCCGCTCAGGCAGAGAATGATTGATTCATACAGAATGATCCTGTAGATCATGAAGCCATTCCAGCCGATGGCCAACAAGATGCCAATTTCCTTGATTCTTTCAGAAACAGACATGGCCAATGTATTGACTACAACCAAACAACAGGTGATAAGCGATACCATGGATAAGATCCAGGTAAAAAGCTCCACGGAATCAAAGAAACGGACCTGACCCACGAAATCCTTGCCCGAAGATGCATAAAGATTTGGAAAATCAGAGTTAATAGCCTGTATGGCGGCCATTGGATCAGCATTTGGAGCGATATTGGCCAGGATCATGTTCACACTGTCATCTCTGTTCAGCAAAGACCGGGCTGTATTTATGTCCATAACCGCTGCACCATCAGCCATTGGGTAGCCAAAGGAGTATATTCCAGTGATCTGAAAAACAGTGTTATCAGACAAATAAATTGTATCCCCGGTTGAGTAGGCCATTTCTTTGGCGCTTAAATAGCCCAGGACCAATTCCTTTTTCTGAGGCTCGAACCATCTGCCCTCAACCAACCGCAATTGAGCAGCCAGGTCTTCAGCCGAAGATATGCCCAGGATCAAAAAGTATGGAGCCCATGGAGTTTTTAAAAATCCCATAATCACAGATGAAGTCGAAGAAATATCTTTTCGGGCTTGAATTCTGTTAATATCTTCATGCGTAATTCTGGAGAGCATTGGGGTCGTGGCTCGAAGTGACTGGATCATGATATCTGATCCGGTATCGGCGATAATGGCGTCCAATTGGGATCTGAAATTCTGGGTCACTGAAATTGAGGCCAATAATACTGCCATACCTGCGGCAACCCCAAGCAGGGTGAGAAAATTTCGGAGCTTGTTTCGTCGTAAATTGCGTAATGCATACAAGAAGAGCGTCATAACGGGTCAGAGGTCCTTCTTTTATGGCCGATATCACGGCCGGGCAATGACGGACAAAGACATATGTTGGGTCGTTAGTTTGGATAGCCAAAGCACATAAGCAGAAATAATGATCATCTTGATTACAAACGAGAATGTAATCTCAGCCCTCTTGGTCAGTTTCTTTCTCGATCAAACTGGCATCTGCAGCCAGAGGCGTCGCTGACTTCCCAGAGTCCAGTCAGTTTTGCGATGTGCATGTTTGTAAAGCAGACCACCAATACATAACTGGCCCTAAGGAAGAAACTCCAGTGTGATCCAACCAATACAACTCATTGGCATAGCTGGCCAAAAAAATATTATTTGCCGGGTAATGGCGATAAAGTATCCCTTGCAGTTGCCGGGTAGGTCCATCCGGTATCAACACATTTGGGAGCAGAGCTTCCGCCCAATGAAATACGTCATTATTGTATTGCAATGGCACAGGCCGAGCCTGAACAAGGGTGTTTGGGACAGGGCCGCCCAAACTGGTTCCAGGCTGTAACAATTCTTGAGCTGCTGAGTTGCCTTTGAGGTGAGCCTTCAAAAAGGTCAATCCCCACTGAAAGGCGGAGTCCACAGCTTCATCGCTGAGCCAATGTTCTTCATTCTCCAACTGCACAAGGTACCGGCTTCCCGGCTTGTAACTGAGGACCTTTTGGACCATATCCATATCAGCAATGGTATCTTCTGCTGAAGAAACGGCCAGAAACGGGGCATGGACATCGTGGGCACCCCGGGCGTCCCAGCCAAAGAGGGGATTCCACATGGGTTTGCCCATATAGGGAACGATGCCAACGCCAACAGTCATTCTTTTGTCTACAGCCGTATACCTGGTTTTGAACCATTCAGGGCCTACGATTTCTGCCCCCATCAAGGCCAAAAGAGCAGAGCCGCCCACACTGACCCCTACGCCGCCGATCCTGGTTTGGTCGATTGCCGGCCCCAGCTGGGGGTGATTGAGCACAACATCGATGCAGGCGCTTAAGGTCAGAGGACGCAAACTGAACTGTTCAATTTCATGCAAGTCAAAGAGGAGGGGGAAAGGAAATCTGCCGTCCCCGTGAAATACAACAGCTACAATAAATCCCTGCCTGACCAGGTCCAGAAGCCGTTCATCCAGTGGGTGCATGTACAGTCCATGAGAAAAGATAATCAACGGATATAGCTTATCTTCAGACAAGTACATCGGGCGGCCTGATCCGGGATGCATGCGGGGTAGTGACATATCGATACCTGGCAGCTGATAATCCGGGTAGGGGTTTTTCCGGGTTGTGGGGTAAAAAACAGTAATGGCATAAGGAATGGCTTGTCCTGCCTGGCTGCCATAGAGTTCGGGTGTATCAGGGACCTGAAGATCAAAGGTCAGGGCATCAGGACCTAAGATATCGGTTATATAGGTGGTATTCGAGTCTGTTATGCTTCCTGTCCAATACGTCTCCAGGGTTTCTTGTCCAAGAGGTAAGGCCTCGACTTTTTGTTGGTCTAGGGCCAAATTTGTGCTGGCCGCAGGAATGAGACCAGCTTCAGCGATATGGAGCGGCAGGAAAGCGGCCAGGGTGAGAAAAAGGCTGAGAATAAAACTCGGCCGCAGGGCCGAGCCATGCGAGGCCTTTATATGTTTTTTGCATTTTCGTTTCATATGAGCTTTGTCTTCTGCGTCGCTGCAATCTGATATGATTATTTTGGATAGGCCGCCGTTTTGATCCGAGGTGAAACCAAAGCGAGCTACGCCCGCAACCCAACCAGGAAAATTTTGAACCGCCCGCTTCGCTCAAGGCGCAAAGCTCGCAAAGCAAGAAAAGCATAGATCATAATTTTCATTTGCCGGGCAACGGCAAATGAAAAGGAAGCCTTGTCCAAACCCGTTACCCGGTTTTGGACAATAAGCAGCTCCGTGCCTTTTACTTTGCGTACTTTGCGACTTAGCGGTTCAAATTTTCTTGTTTTTTACGGCAGAAAGTTACAGATAAGGCACTAACGCGCTGTGAGGCCCAACTCCTTGTCAAAACCCAAGTCCCGAAAGGACTGCATCTGTTCAGGGCTAAATATCTGTTCCAGATCAGCCATGGCTTGTTCTTGATACTGGGCAAGCATATCCAGATATCGCTGATCAAAGAAAGGTTTATTTTCGGAGTGGGAAAGCTCAAGGACCTTGCGCTTGTTGGCTGCATATCTATCTAGTACTTTGGAAAATTTCACAAAGGTTTGTGTATCCAGGTCAAGATGTTCTTTTGTTTGCTGAACAACCGCGGCCTGATTCTGTTTGGCCTTTTCTTTGATGTTGTTGAAGACATCCAGAATCATGCCCGGCCCGGGCTGGGAAGCGTGAGATTCTCTCCGAGCCAGTTGGGTTTCATAGTGGTTCCTTACCCGTGCAATTTTGGTTTGGCATTCGCTTTCAGATAGGTTCAGTTTCTCCTGCAGATTGGCTAAGGCAAGCTCATGGACCTGCTCAAGATGCCGTGCTTGCAAATAAAAATAAACTGTGGATATACACAATAAGATTATTAAAAACGGAACGAAATATTTCATGACTAAATAGTGTTCCTGGAAAATATTTATGTAAGATGAAAAAACTCCATCAAAAGCTTTTGATGGAGTTTTTTCAAGTTTATTATCCGATGTATTCTGTGTATTAATTAAAGTAATAAAATTTATTGAATCTCAAATTGCGAAATCCATTCCTGAAAGCCAAAAGTGCCCACATACATTTGACCCATATTTTCGTATGACATATCTATCCAAACATTGTTGCTTTTGGCGCCGGCTACAGGCGCGGATCCCTTGGAAATTTCAAGAAAAATGGTCTCATAGTACTGGTATAGTGGTCCTAGAGCTGCGCGCAGGGCATCCGGGTCCCCAAGTTGAGCATGATTAAAAACCCAAGCTTGGTTGCCATACCCATAACCTTGCACGGCTTGAGAAAGTTGTGCTGCCAAAGTGTCGACTTCAGATTGCAAAAAGTCATTACTCTGGAATTTACACAGCACAATGGCCCCCATGTTCTCGTCGGCGGCAAGAATGGCCATGGAATACCCGCTCGCACTAGCAAGGCTGGCTAGACCGAAACATAGACACAAAAACAGGGCAGGAATCAGGAAAAGCTTTTTCATACAATACCTCATGTTGTTACATGTGAACGGGCTGGGATTCTAGACAATAAGCAATTCCGTGCTTCATCCTCCTTTTGCAGTCGTAAATTATGTCCATCCACTGTCAATTTCTATGTACCCTGAACTGGGCTGATAGTCAATAGAATCTCAACATGATTTTAACAGGTAGAGAAACGTGACCACTCGTTCTTCAGTCACATCTCCGCCTGTAATCGTGACCCGAACCTCTCCAGGATCATAGTGATAGAGGGTTGCAGTAGCGATTCCGTTGTCGTCCGTTCAGTCCCAGCCCGATATAGTACCTTTGTCGGTATGGAAGCTGTAGAAGTTTCAGACGTGGCCGGGACATTGAGTTCGATTGATGCAGGTTCAGGCTCAGTTGTTATATCAATAGTAATGACATCAGATACACTCACATTGCCCACATTGGCCCAGACTCTGACTTCGCCCGATTCTTGGACCGTCAGCTGAGTGATTGCCTCTCCATAGATATCGGTTTGTGCACTTCCCGGCTGCAGAGTGCCCCGGCTGGCATGAAAAGAGACCGGGATGTCGATTAAGGGACTGTTCTGCCGATCCTGGACAAGGGCCCTTATCTGTACAGTGTCCCCTTCAATCTGGGGAGGGGCTGTCAGCTCAATAGAACCAGCTTCAAAGTATTCATCAACCGAGACCTCGATGTGCTGCTCCACATCTTCCACCCGAACGTGAATGGTTGCATAATAAGAGTTGCTAAGGGTGGCTTCTGCGATGCCATTTGCATTTGTCAGTTCAGAAGTTTGGCTGGAATCCTCTTCAGTTGGTTCTGAAGGGCTGGTCAGGAGTCCATTGTCGGCATTGAAATTGACCAGGACATTGGGAGCCAGGTTGCCGTCCCGATCCCTGACTATGGCCTGAATTGTCCATACTGTGGGTTGTACCGACTTAAAAGCCTGTAAACGAATCTCTCCCAAGGACTTGCCCTGCCCAACAGTAATGCTGATTGTTTCCTGGACTTCAAAGGATTGGGGAAAAGCGGCCAGAATAACGTCCTGCCCGGAACTGGAGCCTGCCCGGTAGGTGACTTCTGTCTGGCCATTTGAATCCAGAGATTTGGTTAATGTTTTTTGCTCTTGCCCATCGAGAATAAACGACCCCCCCGAGTTATTGGCCTGAAAAGAGAACTCCACCTGGCTACCGGCCGCAGGTTGGTCATCATAGGTCCTGCCCTCCACTGTGATGGTGCTGTATCCCCCAATATCCACTTCGTCAGGGTCTGCAGATAAGACCACAGTATGGACAACCTCGCCGCCACCGGCCACACGGAGGGATATTGAGGCCTTGGACCCAGCTGCCTTGACTTCAACAATATCGGTGCCCGGTGATTGACCGGCCTGATATATGGCTTCAGCGTGACCGTCGGCATTGGTCACAGAATTGACTGTATTCAGCCTTGCTCCACTGGAATTCTGATTGAATCTGAAACTGACTTCGATCATGGAAGCTGGATTCCCATCCGGGTCTGTGACATTGGCCGTTAAGGTTCGATAAGACCCTGGCCCGACGTCAGTGTCTCCATCTTGAACGCTGAAGGATACGGAATAGCTTGACCCTCCCCCGCCTCCTCCGCCACAAGCATGAAATAGAAACAATAGGCACACAACGCTTGCTACGACGACAATTTTAGGCATTGCCTATTCTCCTTGTTGTTTTTTGCAGAGGAGCTCCACTCTTGCAGAGGATTATACCACAAAGCAGTCCAGAAATATTTCAGATTCTTTTGACCTGTCAATTGCTCCTGGTCTCTTAGCGTAATTCCGGCCGGGCAATAGAGAAACGACGGGAAAAGGGATGTGGTTTCCCAAGGCGAGCTACGCCCGCAACCCAACCAAGAGAATCTTGAACCGCCCGC
>CAYZLB010000093.1:0-9440 GCA_964479235.1 uncultured Desulfohalobiaceae bacterium
AGGAACATTAGAGTCGGAGATCACGGGGCGAGCGATGCTCGTCCCGTAGTATTTCGAGAGTGCAATACGATTCTTGTTCATAACCAAGGTTCTCTGAAAGGGATACAGAGGACCACCTGACAAGCGAAGAAGTTACATGGCATTTTTAAAGAGCTGTACAATATCCTTGACTGTGCCTACTCGCGGGTTGGTCCCTGCATTCCCATCCTGCATTGCCTGCTCTGCCATCGGTTCAATATCGGATTCTTTGACTCCCAATTCTGCAAGGCCCTGGGGGATACCAACATCCTTTGACAAGCGAACGATGGCATCAATGGCCTTTTCAGCGGCATCCATCTTGCCCAGTCCGCTGATGTCTTCTCCAAGGGCTACGGCGATATCAGCGAATTTCTCCGGATTGACCATCAAATTGTATCTTTCCACATGAGGCAATAGAACGGCATTGGCAATGCCGTGCGGCAGATCCAATAGCCCGCCCAGCTGATGGGCCATGGCATGAACATAGCCCAAGCCGGCATTATTAAAGGCCATGCCTGCTTGCAAGGAAGCGTAGGCCATGCCTTCACGGGCTTGCATGTCCTGGCCGTTGGCCACGGCCCGGCGCAGATGTTTGCCGATCAGCTTTATGGAATGGATGGCCAGGGAGTCCGCATTTTCATTGGGATCCTTGGTCACATAACACTCAACTGCATGGGTCAGGGCGTCCATGCCGGTAGCGGCGGTCAAAGCCGGGGGTTTCCCGACCATGAGCTCAGGGTCGTTGATGGACACCTTGGGCAGATTGCGCCAGCTGACGATCACGAACTTGACTTTTTTGGCGGTGTTGGTAATCACACAGTGACGGGTGACTTCACTGCCAGTCCCAGCTGTCGTATTCACGGAAACAATGGGAGGCAGTTCGTTGGCAAGGGTTTCAATGCCCGCGAAATCTTCGAAGAGATCCCCGTCATGGGTGGCGGCGATACCAATCCCTTTTCCGCAATCATGAGTACTGCCGCCACCAACTGTAACGATCATATCACATCCATCAGACTGATACGCTTTCAGCCCATCTGCGATATTAGTGTCTTTGGGATTAGGCTCAAACCCATCAAAAAGGGAGAACTGTACACCGGACTTTTGAAGGGAATCCTTTACGATATCCACTGGTCCGTTAGGGATCTTGACCAGATCAGGGTCACAGACAATCAAGGCTTTGATGCCAAACATTTTGGCCCTTGGACCCGTCTCGCTTACTGTTCCATTGCCGATAAAATTTACTGCAGGGCACAAAAAATCAGCCATGTTTTCCTCCAATGTGTTTGTGCTAGTTTACGGAAGGATGATCTCCCTTTTCAAACAACTCCTTCTCTGTCCATAAATTTTTGTCTACTCTTTTCAACACACCTCCTTTTTGTCCAGGTTGCCTATGTTCGGAGGAAAGCTTCAAGATAAGGTGCTCAGCTTTTTCCTCCGTTCCCCACGTTTTTTGGCGAGTCTCTGGAATATCCCGGCCACATCAGAAACCGGCTGAAGCCTTATAGCGGCTTCCCGATAGAAACGTTCGGCCCGGTCCTCGAGTCTTTTAAGGTGATCTACAATCTCGTCCTTGCGCATACTGGTGGGATCACCCTTGGCTTCCTGGTAGTTCTCAACCTCCAAGCCTTGGATGGGCTCAAGAATCATTTCGGTTACGTTTTCCTGCCTGGCTCGGGTCAGGGTTTTGGCGTTTTTCTTGTTTTCTTTTGCAAGACGAGTCAATTGCTCCTGATAAGATGACATTTCCTGATTTTTCTCAGCCAATTCTAATATTGATGCGTCTTCATTCTCCAATTCAATGGCAAAATCAAGGACACCTCCGAAGTTTTTCAGGGACATTCTTCTCCTCCATTCCTGATCAGATCCAATGATATCTGTTAAATACATCGATCAGTATTAAAACCATCGATTAATAACCACTTTGGCATCGGTGAAAAAGTGGAATACATCATGCCCTTGTCCTTTGTGGGTCCCAAACATGGACTCACCGGACCCGCCAAAGGGGAAGAAGCTCATGGGTGCGGCGATCCCGATGTTCACCCCTACCATGGTCGGCTTGACCTTGTATTTGAATTCCCGGGCCGCCGCTCCGCTGGCGGTGTAAATGCAGGCCGCATTGGCCATGCCCCGGGTGTTGGCAAAGTCGATGGTCTCCTGCAGAGATTTGGCCCGGAGCACGGAAACCACCGGACCGAAAATTTCTTCCTTGGCAATGGTCATATCTTTATCCACATTATCAAAGACTGTGGGGCCGACATAAAAGCCGTTGGGGTTGTCCACCTCAGGATTCCGGCCGTCCAGGATGAGGTCCGCCCCCTCGGAGATCCCTTTTTCAATGTATCCCAGGACACGTTCCTTGTGAGCGGCAGAGACCAACGGTCCCATCTGGGTGCTGGAGTCCAGCCCGTCCCCGAGCTTCAGGCTTTTGGCCTGGGCTACAAACTTCTCTAGAAGTTCGTCGGCAATATCGCCCACCGGAGCCAGGACCGCGCCGGACAGGCAGCGCTGGCCCGCGCAGCCGTAAAAGGAGGTTATCAGCGAGGGCAGGGCCTTGTCGATGTCCGCATCCGGCATGACCGTGACGATATTCTTGGCTCCGCCCAGGGCCTGGGCTCGTTTTCCGGTCTCTCCGCAGCGCTTGTAGATATATTTGGCCGTGGGGGTGGAACCTACAAAGGACACGCCCTGAATATCAGGATGATCCAGCATGGCATTAACCACTTCCTTTGAGCCGTGGACCATGTTTATTACCCCCTCAGGCAGATCAATCTCTTCTAAAAGCTCGAAGATGAAGCCCTGGGTCATGGGCACTTGTTCCGAGGGTTTGACCACATAGGTGTTGCCGGTGACCAGGGCGTAGGGCATAAACCACCAAGGGACCATTGCCGGGAAATTAAAGGGAGGAATGCAGCCGAATACCCCCAGGGGCTGACGTTCACTGCGGCAGTCGATACCTTTGGCGATGTCCTCCAGGGTGGAGCCCATCATTAAAGAGGTCACCCCGGTACTGTGCTCTACGTTTTCTATCATCCTGCGCACTTCGCCCCGAGACTCATCCAAGGTCTTGCCCATTTCCCGCACCAGAGTCTTGGAGATTTCCTCGAAGTTGTCCTCAAAGATCTCTTTAAGGGCAAACATATACCTGGCCCTGGTCAAAGGCGGGACGCGTCGCCACTCCTCAAAGGCTTCCTTGGCCACTGATACGGCCTTGTCCACCTCGGCGGCCGTGCTGTACGGAACCTGGGCAATTTGCTCCCCGGTTGCCGGACACCAGACTTTTCCTATATCTGCTGACTTGGATTGTTCCCATTCGCCGTTGATGTAGTTTTTCATGATCGGTAAGGCCATCAATTCTTCTCCTTTCGTTCGGTGTCTTGATTCATAAACGATGATTAACTATAAATGCACTTACAACGCTTGAAAATACAGCTCTGCAATCTCCTCCTGAGTGGCTTTTCTGGGGTTATTGCCTGGGCTGCCACTGGCAAGGGCGTCTTCTGTCATCTTGTACACAAGAGGCTCAATTTTATCCTTGCTTACTCCCAATTCAGTCAGCGACGGGATCTTTAGCTGCTCGATAAGTTCCCGGGTCCGATCGGCGCACAGCTTGGCGGCCTGAAAAACAGAAAGGCCCGCCGTAGGAAGGTCCATGGCCTCAGCAAGCCTGGCGTAGCGCTCTGGAGCCCCGATCAGGGAAAAATCGGTCACCACACCTAGAAGGGCGGCATTGGAAACCCCATGCGGGACATGGAAATTAGCCCCAATGGGCCGGGACATACCATGAACCAGGGCCACAGAAGAATTGGTAAAGGCCATGCCGGCCTGCAAAGAGCCGAGATGGGTCTGGGTCTTGGCTTCAATATCATCCGGATTGGCCCATGCCCTGGGCAAATAGGTATTTATCAGCTGCACAGCCGACAGAGCCAGGACATCGCTCATAGGTTGGGCCTTAACAGAGACGTAGGCCTCAATGGCGTGGGTCAGGGCATCCAGTCCAGTGCCGGCCGTGATGTGCCTTGGACACTTAAGAGTGAGAAGAGGGTCAACGATAGCTGCTTTGGGCATAAGATGCGGACTCATGATCAGCATCTTCACGTCGGTTTTGGTATCGGTGATGATGGTGACCATGGTTGCTTCACTTCCAGTTCCGGCAGTCGTAGGCAGGGCAAGAACTGGCAGGCCAGGTTCAGGAATCTTGTCGATACCCATAAAGTCAGAGATTTGGCCCTCAGTTACAGCCCTAATGGCAATTGCCTTTGCGGCATCAATGGGGCTACCACCACCGCAGGCAACAATGAGCTTACAGTTTTCTTGCTGCAAGACGTCCAAACCGTCATCAACATGGGCAAGGGTGGGTTCGGCATCAACACCGTCAAAGACCACAGGCGTAATTCCCGTTTCATTCAGAGAGTTAATAACGGGTTCAACTACTCCTGCTTTTTGAAGCACTGGATCGGTGACCACAAGCACCTTGTTAGCCCCCTGCCGTTTTGCTTCCGGCCCAACCTGTGCGGCAGATCCGGGCCCGAAGTGAATCGTGGGCGGCGAACAAAAAGCACGAATATTCATACAAACACCTCCTCAAGTTTTTTTACTTGCTTTCATTTCCTCAAGTTTCAACATTTCTACCTCAACTTCAGCTACATGGTCATACATTGCTTGTGCAGCGGCTTCGCTATCTCTTGCCCTAAGAGCAACAAGAATACGCTCGTGGGCTGCAATGACCCTCCGGGAAAAATCCAGGCCTGGCTTCATGTCCAACTTTGTCTCTGTAAGCAGTTTATTAACAATATCCAGAAGCATGGTGAGAACGGAATTTTCACTTGCTCTGGCCATATGGACATGAAAATCTATTTCGTGTTCACCACCAAGAATTTCTTCACCACGGCTTATGATATCGGCACAGGTTTTGTTAAGTGACTCTAGATAAACAATATCGTCCTCAGTGAGATTCTCCGCCATTCTAGAGGCCAGATAAGGTTCGACAAGCTTCCGAACTTCTGTGAGATCCTTTATCGATACTTTTTGGAAATGAAGAAAGTTGGAAACAGCTTCTCGCGCTATATCAATATCAACTTGATTGACTACAGCACCCCCACCCGCACCTCTACGCATTTCAATAAAACCCATCGCTTGCAGAGAAGCCAATGCCTCTCTCAGAGTAAATCGACTCACACCGAATTGCTGGAGTAATTTTTGTTCAGATGGCAAACGATCGCCAGGTTTGAAACGGCCTAAGAGAATGCTATCCCGGATCTGATTGACTATATAAACAGATCTCTTTTCTTGCCCAACATTTTTGAACATTGATTGTTTACCTTGCTGTTGAAGTAAATACAGTCCCCAAAAAACAAAACTTCATGACTTCATACGCGCTGATTCGACCTTCCCTTATCACCTGGCCCTAGAATACACTCTGAGAATCTGTTGTCAATGAAATATTATAATATTTATATTTTAATACATATAAATATATGAGGCACAGGAGGCATAGGAGATTTGATGTCAGCACCACACCAGATGGAAATAATGGGTACTTTAGCCGATCAATGGATAGAGCAGGGAAAAAATGAAGGATGGACAGAAGGAATTGTCTTAGGAAAACTCGAAAACTCTCGTGAAATGCTCCTAGAAGCCATAAGCGAAAAGTTCGGGACAATCAGCGCTGACCTTGTAAGACGGATCAATTCCGTTGAATCCCACGAAACCCTGAAGATGCTTTTCAAGCAGACCTTTCGGGCGGATTTGCTGGAAGAATTCAAAGAGCAGGTCCGTTGTATCGTTGGTTAAGCAATTTCTATGCCCGGCGCTGTGGAAAACTGCACATAGGATTGGTTGATACCATATTCCGTTACAACAATCGCTTCAATCGCGGAAGATATATCGCCACCTTGGCTGGTACCCGGCAGGTTGTGTAAAGAGGATCCACAGGAGCCTTTTCTCTGGAGAGGTCAATGCTTTTTCGGCCGGTCCACAAGTTCCCAGCTAAAGTCCTCCCTTTGGAGCAAGGGCAGAACCGGGCGTCCGGCCCACAAACGGGGACGAATCCCTCTGGGGGCTAGGACCATTTGCTCATCAGAGGGGACCAGCCCTTTTCGGCGCAGGGCCACTGGCTCGATACCCCGCTGACGCAGGTCCTTGATCCGAATGCACTCAGGCAATTGCCGAACGTCAGCGTAATCGATGAAGCTTCCTCCCCAGCCGAACATGGTCAGACCGACCGCCGCCAAGGCTCCGATCACTCCGTCCTCAGTCCCGCCGTGACCGGAGAGATGAATGCCGCAAGCTGCGGTATAGGCCTCTTCCTGACTCACGATCTGAGCACTGGCCCGTCGACCGAAGTCCTCCACCTTTTGCGAGCGTTGATCAGAACTGGCAATGCACAGGCCAGGGTCACTTCCCTCTTGGTAGTAGGCCTGCACATGGGCATAGGCCCTGTGCAGCAAGTCGCTTTCAATTTCCGGATCATCTGTCTCCAGAACAATACAGGCCGAACTGTTATGGGTAGTGAAGGGAATGTCTGCAAGTTGGGGGAGTTGATGGCGAACCACCCCCCAGACACAAACCTCCTGAGCAATGCTCTCGGCAAAATAACGGGCATAGCGGCCAGTGCCGATCTCAGAGTCCAGGGTGTCTGTGTCGTCGAATCCAATGTACCAACGCATGGCATATCTCCTTGAAAAATAATGGCTCTGATCTTTGGGCTCCCACTCGATTCAAAACCAAAGGACAAAGACTCGCCAATAGGTTAATCTCCTGTGGCCCTTTCCTCCTGCAACAGACCATGGGCCCGCAGGCGGCTGAGGACAGGGGGGAGGAGCAATGCCCCAAGCAGGGAAAAGACCACGGCCCCCACACCCTTTGCCGTGGCATGCAGGAAAAGCACCCCCGGATCCATGCCCACGACCCAGTCCACAAAGATGTCGGCTCCTGTTTTGCCCAATCCGGCGACAATGCCCAACAGGGCGCATCCCCAGATGTGCCGGGCCCAGCCGGGGATGAGCAAGGCCCCCAGGTCCACGCCCAGGGCCGGCAAAAGGTATTTGATGATTTGCAAGGGGCCGCCTTTTCCCAGGCCCAGGACGACAACCATCAATCCTGCCCACAATCCCACCGTGCCGGCCGCTGTCTTGGAAGGGACCACCGCTCTGCCCAGCAGGAGGAAAAAACTGACAATGAGCATGGAATGTCCTGGAATGTGCAAGTGCCAGCGAAAGAGGATCTTGGAGCTGACCAGGAGAACAGCGCAAAATCCCAGGAACAGGGCATGGCCCAGGGCGGTTTGGTCATGCGTCATAGGGCCAGATCTCTCCTTTGGTCTGTCCGGGAAATCCGCGCAATTGGGCGGCTTGTGCGATCTCCGAGGAGGTTTTCAGACATTGAACCACAGCTGGAAAAAGCAGGCTCTGGGCCATATCCCTCCATCCGGCAGGAAGCAAAAAATCCCGTGGGGTCAATCTGGCTCCGCGCAAAATTTGGACCTGATAGATATCCTGAAATTCGCGCACCAAGAGTGGGGCGCTGATGACTGCCGTGCACAGGACAAAGGCTGTCTGCCTGGGGAGAAGGGTATAGGCCAGGCGTCTGGATTGGGCCCAGGACAGGCTGTGATACAGGACGATGCCGGGCATGAAGGCCAGCCAGATCTGCAGGGACACCCGCAGGGCCTCCAGAAAGATGTTCCATCCCGGTCCGAGGCGGAGTAGATAGAGCCCGAGGATAAAGGAGAACTGAGGGAGAAAAATCCATACCTTGCGGACCAATGGACGGCAAGGTGTACGGCACATAAGAGCAAAGGCTGCGATCAGACAGGCACTGACCAGGAGCAGAGGCCAGGTCCTGGACAACAGAGCCAGAGCGGCCAGGGCTATGGCTGAAAAAAGCTTGAGGGCCGTGGGCCACAGGGGTGGGAGAGGGGGTGCTGGAGAATGGCTCATGCGGATAAAAAATTGCCTGGTTCAAGACGGCCAGCTTCAAGGTGCAGATGTTGTTTGGGGCTATTGACAAAGGGAAGCTCATGGGCTGTCCACAGGATGGCCATGCCCCTGGCATGCATTTCCTCCTCCAGAATGGAGGTGATCAAGGCTCGATTAGCTGCGTCCAGACCGGCACAGGGATCGTCCACACATAGAATTCTGGGCTCAAGGGATAGAACCGTGGCCAGAGCCAAAAGACGCTGCTGACCATAGCTTAAGGTCCAGGGAGAGAAATGAGCCCTGGAGGCCAGACCGACACGTTCAAGCCACTGGGAACTGCGGGTTTGCTGCTCCTCTGGGGATATTCCAAGGGCCTCTGCAAGCCGTTTCAGCCCGAAGCACATTTCCTCCCAAACCGAGGTTTCAAAGAACTGACGTTACGGATTTTGCAGCACAAGCCCCATCCTGCCTCGCAGCCTGGTGGGTGATGGAGGAGAGCCGAACACAGATACCCGTCCCTGTGCAGGCTTTTGAAAGCCGGCCATGCAATGGATAAGGGTGGATTTTCCGCTCCCATTGGGTCCGGTTATAAGCACCAGTTCTCCAGAACGCAGGCAGAAGGAGGCCTCATGCACCAGGAGAGTCTCCCCCCCGGCCCGCAGAGAAAGCTTACTCACCTCAAGTACAGGTCTCTCCTTGGCACGCGAAAAAGCATTTGTGGGGGACGGAGGCCTGAAGGAAGGCATTACCGGCTGATCCGGAACTATGGTCCCGTTCTCCACCTTCCAGAACCTATCTGCACAACTCTGCAGCTCGCCAGGATCCTGCTCGCAAAGAAGAAGGGAGCACCCGGCCGCCTTTCTAGCCAGAAGACAGGCGGCCAAACGTCTTCTGCCTGATGCGTTCAATTGCGTGCCTGCTTCATCCACAAGAAAGACCCGGCCTTGTCGGCACAGAAAGGCAGCCATGAGCAGCTTGTATTTTTGCCCCATGGATAAACTTCTGGTCGGAGTCTTCCAGGACAGGTCCAGTCCCACAGCCTGAAGGGATTCAGCCACGGCCACTTCCATTTGGCTGACGCTCCAGCCCAGGTTTTCCAGACCAAAGGCCACTTCTCCGCCCACAGTGGGGCTGAGCATTTGCGTTTCTGGATTTTGCAAGATAACGGCTGGATGATGATCATTGACCTCGATCTTTCCCTGAATCCTGTCTGGAGACAAAAGTCCCCCCAGAGCCTTGAGCAATGAGGACTTGCCGCTTCCGGTGGGACCGCGCAGAATATGGCATTCTCCAGGATAAAGGACAAAGGATACGTTACTGAGGACTGGTCCGTCGTCCTGGGGATAGGTGATGCTCATCCTGTGCAGGAAAACTCTGGGATGGTCAAATAATGCTTGCTCATTCACAAAAAATGGCCGATACAGAGACAATACCAAGCTCTCGTGTTGTCACAACCAATATCTTCCATAATATCTTCCATATCGAAAAAAGGACCCTCCCCTAACC
>CAYZLB010000094.1:0-9376 GCA_964479235.1 uncultured Desulfohalobiaceae bacterium
CTCCATTGAAGAGGCCGTGGCCAAAATGATCCAGTCCATGTCCATGGCCTGGGGATTTCGAGTGCCCGTCTACCCCAAAATTTCGGCAACGTCCACTGCGCTGGCTGTCTTGAACAACCTGACCCGGAACGATTATGCGGCCGGACTGGCCATTGATGGGGAAGATGGGGGAACCGGTGCGGCCTACAACGTGTCCATGGACCACATGGGGCATCCCATCGCCAGCAACCTCCGCGATTGTTATCTGAACCTGGTCAAGCTGGGAAAACAAAACGAGATCCCGTTGATGGCCGCCGGAGGGGTGGGCAAGCGGGGCAACCTGGCGGCCAATGCCGCGGCCCTGATCATGCTCGGGGCCAGCGGGGTGCAGATCGGCAAGTACGTGATGCAGGCCGCGGCCGGCTGCCTGGGATCGGAGAGCGACCGGTGCAATATCTGCAACATTGGCCTGTGCCCCAAGGGGATCACCTCCCAGGATCCCAGACTGTACCGGCGGCTGGATCCGGAAAAAGTGGCCGAGCGGGTGGTGGATTTTTTTGTGGCCTTTGACGTCGAGTTGCGCAAGATCGTAGCCCCCCTGGGCCGATCCACATCCCTGCCCATCGGCATGTCTGACGCCTTAGGGATTGATGATCCGGATATAGCCCAGCGCTTGCAGATCCGGTATGTGGTGTGAGAAGACGTCCCCCGCCTGCAACGCCTCCAGCGTAAGCAATGCGGGGAAGGATGGAGGATCCCGGTGAAATAAAGGAGATTTCACTGGATAAACCCTGGGAAGGAAGAACATCAGAGGGCCATCAGGAGCATACAAATGAGCGAACAGTGGTTTCGCATTGCGGGGAAAGAAAATGGGCGCAGGGTGGAATCCAGAGTTTTAGAAGAACGGATTCAGGAGGCCGTGACCCATGGGCACCGCCATCTGCAGGTGGAGGCCCTGGGCCATCACGGCATCGGTGGACGACTGTGGTCTGCAGGTGAAGACCAGGTGCATATCAACATCATCGGCCCTCCAGGTCAGCGGGTGGGATCCATGGGCTTCGCCAATACCCTCATTCAGGTCATGGGCAATGCCTCCGACGATGTGGGCTGGCTGAACGCCGGGGCGGAAATCGTGGTTCACGGCCATGTGGGCAACGGCACAGCAAACGCCATGGCCCAGGGACGGATCTGGGTCGGCGGTAACACCGGAGCCAGGTGTATGACCATGACCAAACACAATCCCCGGTTCGATCCTCCCGAGCTCTGGGTCCTTGGTTCGGTCGGAGACTATTTCGCCGAGTTCATGGCCGGAGGGATTGCCGTGGTCTGCGGCCATCAGCCCCAGAATCCGGAGAACATCCTTGGCTATAGGCCCTGTGTGGGCATGGTCGGGGGAAAGATCTATTTCCGCGGACCGCATCAGGGATACAGCGATACCGATGCCGTATTGGAGCCGATTTCGGATCATGACTGGACCTGGTTGAAAGATGGGCTGGAGCTTTTTGTGCAAAAGATCCAGCAAGAAGATCTCTCTTCCGAGCTGGTACGTCGTGATAACTGGCAGTGCCTGCGGGCCAGGACGCCACAGGAAAAGCGCGGTCTGCCCAGGCTGGGGATGGATTCCTTCCGGGGCACGGTCTGGGACCGGGAACTGGGTCAGGGAGGATTGATCGGAGACATCAGCAGCGATGATCGTTCACCCATACCAGTGATCACCAGCGGAGATCTGCGTCGTTTTGTCCCGGTATGGGAAAACCGTGTTTATGCCGCTCCCTGCGAGGCCAGTTGTCCCACGGGCATTCCGGTTCAGGAACGTTGGCAGCTGATCCGGGAGGGACGGGTGGATGAGGCCGTGGATATGGCCCTGGCCTATACCCCGTTTCCAGCCACGGTCTGCGGTTATCTCTGCCCCAACTTGTGCATGCAGAGCTGTACCCGGGCCGGGCAGCAAATGCCGGCCGTGGATGTCAGCCAATTGGGCCGGGCCAGTTTGAAAGCCAGGGTCCCGCAGCTACCGCCGGTTTCCGGAGCCAGGGTGGCTGTGATCGGCGCCGGTCCGGGCGGGCTTTCCGTGGCTTGGCAACTGCGGCTTTTGGGGCACGATCCAGTGGTCTTTGACCGGAGCCATGTCCTGGGGGGCAAGATCAGCCAGGCCATTCCCAAGACCAGGATTCCACAGGACGTTTTGGATAATGAGCTGCAGCGGGTTTTGGAGGTGGTCCCGTCTGTGCATTTGCAACAGAGTTTGAACAGGGAGGAGGTGGACCGCTTACGCCAGGAATATGACGTCCTGGTCGTAGCCGCCGGTGCCCACGACCCCAGAATACTGCCCCTTCCGGGCAAGGAGCATCTGCTCCCGGCTTTGGATTTTCTGGGTCGGGCCCAGGCCGGTACAGTGCATCCCGGAAAACGGGTGGTCATCATTGGTGCCGGCAATGTGGGCTGCGATGTGGCTACTGAAGCTGCCAGGCTGGGCGCGGAGGAAATCACCCTTTTGGATATTCAGGAACCGGCCTCATTCGGAGAGGAAAGACAGGCGGCGGAGGCGGTGGGCGCACGGTTTCGCTGGCCGGTGTACACGCAGGAGGTCCGGCCTGATGGGGTGGAACTTACCAATGGGGAGTTCCTGGGAGCGGATACTGTGGTTGTTTCTGTCGGTGATCAGCCGGATTCAGGATTTTTGCCGGAATCTGTGGAACTGGAAAAGGGATTTGTGCGGGTGGATGAGCAATACCAGACCTCGGATCCCAAGGTATTTGCCATCGGGGACGTGGTCAGACCGGGGCTGCTCACAGAGGCCATCGGGGCCGGGCGCATAGTGGCCCGGGCCATAGATCTTCGGTTTCGGAGTCTGGGGCAGGATCCAGAGGATGTGGACCGTCCGATGATCGACCGGCAACGGATCAGTCTGGAATATTTTGATCCCCGGCTGACGAGTTTTCAAGGACTGGAACAGTGCGCCGGAGAGTGCGCATCCTGTGGTACCTGCAGGGACTGCGGGATCTGCATTGCCCTGTGTCCCCAAGCGGCAATAACCAGGCATGCTTTTGAAAATGGTGGCTTTGAACTGGTGGTCGATCCTGAACGATGCATCGGCTGCGGGTTCTGCGCCGCCTCTTGTCCCTGTGGGGTATGGAACCTGGTGGAGAATGAGCCGCTGTAGTACACATTTTGCGTCAAGCGCGATGTGTATATAACAACTGTTGCTTCTCGCAAGGGGATTTCCCCTGAGGTTTCATAGCACTGAAGTACGAGGCGGCTTTTGGGAGTGAGGTTTAGATTGCGAATGCTAAGGCGGACTTTTATAGAAGTCGTCATGGTCAAGAATACGCAAGAGTCTTAAGGACGATCTCCAATCCGGAGCTCCTGTCGGATGATAGGCAGTTGGTTCAAAAGAAAGACGATATTTTTTTGTCGACCCGCGCAGACCAAGCTGTTGGATCGTTTGTAATCCGTTCAATACATTTCATAATTGATCAACCCGGTAAAACAATTTTTGGGGCGCTTTTGGCCCAAAAATTAGGTCAGATTTGCCGGAGGCAAATCTGACGTCTGGGATCAGAAGACCGGAGTCAAGACCTCGGTGCTTTCCAATTGGTCTTGGCACAGGAGTTCGTAGAGACGACGGATGATAGGGCCGGGAGTACCGGCGTCGATTCTTTGGCCCTGGAAAGTGACCACGGGGAGGGCGTCCATGGTCGTTCCAAAAATTATGACTTCCCGGGCCGAAACGATATCCTCTGTACCGAGGTCAGTTTCCTTGACCTCTCTCAGTTCTCCTGCATGGACCAATTCTTGAGCCAAGTGCATGGCCCGGATCAGGGTTGTCCCCCGAAGTATGCGATGAAACTTTGGGACCAGGAGTTCATGGTTTCTGGTTACAATCCCCAGATTTTCTGTAGATCCCTCTGCCAGGTGGCCGCATTCGTCAAGGCCCAGGGTATAGTCCACTCCCAAATCCACAGCTTCTTTTTTCATCAAAGCATTGGGCAGGTAATTGCAGCTTTTGACCGTGGAAAAGATGCCAGGCTTGAGGGGGATTTTGCTCAGGGCCAGGGAACAGCCTTTTTCACGCAGGGATGGATCAGGCGCACTCAAAGTGGTGGCTACAATATACAGCTGAGACCCGATACTGGCATAAGGATTGGGGGAAAAATCTCCAGGGCCGCGGGAAAGATACAAACGGACAAGAGCGTTTCGCTCATTTCCGGCCTGGATGGTTTGAACCACAGCTTCTTGGAGTTCACTCCGATCCATTGGCCAATTCAGATCTATGAGTTCAGCTGAGCGTTGCAGACGGTCCAGATGGGCATCCAAGAGATAGATATTTCCCTGCACACACTTAAAGGCCTCAAATATGCCGTCACCCCGGTGGACCATGTGATCATCTATGGGGACGAGCATCAGGGCCGGGTCGGTGATTATCCCCCCGTACCAAGTGGAGTACATGGACAAATAGGAAGTCTGGTGTTCCAGGTGCATGTTGTTGAGTCGGGCGATTGTGTCTTCAGGTGAGAGTTTGGGTATTGCGGTCATGGTCATTCACTCGCGGGTTAAATGTATGATTTTTGACCTTATCGCGGTGCCAAGGATGCTTTGCCAGTGGAAAGGTACAGGACAACAACGTGAACTTCCAGGAGAATTCTTTTTTTAGATCACAATCAGGCCTGAATTTCAAGCACAAAAAAGCCGGGGCCAAAAGGACCCGGCTTGTGTATCTTTCAACAAGGGGAGAAGGCTGCGGCTTAGTACATTCCGCCCATGCCTCCCATTCCGCCCATGCCGGGAGCACCGCCCCCGCCTTTTTCCTTGTCTTCGGGCTTTTCAGCAATGGCTGCTTCTGTGGTCAGAAGCAGGGAGGCAATGGATGCTGCATTCTGCAATGCGATGCGGGTCACCTTTTTGGGATCGATGACTCCGGATTTGATTAGGTCTTCATATTCGCCGGTAGCAGCGTTGAAGCCGTAGCCGTCCTTTTCGGTTTTGACTTTTTCCACGATGATGGAGCCCTCAAAGCCGGCATTGGCACAGATCTGGCGCAGAGGCTCAGTCAGGGCCTTGCGGATGATTTCCACACCGGCCCGCTCGTCTTCGTCAGCAGGTTTGACATTGTCCAGGGCCTTGAGGCAACGGACCAGGGCCACACCGCCGCCAGGGACGATACCTTCTTCCACTGCGGCGCGGGTTGCGTTCAAAGCGTCTTCCACCCGGGCCTTTTTCTCCTTCATTTCGGTCTCTGTAGCTGCACCCACGTTGATCACGGCTACGCCTCCCACGATCTTGGCAAGGCGCTCCTGCAGCTTTTCCCGATCATAATCAGAGGTGGTTTCCTCGATCTCGGTGCGGATCTGCTTGACCCGGGCCTTAATGTCTTCGGATTTGCCGGCGCCGTCCACGATGGTGGTGTTTTCCTTGTCCACCACAACCCGCTTGGCCTGGCCGAGATCATTGACAGTCACGTTTTCCAGCTTGACGCCAACGTCTTCGGAGATCATCTGTCCGCCAGTGAGTACAGCGATGTCCTGGAGCATGGCCTTACGGCGTTCGCCGAACCCAGGGGCCTTGACTGCACTCACCTGCAGGGTGCCGCGGAGCTTGTTGACCACCAAAGTGGCCAGAGCTTCGCCTTCGATGTCTTCAGCAATGATCAACAGCGGCTTGCTGGATTTGGCCACCTGTTCCAGGACCGGCAGGAGGTCCTTCATGTTGGAGATCTTTTTCTCGTGGATGAGGATCATGGCGTCCTCGAGTTCCACGGTCATCTTTTCCGAATTGGTCACAAAGTAGGGGGAGAGGTAGCCGCGGTCGAACTGCATGCCTTCCACGATGTCCAGGGTGTTCTCCAGGCCTTTGGCCTCTTCCACCGTGATCACGCCTTCCTTGCCCACCTTGCTCATTGCGTCGGCAATCAGGTTGCCGATGGTGACGTCGCTGTTGGCCGAAATGGTGCCCACCTGAGCGATTTCTTTTTCTTCCCGGGTGGTATGGGCAATGCTGTTCAGTTCCTTGGCCACTTCGTCAACAGCCTTGTCGATTCCCCGTTTGATGGACATGGGGTTTCTCTCGGCTGCAACCAGCTTCAGGCCTTCGGTGAAGATGGTCTGGGCCAGGATAGTGGCAGTGGTCGTCCCGTCACCAGCGATGTCGCTGGTCTTGCTGGCCACTTCCTTGACCATTTGGGCGCCCATATTCTCGAACTTGTCCTCAAGCTCGATCTCCTTGGCCACAGTCACGCCGTCTTTGGTGATGGTCGGAGATCCAAAGGACTTGTCAATAACCACGTTACGGCCTTTGGGACCAAGAGTTACCTTTACCGCATCGGCGAGTTTGTCCACGCCACGCTTGAGCTCATTGCGAGCCTGATTGCTGAAATGAATATCTTTTGCAGGCATACTGTCCTCCTTACGGCGTCTTTCAAAAGTGTCTAAATAGTTGTATGATTACTATCTGAAAAAATAGAGTTATTCGATGATGGCCACGATATCGTCTTCGCGCATGACCAGGTGTTCTTCGCCTTCAACCTTGATCTCAGTGCCGGCGTACTTGTTGAACATGACTTTGTCCCCAACCTTGACCGACATTTCCATGCGTTTGCCATCCTCACCCATTTTGCCCGGACCCACAGCAACTACTTCGCCCCGGATGGGCTTTTCCTTGGCTGTATCAGGAATGATGATGCCACCCTTGGTCTTTTCCTCTTCTTCCAGGCGTTTTACCAGTACTCGATCATGCAATGGTTTGAGCTTCATAAGATCTCCCTCCACATTACTAGTTACAATTGTTCATAAATTTTGTTTTCAGGTAGCGTGTTAGCACTCCATCGGAGTGAGTGCTAACAATTCGGCATGATATTGATCTGCAGATGAAAAGCAATATGGTTTAGAGTTTTATATTGGTGTATTTATATGGAAAATAGCAATGAGAAGGTTATAGATCTTTAAATCAAAAAAAAACAAAAATTTTCGACAAAATGCTTTGAATTTTGTTATGAGGCTGGGCGGGTACCTTAATTGTCGCCTTCAACTAGGTCCTCTGGAAGGCTGGTCTTTAGCCAGACTTGACCACGATCCTCTGGGGAGGGGAAGTGCCATGGTGCCTGCCCTGAGCAAACAGGGCAGAATTCTCGTCAAAGCCTGACCGTACCCTAGATTGCCCGGTGAGCCTGACCCAGCTGTATTCAAGGACCCCGGCCGGGCAATGACAAAAGGGGACCTTCCTTGTTTTCCACTATCCGACCTCCGATGCTGTGGTTTATTACCAGGATCTCGAAGAGGGCAGGTACCCATCCTTAAGGGCAGGTCTTCATCGGAGCAAATTCTCGTTTCATATGAGTGTTCAGCTTTCAGAGGTCCGATTGATGCGGATACGATACTGATTGGGCACAAATCGTTTGTATGCTTCGTTAGCGCAAGCGTGCCTTTGCTTTGGCAGGCATGTGGGTTAGTTCAGATATCCTTTCCAGCCTGGATCAAGCTGGATGAAAATCTGACTTGACCGCTGGGCAGGGCATTGACTACAAGGCGGGCATTCAGACCTCACAGTATGGAGTATGCAATGCAAAAAAAAATACAGATTGGATTTGCCGGTACAGATGCCCGGACTCTGCTGGCAGCTTTAGTAGTCTCCACGGCCAGGAGTGAGCATGACCAGATTCCCTGTCAGGGAGTAGTGGTTCGGGGCACGTCCTCTATGCCCAGATTGGCCCAGGCAGACATGAACAACTGGCCGGTGGATTTTATTTCCACGCAAGACAATTCAGTTCAAGCCTATGCCCAGGCCTGCATTCAGGCCATAAAATCCAAAAAGTTGGATTATGTGTTGCCATTACCTGAGGCACTGCTCTTTGAAGGCCTGGTGGATGAGTTGGAAGAGGCTGGTTTTGGAGATCGGATCGCCGGTTTGACCCGGGACGCTGCCTTTCTTGAGGCGGACAAGGCTAAGTGCAAGGAGTTTTGTCAGCAGGCCGGCATTCCTGTGGCAGACTCCTGGTCTGTGGTCGATGCTCGAGACGGACAGTCTGTGGTTGCCGCCTGTCTGGACGGGATCCATCAACATGGGGGCGTTGTTTTAAAGTACCCATACAGCGCCGGGGGGAAAGGAGCTCGAATCATTTTGAGTTCCTGGGAGATTCAGGACGTCTATCAAAGACTTCTGCAGGACTATAAAAAAGACTACAAAAAGATGTTTCGCAATCAGCCCTGGCCTCTGCTCATTGAATCCCGCATGTCAGGGGTGGAAATCAGTTTCACCATCCTGGTGGACAGCCGGGGCAACCATTGCATTTTGCCTACCTCCATGGACTATCCGGAGCGTTTTCCCGGCCCTCCAGGGCCGGATAATCCGATAACCGGCGGCATGGGATCGATTTCCCCCCACCCTTTTGAGAGTCCGGAACTTTTGAAACTGGTTGAAGAGACTATTGCCCAGCCCCTGATTGTGGCCATGCGGGCGAAAGGGATCCTCAGGCCCTGTGTTTTGTATCCAGGCTGTTTCGTCTCTTTTGTTCAAGACCGGGAGAGAGGTCTGAAGCCGAGTAGCATCCGGGTTTGCGAGATCAATATCCGGCCCGGGGAACCGGAGTTTCAGAGCGTTGTGCGCAGGGTCCGGAACTTGGGACCCCTGGTTCAGGCCATGTTCAGGGGGGAATTGGATCGGGTCCAACCGGAAGTTCGGGAGGATCAGATTGCCCTGTGCGTGGGGCTGGTCACCGGACCTGGTGGTCCGGACGGTCAAAAGGGGTATCCCTGGAGCGTGACCAAATATGAGCCTGTACACCTAGATCTTCCGAGTCTGGCCAAGAAGAATATCCAGGTGGTGCCTTCAGGCATGGGATACAGCCAGGAGCGTGGCCTGTATTCTGACGGGACCCGGGTGGCCTACCTGAATATCAACGGCACGGTTAAGCCCGGAGAAAGCAGGGCAGAATTGGCCGACCGACTGCGGACCAGGGTGTACAACGCCTTTGATGCCGGCCGGGTTCGGGTTGTGCCCAGAGAGGATGAGCAGGGTAATCGTCTGGACTTGCGCCGGGATATTGGGCTGCATTATCGCCAGGCTCAAGAGTTGTGGGATTTGGCTGGGGGGAGGTAGAGGATAGAGGACAGAGGGCGGAGATCGGAGGTCGGAAATCGGAAGTCAGAGATCAGATGTCAGCGCCGCCGCTGGCCACAGACGGCCAGTGTGATCGATAAAGAAACTTACGGATTTCCTTTCCCGTCATTGCCCGGCCCGGATCATACGAGTACACAGGGATCAGGCCGGCCGGGCAATCCAGGGGAAAGCCATTCTATCTGCTCTGGATTCCCGCCTACGCGGGAATGGCGAAGAAAGTAGAGGTCTAGTTTCATACGAGAGGTCGGAGATCGGAGGTCGGCCTCCGGCCCATAGTGGCCTACGC
>CAYZLB010000095.1:0-9129 GCA_964479235.1 uncultured Desulfohalobiaceae bacterium
GGTCCAGAAGGGATTGAGCAAAAAACCATGGCCATGGCTATGGCCGATGGATTCGGGGCTGATATCTCCCTGCTCAAGCCTGGAAAATACTCCATAAAGGCCAAGGTGGTCAGTGAAAAACAGACCCTCATTGATGGCTTTGTTTATACCACGGAGTGATGTGCGAAAGATTCAGATTCCTGAAAATCCTGAAGTATTTGGCTTCAAGCAACGAACAGGTAGAAACGTGAAATTCAAAGCAAAAAACCAAAAGGATCTCACCCTATGGCAGGAAATACGTCGCTCATATCCAGATCTCTCTTTGAAGCCTGCATTTTCGACCTCGACGGCGTGGTAACCACCACGGCCAGGCTTCACGCTGAGGCCTGGAAAGAGCTCTTTGACACCTTTTTGCAAGAAAACTCCACCACTGGAGAGTATACACCCTTCGACATCCAGGACGATTACCTGAATTATGTGGACGGGAAGCCGCGCTACCAGGGAGTGAAGAGCTTCCTCGACTCCCGGGGAATCGACCTGCCCTTTGGAAACTTCGATGACGCCCCAAGCCTGGATACGGTTTGCGGATTGGGTAACCGAAAAAACGAGATTTTTGTCAACCGGATCCAAAAGCAGGGCGTGGATGTCTACAATACCAGCGTGGACTTGCTCTTTATGCTCCGTAGCCGGGGCTTCAAAACCGCAGTGGTCTCCTCCAGCAAAAATTGTTTAACCGTTTTGGAAGCGGCGAACATCGGCCAGCTCTTCGACGTCAGGGTCGACGGCATAGACATCGAGCACCTGGATCTCAAGGGCAAGCCGGAGCCGGATGCCTTTTGGGAGGCCGCACGCCTGCTGAACGTGGATCCTTCCAGATGTATCCTGATCGAGGACGCCTTCTCCGGGATCCAGGCCGGACGTCAGGGCGGCTTCGGCCTTGTTATCGGCGTCAACCGGGGAGATGCGGCCCAACAGCAACAACTCAAACAAGCCGGAGCGGATCTTGTGCTCAGCGATCTTGGGGAGCTGAAGCTCGACGACGACCTGTTCAACCTGCCGCATGGACTCCTTTATTTCGAGGAGATCAGGCAGCAGTTTGAGGACAAGCGGGTCGTGGTCTTTCTGGACTATGACGGAACGCTGACCCCCATTGTCTCCCGGCCGGAAGATGCTCGCCTGAGCGAAGAGATGCGCGATACTCTGAAAGGCCTGACCCAAAAGTGCATCGTATCCATTATCAGCGGCCGGGGACTGGACGACGTGAGAAAGCTCGTTGATCTACCGGGGCTCTACTTTGCCGGAAGCCACGGCTTTGAAATCAAAGGCCCCAACAACGTTTCCATGGAGCTGGAAGCGGCCTGGGAAATGATCCCAGTCCTTGATGAGTCCGAGAAGGTGCTGCGCAAGGAGCTGGAGGCGGTCCCTGGATCGCAGGTGGAGCGGAAGAAGTACTCCGTTGCTGTGCATTATAGAAATGTGTCCGAGGAGTACGCTGAGGAAGTGGAGAATATCGTGGATCGGGCTATAGCCCGGTTCGGCAATCTACGCAAGGGGTACGGCAAGAAGGTCTTCGAGATCAGGCCAGACATTTTGTGGGACAAGGGACAGGCGGTCCTCTGGCTGCTGAACAAACTGGAGCTCGATGCCGACGGAGTGGTTCCTATTTACATCGGGGACGATGTGACGGATGAAGATGCTTTTAAGGCCTTTGCCAAAAAGGGTGTCACTCTCGTCGTTGGCGACGAATCCCGTATCACTCATGCCAAATACCGCCTCGAATCCGTGGACGAGGTAAAGAACTTCCTGTTCATGTTCCAGGCCTATCTGCGGAACTGGCGAACCTGGTCCCTTGTCTATGCAGAGTATATCCCTGAGGAGGAAGGCGTGCGGGAGGCCCTGTGCGCTCTGGGGAATGGGTACTTTGCCACCCGGGGTGCCTGGCCGGAGTCCAGGGCGGATGCCATTCACTATCCGGGCACCTATCTGGCCGGGGGTTACAACCGCCTGCAAAGCAGAATAGACGGCCGGATCATCGAGAACGAGGATCTGGTCAACATGCCCAACTGGCTCTGTCTCAAATTCCGCCACCCGGGCGAAGAATGGTTCAATCCCGATGAGGTGGAGATTTTGAACTACCGCCAGGAACTAGACATCAAAAACGGCATTCTCTACCGCACTCTCCATTTTCGGGACCATGCGGGGCGGAAGACCAAGGTCTTTCATCGCCGCATGGTATGCATGCACCGGATGCATCTGGCTGCCCTGGAATATGTGATTGTCCCCATCAACTGGTCCGGAGAGATAGAGATCCAAACCGGGCTGGATGGACAGGTGACCAACTCCGGGGTCAAACGCTACCAGGCCCTGAACAACAAACATCTCGAACCGGTGTCCACAAGCCAAATAGACGAGAAGTCCATCGGGCTCCATGTGCGGACCAACCAGTCCAACATGTTCATCGCCCAGGCAGCCAGAACCGAGATTTTTAAGGAGAGGAAACCGCTGAAGGTTGATCGGGAATGCATTCAGGAGCCGGGATACATTGCCCAGAAGTTCCGGGTCCAGCTTGTCAAGGGGCAAGAATTGGAGATGGAGAAAGTGGCCTTCATGTATACCTCCAGGGATCATGCCATCTCCGAACCCTTTTTGGAGGCATCCAATTCAGTCCTGGAATGCGGGAGATTCACCTCCCTGCTGCAGCAGCACACCATCGCCTGGAAGCAGCTGTGGCGGAGGTTTTCTGTGGAGGTGGAGCTCAATGTGAAGGGCTCGTCTGCAGGCCCGGAGTCAGAATACGACCACTACCATTTTGTGCAAAGGACCCTGCATCTCTACTGCTTTCACCTGCTGCAAAGCGCTTCCATGCACTCCCTGGACATCGACGTTGGCATACCGGCCAGAGGATGGCATGGAGAGGGATACCGGGGCCATATCTTCTGGGATGAGATCATTATATTGCCCTTCCTCAACTATCGGGCCCCGCAGATCACACGGACCCTGCTCATGTACCGCTACCGCCGTCTGAACCAGGCCAGGAGTAAAGCCTGCGAGATACACTGTAAAGGTGCCTTGTATCCCTGGCAAAGCGGAAGCAACGGCCGGGAAGAAACGCAACAGATGCATCTCAATCCCAGATCAGGTCGCTGGCTCCCGGACAACTCCCATCTCCAGCGTCACGTCAACATGGCCATTGTCTACAACATCTGGCAATACTGCCAGATCAGCGGCGACTCCGAGTTTCTGTCCTTTTACGGTGCGGAGATGATCCTGGAAATCGCCAGATTCTTAGCCGGCATCACCATTTACAATGAAGAGGAGGACCGCTTCGAGATCCACGGAGTCATGGGGCCGGACGAATACCACGAGGCCTATCCGGATGCAAAACGCCCCGGTCTGAACAACAACTCCTACACCAACGTCATGGTGGTCTTTGTTATGAACCGGGCTCTGGAGCTGTCCGAAATCCTTTCCCGGCAAGAATGGCAGCAGCTCTGCGAAAAGCTGGATATTCGAAAGGCCGAGGTATCGAGATGGAGAGACATCAGTCGCAAAATGAAGCTCGTGTTCCACGGCGATGGCATCATCAGCCAGTTTGAAGGCTATGATCAGCTCCAGGAGTTTGACTGGGAAGGATACAAGAAAAAGTACGGAAACATCCAGAGGCTGGACCGAATTTTAGAAGGGGAGGGAGATACCTGCAACCGTTACAAGGCATCCAAGCAGGCCGATGTGCTCATGCTCTTCTACTTGTTCAGCGCAGAACATCTGCGAAATCTCTTCTCTCAAATGGGCTACACGCTGGAGCCGGACATGATTCCCAAAAACATCGACTACTACCTGGAACGTACTTCCAACGGTTCTTCCCTGAGCCATGTTGTGCATTCCTGGGTGGCCACGAGGCGAGACCGGAGGCGCTCCTGGAAGCTCTTTGAAAGGGCCTTGAAAACCGACATCTGCGATATTCAGGGAGGAACCACAGCCGAAGGCATCCATCTTGGAGCCATGTCCGGGTCGGTGGATATCGTGCAGCGCGGCTACACCGGACTGGAAGCCAGAGGGGACCTGCTGCGCCTCAACCCGGCTTTCCCGGACGAGCTCAGGCGTGTCAACATCCACCTCCGCTACCGCGGTCACTGGCTCGATCTGGACATCGCCGCCAAGAGCCTGAAGATCGAGGCCTTGCAGAGTGGAGCCCGACCGATTAAGATCCAGATCAAGGATCAGGTTTACGACGTGGAGCAGGGTCGGACAATAGAGTGCGACCTTTAGCGAGAATCATGCCGGTAGACCAGCTGCATGTACTCCCTTCCGTTGATCCAACGAGAGAGACCTCTTTAGAAATTGAATTGTTTCTGGACAGGAGAACCTATGAGCATAGACAAAAATAGTGGTAGGATGTTGATCAGAATCGGCGGGGAAGCCGGACAGGGTCTGGAGACTGTAGGTGAAATGCTGGCCAAGGCCCTGATCCGTTCAGGCTACGAGGTGCTGGCCACTCAGAACGCTATGTCCAGGATACGGGAAGGACATAATTATTTTTCTATATTAACCGGAACTGAGCCCATTTTAGGACCGGAAGAGGAGGTTGACCTCTTGGTGGCCTTTACCCAAGAGACCGTTGATCTGCATAAAGATGTCCTGTCTGAACAAGGCATGGTCCTGATCGGGCCGGACATGGAGGATCAAGGGTTACGTTCCGTCCTCAGCGTTCCATACTCCGATCTTGCCGAAGACAAGATAATGGCTAATGTGGCTGCTTTAGGAGTGATTTCGGCCATGATCGGGTTGAACCAGGAGTTGGTCTCCGGAGTTGTCCAAGATGCCTTGGGTTCAAAGCACCATGACTTGTTGCCGAAGAACTTGCAGGCCTTGGATAATGGCATCCAATGGTCAGGTCGGCAGTCCATTGACTTTCAGCCTTTGCCGGAAGGAGCTGCGTCCCAGTCCAGACTGGCCATAAACGGCAACGAAGCCATTGCTTTAGGAGCTTTGGCCGGTGGGGTCAATTTCTGCTCCTTTTATCCCATGACCCCGGCAACCAGTGTCGCTTTAAATTTGATCTCCCAGGCAGATGAGCTGGGTGTCGTCTGTGAACAGGCGGAGGACGAGATCTCGGTTATCAATATGGCCCTGGGGGCTTCATTTTGCGGAGCACGAAGCCTGGTACCCACATCGGGCGGAGGATTCGCCCTGATGGGGGAAGGAATAAGTTTGGCCGGGATGACCGAAACCCCGATCGTGATTGTTCTGGCCCAGAGACCGGGACCGGCTACAGGTTTGCCCACGCAGACGGAACAGGGAGATATGGAGCTGGCTCTGGCCAGCGGACATGGAGAATTTCCCCGAGCTGTCATGGCCCCGGGAAATGCGGAAGAGTGTTTCCATCTCACTATCAAGGCTCTGGATCTGGCTGAGCGGTATCAGACTCCGGTCATTCTCCTTACAGATCAATATCTGGCCAGTTCCATCCGGGCAGTCCAGCGCTTTGACCTCTCCAGCATAAACATCCCCCAGGCCCCGACCGCTCAAAGCGATGAACTGGAATCCTATCAACGTTTTGCCTGGAGCGAGAACGGCGTATCGCCCAGACTCATTCCCGGAGCCGGAACACATCTCGTGGTGGCTGACAGCGATGAGCATACTCCTGATGGACACATCACCGAAGATCACCAGGTCAGGGAGGGTATGGTAGACAAGAGGTTGAAAAAGCTGGAAGGCCTGGTCCAGGAGATTATTCCTCCGGCCTATACCGGAGATGATGATCCACAGCTGCTTCTGATGACCTGGGGTTCAAGTCAGGGCGCTGTCTTGGAGGCGGCGGCCGCCCTCAGGCATCAGGGGCAAAGTGTGGCCACTTTAGTCTTTTCCCAGGTCTGGCCTCTGGACCCCGGAAACTTCGAGGGCTATTTGTACAAAGCCGAAAGCGTGATCAGCGTGGAGGGCAATGCGACCGGACAGCTAGCCAAATTGATCAGACGGGAAACGGGGTTTCAGGTTCATGAGCAAGTCCTTCGCTATGACGGTCTGCCCTTGACCGCAACACAAATTCTCAGACAGCTTCAATCCTAACAATTACGACATCATGAGGTTTATATGGTATCCATTGAAGATTTTGGTCAGTATGAGACTGCCTGGTGTCCGGGTTGTGGAAATTTTTCCATTCTCACTTGCGTGAAAAAGGCCCTGGCCGGAAAGGGCATTGCTCCCCACCAGGTTCTGTTCGCCTCCGGCATTGGCCAGGCAGCTAAGACCCCGCATTATTTAAACTGTAATATGTTCAACGGACTGCACGGCCGTTCCTTGCCCGTGGCCACCGGTGCCAGATTGGCCAATCCCGAGTTGACAGTGATTGCCGAAAGCGGAGATGGCTGTATGTATGGAGAGGGCGGGAATCATTTTCTGGCTGCTCTTCGCCGGAACGTGAATATAACTATGCTTGTCCATGACAATCAGATCTATGGCCTGACCAAGGGTCAGGCCAGTCCAACCAGCGGTTTGGGTCATGTAACCAAGGCCCAGCCTCACGGAGTTCAGCTGGAGCCTATCCATCCCCTGAGCGTGGCCATTGCTCTGCAGGCCGGATTTGTGGCCCGGGGTTTTACCGGAATGCAGGATCAACTGGTGGAGCTTATTCAGGGGGCCATCGACTTTCCGGGTTTTGCTTTAGTCGATATATTGCAGCAGTGCGTATCCTTTAATCATGTGAACACCTTTAAGTGGTACAAAGAACGCTGTCGCCCTTTGGAGAAAGATTACGATCCCAGTGACTGGCAGGCAGCAATGGTCAGGAGCCAGGAATGGGGGGACGTTATTCCCACCGGCATTCTGTATACCAATAGGAGCCGCAAACCCTACGAGGATGTCCTGTCCGTCAGCTCTCATGGTCCACTGTACAAACAGGAACGGAGTATGGAGGGGGTGAAAGCTGCCATGCAGGTATTTGCTTAGGCTGGCAGGATAGGAGAGGCTGTGGATCTTCGCATACAGACTTTGTGTCGTAATCGTGCATGAAACGTGTTGGGGGGATGCTGGAATTCCCAGGAAGGGCGATCCGGCGACCGCCCTTCCTGGCCAGGCTCCAGCCTGGGGGTTCCGATCGTCCAGGCCAGCGACCTGGCTTTCCTTTTGTTTCGTGCGTATGAGAAAAATATATCCATGGTGTTTCCTGGGTATAAACACCAGCTTGCGAAGAAGTGGAGTCGGATGGATTCGGGCATATGTTCAAGGAATGCCAGGATCTTTTGAGCTTATCCGATCATTATTCCTGTTGAAGCTTCTCTTTGAAATCGATCATTTGAAAAAGGCATGAAGGGATTGTGCAGGTCCTTTTCCGGCGAATATGTTGACATGGTTTGCTTCTTGCATTAACTTAAAGCCATGAATTGAGACGTCGTTCCCTTTGGCACATAATCAGCTCTTATCAGGAGGTTGTGATGCAAGGCTTCGAGCTGTTTTGGCTTTTTTTGATCTTCATCTCTTTGCAGCCGTTGTTTAAACAGCGGATGATCGCAGCAGCCCGCAAGAGGACTCTGGCAAAACTGGAGAAGATTCGTTCTTCACGGGTCATTCTTTTGGTTCATCGGCAGGAAACCATGAGTTTTCTGGGTTTTCCCTTGATGCGCTATATCGATGTCAACGACTCGGAAGAGGTTCTGCGAGCTATTCATTTAACGGACAACAATGTACCTTTAGACATTGTTCTGCACACTCCTGGCGGACTGGTCCTGGCCTCGTTGCAGATCGCCAAGGCCATACGCCAACATCCGGCCAAGGTAACTGTGTATGTCCCTCATTACGCTATGTCCGGAGGCACGCTTATCGCCTTGGCTGCGGATGAGATCGTCATGGCCCCCCACGCTGTATTGGGACCGGTGGATCCTCAGATCGGCCAGTCTCCAGGAGCTTCTCTGCTTCGGGTATTGCGGGAGAAGCAGATCAAGGACATTGAAGACAAGACTTTGATTTGTGCGGACATGGCTGAAAAGGCCCTATTTCAAATAGAACATGCGGTCATCGATCTTCTGCAAGATAGCTTCAGCCAGGACCAGGCAGAGGAAATCGCCCATCTCTTGACTCAAGGCCACTGGACCCATGATTATCCTATAACTTATGCCAATGCCCAGAAGATTGGTTTGCCGGTCAGCCCGGACATGCCGGAAATGGTTTATCAGCTCATGGCATTGTACCCTCAACCGGTCCGACGTAGCCTGGGCGTGGAATATATACCGGAACCCAGGTCTGAGCCCGGCGGAAAACGACCACAGTAACATTTAAAAGAAAATCATAGAAGTATAAACCAATAACTGTGTTTCATACAAAATGTGATCAAGGTAAACACGAGTATAGGAATGTCTCTCTATCCGGATCATGGATGGTGAACATTGTATCAAGCTATCCAGATAATCCCTGCCTGGCGGCCGACGGTTTTGTCCCGACGGTAGGAATAAAACAGTTGTGGTAGGGAGTAGGTGCACAAATCCAGGCTGAAAATGTTGTGCAGATACAGGCCGGCCTGCCGCAGCTGGTTTCTGGTCATCTGCCAGAGATCTACGGTCTGGGTTGCAGGGTGGTAATAATGAGTAAAATGTGATCCCCATTCTGTGGTAAAATTGGTGAACTCACTCCAGCCTGGACCCAGACTCGGTCCGCGTACAGCCATAATTTCTTGTGGTATAGCCCCGTACGCATCGCATATCTTCTTGACCCACAATCCAGGGGCATCAGCCCGGTTGGCCCGCCAGCCCACATGGAGAGCAGCGATGAATCGGCCGGTTACGTGCGCCAAGAGCAAGGGCTGGCAATCGGCTACAGAGACGACCAGGGCCTGATGCGGCACAGTAGTAGCCAATGCGTCGGCCACAGGCCTGGACTCGTGCTGCCTGTCCGGCACTGAGATAAAGGTTATATCTGTTCCGTGAACCTGTTCCATGTCCAACCAGGATGGGGCGGCTAGTCTTGCCCGGACCTGTGTCCTGTAGTCTCCGGTTCCATTCCGGTGGGCTCCAAAGCGGGTGGTAAACCGGCATTGGATGCGATCCAGTCCAGGAAAGGCAAAAGGAATAGAGATTGGCTGGTCGTTTTCGTACTTCATGGCAGAAGGTTGACAGGAGTGGATACTCTCGTCAAGAGAGTTGGAACAATTATCAATAC
>CAYZLB010000096.1:0-8987 GCA_964479235.1 uncultured Desulfohalobiaceae bacterium
GCTTGACCCCAAGCCCTGCCCTTTTGATAGAAAGGCTTTCCCCTAGATTGCCCGGAGAGGATCATACCGGTGTGTTCGAAGGATCTGGGCCGGGCAATGACGGAGGGACCGGATCTCCGTTGGTTTCATACCATGACTTGGGTAACAGCCGTAGGGGCGGACCTTGTGTCCGCCCGCAAATCTTTTGCCCGCTTTGGGGCAAAAGATGCTTTAGGTTTGCCTTCGGCAAACCTAAACACTGACCATTTTCGGAGCTTTTCATGTACAGCCAGCCGATCTGGGCTGAAATCGATTTGGAAGCTATTGCCCGCAACTGCCGCCTTGTGCAGGGCCTGATATCCCCTGCCACCAGATTCATGGCTGTAGTCAAGGCAAATGCCTACGGGCACGGAAGCGTGCCCGTAGGCCAAACAGCCCTTCGTAATGGCGCGGACAGTCTGGGTGTCGCCCGCCTGGATGAGGCGGTGCAACTTCGAAAGGCTGGAATTCAGGTTCCGATTCTGATATTTGGCCTCACCCCTGTATCCTGCCTCCCAACCTTGCTGGACTATGACCTTCTTCCGACCATGGCCTCCCAATCCATGGCCCAGGCCTTTTCAGAGAGGGCTTCCCGCCTCGGGGTTTTGCTTCCAGTCCACCTCAAAATCGATACTGGCATGGGACGGCTGGGCATCAACGCTGTTCCCCACCCTGATGAAAAGAGCCCTTTTCATTTGTCCGCTCAGCGGCAGATCCAAGAGGTCTGCCGTCTTCCGGGCCTGAAGTTTGAGGGTATCTACACCCATATGGCTCAGGCCGATGCTGACGATACAGCCCATGCCACAACACAGATCACCTGTTTCACCTCCCTGCTCCAGACCCTGGCTAAGCAAGGGCTGGAATTTCCCCTCAGGCACATGGCCAACAGTGCAGGGGTCCTGCGTCTGCCTGACTCGCATCTGGATCTCGTCCGGCCCGGACTCATGCTCTATGGACTCTCACCTCGCCCTGAAGACCAATTAGTTACTCAACCCCTTTGTCCGGCCATGACCCTCAAAACCCGGGTGGTTCATACAAAAAAGGTTGCGCCAGGATATAAAATCAGTTATGGATCAACATTTACTACTGAAAAAGAAACAACTATTGCAACTATTTCAGTTGGTTATGCTGACGGCTTTTTCCGTATCCAATCCAATGCAGGATATATGCTCATTCATGGAAAGCGAGCCCGAATTGCCGGTCGGATCTGCATGGATCAGACCATGCTTGATGTCGGGCACATTGCCAAGGTCAGTCCAGGCGATGAAGTGGTCATCTTTGGCCGTCAAGGGACGGAGTTTCTTTCGGTGGATGAAGCAGCACGACGTACCGGAACCATCAACTATGAAATCGTTTCCACCCTCATGGGTCGAGTTCCTCGGATCTATACCTCAATGCGCCGGTAACGGTCACAGATATATGCCCTGTAACCCCAAACCCCAAGGAGGAGGTTGATGGTCGCCTTTCTAAACGTGCTCAACGCTATCAGCGGATTTGTCTGGGGGCCGTACATGCTTGTACTGCTCGTGGGCACTGGGATCTATCTGACTCTGGGTATGAAACTCAAAAGCATTACCAAGATCGGGTATGGATTCAAACTCTTATTTCAGGGCCGGGACAAGACCAAGCAGGAAGGTGAAGGCGAGATCACCCCTTTTCAGGCCCTGACCACAGCCCTTTCGGCAACTATTGGGACTGGAAACATTGCCGGGGTGGCCACGGCCATTTATCTGGGCGGTCCCGGAGCAGTGTTTTGGATGTGGATCACCGCCTTGTTCGGCATGGCCACAAAATACGGCGAAGCAGTCCTGGCTGTTCGCTATCGGGAAACCATGCCCGACGGTTCTTTTGTCGGCGGACCGATGTATTACATCAAAAACGGCATGGGCAAAAGCTGGCTATTGGCTGGGTTTTCTCTTTGCCCTGTTTGCGGCCATTGCCTGCTTTGGCATCGGGAACACAGTGCAGTCCAATTCCGTGGCCATGGCTGTGAAGCAGGCCTTTAACCTGCCGCATTGGATTACCGGACTGGTCCTTGCCGGCCTCACTTTTGCCGTTATCATCGGTGGGATTAAGCGGATCGCCAATGTGGCCGAAAAGATCGTTCCCTTTATGGCGGTTGTCTATGTTATCGGTGCCTTGATTGTCATTTTTGCCAATATTGAGCTGCTGGGCAGCGCTTTTGCCACTATTTTCAGGGATGCATTTTCCGGCACTGCAGCGACAGGTGGATTCACCGGCGCCAGCATTGCCGCTGCCATGCGTTTTGGCGTGGCTCGGGGTGTTTTCTCCAACGAGGCCGGCTTGGGCTCCGCTCCCATCGCCCACGCGGCAGCCAAGACTACCAGCCCGGTAAGACAGGGCATTGTGGCCGGACTCAGCCCGTTCATCGATACCATCGTCGTCTGCACCATGACTGCCCTGGTTATCATCATGACCGGTGTTTGGACCAGCGGAGAAACCAGTTCTGCCTTGACCGCTATGGCCTTTAATAAAGGCTTGCCCGGACCTGGTGACTTTGTAGTCGGTTTTGGGCTGATTTTCTTTGCTTTTTCCACTATTTTGGCCTGGAGTTATTACGGCCAGGTCGCAGTGGAATACATCTTTGGTCTCAAAGCTGTGACCCCTTTCCGCTATGCCTACGTCATTTTGGTCTTTATCGGTGCGGTAATTAACCTGGATATCGTCTGGACCTTTTCCGATGTTATGAACGGACTAATGATCGTTCCCAACCTGATCGCTCTGCTTGTCTTAAGCCCGGTTATTTTCCGGATAACCAAAGAATACTTTATCGATCAGAAATAGACCTTGATCACACCCCTTCTAAGTAGAGCAAAGCCCTGAGAATGCATTCTCATGGCTTTGCTCCTTTTGATCCACAGTTGCGTACCTTCTCTAGAATGTGACGTGCCTGAGCCGGATGTTCACAAAAAAACCGGCGTGCACAGTCTGCAATCACATCCTTGACCGTTTCCGCAACCGGGAAATCTGGATAAGCCACAATGCCGCTCTGAGCAAAATCAGGCTCTTCAATGGCCATTTCCTGATCCAAGGTATAATGCAAGGGCACACTGATCAGAGATTCCATGGCTGCCCGGTCAACATCCAGCTGCTTGACGAACTGCAAGACTTGCGTAGGAGAATTCTCCTGATTGGTTCTCTGTATTTGTTTCTGCAGCTGCAGATAAAAAGCATATACCTGGTCGTAATGAACGCTTATCCGCCGGCGGCGCGAATCATTGGGATTTTTGTAGCTGCGCCCATGCATGTAGTCTGCTGCCGTAGCCGCAAATTGGGCATAGACCGAGGTAAGCAGTTTTACGTACCTGGTCTGATCCCGAAACGCAAAAGGAACCCGAAGTTCGCTCAGTTCCGGTTCAATGCTTTGAACAGGCCGGGGAACACTCTCAGGATCGATGCCGATTCGGGAATAAAATGCTTTGACTTCCTGTTCCTGTCCCTCACCAAGTAGAAAATGCAGAGTTGCCTGTTTGGTCTGCACCTGGTCCAGAACCTTTTGCAGCTCCTGGACCCGCTGGGTGTATATCTCCAGGGCCCGCTCAATGGCTGTTCGCTGTCCGAAAAACGTATCTGCGGCCTCCAGCAGGGTCTCTTCCGTCAATGAGTCGGCCGGACTCTGATAGCTGTTGCTGTTCCTTTCAGACATACACTTCCTCTATCCTGGCTTGGGCGGTCAATTCTTCTGAAGTCAATAAATACAGGGCATCGAGCAAGGCGACGTGGAAGCTGCCCGGTACATTTGCTTTTTCTCCGGCCCGTTCACCGGCCAAACCGAAGAAGGCCAGGGCTGAAACTGCAGCATAAAGCATGTCCTGTTCCACGGCCGAAAATGCTGCACACAGTGCCGAAGCTGCGCATCCGGTTCCTGTAATGCGGCCCATCAATGGATGTCCATTCTGTACCCGAAATATGCGCCGGCCATCGGTCACCACGTCTGTTGGGCCAGTAATGGCCACAATGGTTTCCAATTCCCGGGCTAAGGCCAATGCACTCTGTTCTGCTTCCTGCACCGAGTGGGTTGCATCCACACCTTTGGTCTGAACGATATCCGGGCCCAAGGACATGATCTCCGAGGCATTGCCCCGGATCAGGCTCACCCAGCCTTGGCGAACAATCTCTCGTGCCGTCCGGGTCCGCAGGCTGGTGGCTCCAGCGCCCACAGGATCCAAGACGACCGGGATGTCTTGTTTCCCTGCCCTGTTCCCGGCCATCAGCATTGACTGGATCCATTCGTGACTCAAGGTGCCGATGTTTAATACCAGGGCCCCGGCCATGGAAACCATTTCCTCTACTTCTTCCAGGGCATGGGCCATGACTGGAGAAGCCCCTATGGCCAAAAGGGCGTTGGCTGTAAAATTCATGACCACGTAATTGGTGATATTGTGCACCAAAGGACGCTCTTTCCTGAGCCGGGCCAGGATGCCCCCTGTTTTTCCAGCCAAATTCTCTGTATCCCCTTGCATGGTCATTCCTCGCTGTGGATGTGGATATATCCCATGAAATGTGAATCTATAACTTTGAAGATATAAGGTGCCACGATAAGAGCACCTCTTTTCGTACCCCTTGATGCTTGGGCAATCCTGTATTAGATAGAAAGTAAAAGTTAGAATCTAATCCAAGAAGGATGATGACTGTCGGATGAATAAGGAGGACACTATGTTATTGGAACGCGATGTTTCGCCACTTCGAACCCAAGACAGTGTATGGTCATGTCAACTCCCCATGCAAACCAAAAGTATTTGCCCGGAATGTACCCAGGTTTTGGATGCAATCTTGTATGAAAATTGTGGCCAGGTCTGGATGTTCAAGAATTGCCCTGAACACGGTCAATGGAATGAACTGATAGACAGGGACAGTCGCTTTTTTCTTCGTCGCCGGGCGAACCATTTTGATTTCCCTACAGGGCTGGATACGCCCCACACCCAGAGTACCGGCAATTGCCCCTTAGACTGCGGCTTGTGTTCCGCACACAAAAACACCCCGTGTATGGTCAATATCGACTTGACCAACCGGTGCAACCTGAATTGCCCCATCTGCTTCGCCAATGCCAATGCCAGCGGTCGTGTTTTTGATCTCAGTTTAGAACAGTTGGAGGAAATGCTCAACCAGACTATGGCAATTCGACCCCGCCCACCCTTAAGTGTCCAATACGCTGGGGGTGAACCGACCATTCACCCGGATTTTATCCAGGCCGTTCGCATGGCAAAGGACAAGGGAGTTCTGGATATTCAAGTGGCCAGCAATGGACTCAAATTTGCCCACAGCAAAGAATTCACCGCCCAGGCTGCCGAGGCCGGCCTGAACGTGGTCTATCTGCAATTCGACAGTCTCAGTGACGACATTTATGAGCAATCCAGGGGACGTCCTTTGCTGGAGAAAAAGATGCAGGCCATCGAGAATCTACGCCAGGAAGGGGTGATGGTCACTTTGGTCCCGACCATTGTGTCTGGTCTCAATGACCACCAGGCAGGTAAGATCCTGGAGTTTGCAGTACAACACAGTGATGTGATAACTGCGGTCAGCTTTCAGCCTGTTTCTCTGACCGGGAGGTATGATGAAGCCCAGCGCAAAGAAATGCGCTACACCATGTCGGACATGGCCAGGGATATCCAGGCTCAATCAGGAATCCTGGATATGTATGAGGACTGGTATCCATACTCCGTTGTCAATCCAATCAGCCGACTGGTAGAAGCCATTAAAGGTACACCGCAAAACCATTTCAATTGTCATCCTCACTGCGGGGTCGCTTCATATCTGATCGTAGACCGAAAGAACAAGCAGGCTGTGCCACTGACCAGGTTCTTTGATATTCAGGCAGCCATGCAGGATATTGAATATGAGGCCGAGGCCCTGGAAAAAAATTCTTGGCGCAAACCATGGTCAAAATTCCAGCTCATGCGCAAGCTGAAAAAGCACTTCCGACCGGAAAAGGTACCAGAAGGCCTGGATTTTGACCAACTTTTGGAATTTGTGAACACCTTTATCGAGGCAGGAAAAGTAGATAGGCCCGAACGGGGGCACTTCTTTCATGTCATGGGCCAGCGCTTCGATGTTTTGCTCCTGGCAGCCATGCACTTTCAGGATGCCTATAATTTTGAGCTGGATCGAGTCAAGAACTGCGTCATTCACTATGCCGCTCCAAATGGCCGGTTCTATCCTTTCTGCACCTGGAACAGCGGACCCTGTCATCGCTATGCTGTAGAGCGGGAATTCTCCCGGCCAGTAGGAGATCAAAAGTGAATAAGGCAAAAAACCGCTCACCAGCCAAAAGTATGAGCCAGTCATTATCTCCATTTCATGTCTTGGTGAGGACAACCAGAGACTTTATAAGCAAAGGTTGTCCTCACATTCATCCAGCAGAACCAGTGAAAAATCAAACTTAATCTGTCCCTCCTTTTTCTTCATCCCCCTTGGGGGTGTTTCTTACATTGCCACAGATGATTGATGACAAAGCAGCAGGTTATAAACAAGATGGTCAATGATCTCGGGGAGGGACGTGGAGCAAAGCATTTGCAAACTGTATGCTGCATCTCTGTACAAGCTCCTGGCCAGACGGGGCCGGAACCGGAGGGGATCGATAGATATACCAATCTTTGCTGGCCCGTGGCTCACCAAAGGCATCAGCCTGCATGTGCCATAAAAGATGCAAAAAATCGCCGGCCATTTCATAGACCTTTGTTTCCACAACCACCTTGGATGGCTGTTGTGAACTTCCTTCCAGAAAAAAATTGACCCGCCCGGTAATCAAAAGATCACAATTTTGGCCGGCTAACAAATATCGCCAATCACCAGGGGAATATGTTTCACTGCCTCCATCGAGTTGTATCTCCCCAAAAACCTTGTGCAACCGCAGCTGCTTAGCCAGAGTTTCGGCGGTATAACTTCCAATCCGGGGGGCATATGCCGGGCTTTGGAATGTCTGGATCAGAACCCGGGATCCGGAATAAATATTTTGCTCAGGCCAAACATAGACTGCATCAGGCAGTTCATGGGCAGAAATATCTTCATTTCTGCCAAAATCTGGTTCAAAACCGGTACGTTGCGACCCTGAAAAACAGCCAAGACATAAACACACCAGAAAAATTGCTGGCAAAAAACGGAAAAAGGTACAAACCCAAATCCTGTTGACGCAGGACAAGTATTGCACAGGAAACATGCAAACCGTGCCGCATATTGGGGCATCGCTCAGCTGAGAGTCATCTGATCTTACCATGGCTTTAGCCATATCTGTCATCTCATGGTGTCGTATTTTATTGTACCAGGTCCCGACTGATTGCATTCTGGACAATGGAATAATCATGACTGGCAATGACTGTATTATCTTCTGCACGTACAATCCTTGCAGTCACGAAAATACGCAATGGGGTTACAGCGTAGGTTCCTACTAAAGCTGACTCTGCATCATAATCCACACCCAGTTCCTTCAGGCGGCGTGAAAGCATGAACTCTCCCTTTTTTTGCTGGATGAACACAGTATCTTTTCGTAACTTAATCTCTTTCATATTCAGTCCATGCTGAGCAAGCCTGGAACTTATCTGTTCTGCAACCAACCTTCCAAAACTACTACTCATCTCAAGGTTATCAGTGGATACAAAACTGGCAGCCAATATGGGACGTTGGGGATCAACTTTTCGTTTTTGCAAATTCATAGCCAATATATCTCCAGCCTGATAGCTGCTTTCCAAGATAGTCCCATAAGGCCTGAGCTCCACTTGGTTTGGAGTCAAATATTCTTCCTTATAATCAACGTGATGTCTATAACTGGGCCCACATCCAGATCCAGCAGATATGAGTAAACTTATAATGAATAGAATCAGGCAGAGCTGTTTCATCCTGAACACCTACGTCTCAACAAAAAGACGATGCCCATAAAGAGCATTTCTGTTGTCCAAGGCTTCATCGACCCGAATGGCGATGTCTTGGGCCAACACATCCCAATGATGGGCAGCGCACATATTTTTCCGGGTAGACATGAGATGAGAATTCGGAAAAGGGGTTTGACTACATCATCCGGTAGTCACAAATGCACAGCCGATGAGGAACAGCGAGATAACGGTATTCCAAGACAGAACCAAATTTTCCTTCATTGCATGATCCAAAAGGCATCAACATATTCCAACTGGTTCTCATCTATCATCTCTCGGCCATCTCTTCCAAATCTTTAATTTTCTTCGTTGACACCCTATTTCAGTTCCAAGCCGATGGGACAGTGATCTGATCCCATGACATCGGACTCTATCCAGGAATTTGTGACTCTATCCCGCAGTTCTTCGGAGACAAAAAAATAGTCGATCCGCCACCCGGCGTTTCTCTTCCTGGCCCCAAACCGGTAGGTCCACCATGTGTAATGTCCGCCTTCGGTAACGAACATGCGGAAGGTATCAATGTATCCGGCTGCCAGGAATTTATCAATCCATTCCCGCTCACTGGGCAAAAAACCGGAGACCTTCTCATTGGCCTTTGGATTTTTTAAATCGATTTCCGTATGGGCCGTATTCACGTCCCCGCAAACCACAATAGGCTTTTTCTTGCGCAATTCCTGGGCATGATCCAAAAAGGCATCACAAAACTCCATCTTGTACTGCAAACGCTCGTCGCTCATTTTTCCATTCGGGAAATAGACATTAAATAAAAAGAAATCATCAAATTCCATCTGGATCAAGCGCCCTTCGCCCTGAAATCGTTCATCCGGCAATCCGTAGACCACACTCTGGGGCTCTACCCTGGTCATGGAGAGCACCCCGGAATAGCCTTTTTTGACTTGAGCTGGATTCCAATACTGGGTATAGCCGTCCACTTCTTTGTGCTCTGCATCCACTTGCTCCGGTTCGGCCTTGATTTCCTGGAGACAAATGACGTCACCGTCACACAGCTTGAACCAGTCCCAAAATCCCTTGTCCACCACGGCCCGAAACCCGTTCACATTCCAGGAATATAACTTCATGCAC
>CAYZLB010000097.1:0-8740 GCA_964479235.1 uncultured Desulfohalobiaceae bacterium
CTCCCCTGACCCCTCCCTCCGGCCCAAAGCGGCCGCAGGGAGGGGAACCGGAGGGGGGGAGCCCGTTTCCGGTCGATGATGAGCGGCAGGAAAGGGAACCGGAGGGAAGAACCCTCCCCTGGCCCCTCCCTCCGGCCCAAAGCGGCCGCAGGGAGGGGAACCGGAGGGGGGATGCCCGTTTCCGGTTGATGGTGAATGGCAGGGAGGGGAATCGGAGGGAAGAACCCTCCCCTGGCCCCTCCCTCCGGCCCAAAGCGGCCGCAGGGAGGGGAACCGGAGAAGGGGAGCCCGTTTCCGGTCGATGATGAGCGGCAGGGAGGGGAATCGGAGGGGGGATGCCCGTTTCCGGTCGATGGTGGGCCGCAGGGAGGGGAACCGGAGGGAAGAACCCTCACTGCCAGCTGAGGACGAGCAGGAGGAACCGGAGAGGGGGGAATTGCCGGCTGGTCGGGTCTGCAGATCGCTGATAAAAGCCAGGGTCCGCCGGGCGCAGGCCTTCCAGGTATATTCGGTGCTCACCAGGTCACAGGCCGGGCCGGTCTTGCTTTGGATATCAGCAGGTTCAGCCCTGAATACCTCCCGCATCAAGGACGACAGGTGATCGGGATCCGGCTCGGCCCAAGAGGAAGCGAATCGGCTCAAGTGGGTCCTGGCCGGAGCAAAGGAATAATCGATAAGCCAAGCAGTTTTTGGGGTGCAGAAATCGGCCTGGCCCCCGAATCCGGTTGTGATCACCGGGATATGCAAGGCCATGGCCTCGGCCATAGGCAGGCCGAATCCCTCCCCCCTGGAGGGGGCCACCAGGCAGTGGCAGCGTTGGTAGATATCCAGCATGTGGGCGTCACCGATGTCCTCATTGATGAGGACGATGTCCGGGGCTTCCGGATCAGCCCTGAATTCTTCAATCTGCTCAGGTGCGGTATTATGTGGGTTGGGGAAGGTCTTGATCACAAGGCTTACATCGTCGTGAGCAGTAAAGGCGGCAGCATACGAAGTGAGCAGAACGTCCAGGCCTTTGCGGGGAAAACAGGAAGAGACGTGCAGAAAACGGAATTTTTTGCCTAGGCTTTGCGGCCAAGGGTCGGGAGAATGACGAAAAATATGGTCCATGCCCAGGCCCACTGCCCGCATGGGCAGGCTGACCCCGTTGTCCAGCAAGGTTTTGCGCACAAATTCGGACATCAGGGTCAGACCAAAAAGATTGTGGTTGAAGCCCTGGACGTATTGGGGAGGAAAGAGGCTCTCCTCCCAGCCGTAGGCATTGGTCAGGCATAATGTTTCAGAAACATTGGGAAATACCGGAGGATAGGAGTTGTAGAGAACAACATCCGGATTGGTCATGTCTTTGCCGCGAACATACAGGGCTTCAACGTCCGGATGGTTGTTGAGCCAGGTCTGGTCTGGGTGGAAGATGCCCTCTGGGTGGCAGTCAAAGGATAAAGCCACTCTGCCGGGCAGAAGCTGTTCCATGGCCAGGGCCATTTCACGGTTGACCAGGGCCAGGCTGTAGGAGCCGGTGAAGGGGCCGTCGATCTTGAGTTTCATAATTTGTATGGGAGTACAGGAGTTAAAAAAGATACCAAGGAAAACATCATCATGACCACCCGCCCCTGTCCCCGCCCGGCACTCAATTGCCGATGTGGGGCTTGTCAAAAAAGACACCAATATTTTTTTGCAATTGAGTGCCGGGCGGGGAACCGTAAGCGCCAGCTCATGGTGAAAATCCGAGGAGCTTGGGCTTCGTGAGATCGTGACAAATCAGACCATACATGTGCTGATAAACTTGAACCTCCGGTTCTTTTGTTGCGACATTCGAGACGAGACAGGACACTCTTAACCCTTGAATCTGTTTCAACCATCTTCACCTCCCCAACCCTCTTTATACCCAATCACCGCATAATCCATGGCAGAACAGAAAAAATTGTTCAACCGAGGATCTTCAAATATGGGATCGATGAATTCACTGTTGCGGATGACCTTAATATCCCGAAAGCCCAAGGCGTGCATGGTGTAAGTGGCCAAGGGAGGAGGTACCGGCTTGCGGTGGGTGGGATCAAGATAAAAGGAGTAGGTGCTGACCTGCACATTTTCCGGATTTGGGGTCTCAAACAAAATCAACCCACCGGGCTTGAGGACCCGAAAGGCCTCCTGCCACAGACGGACCAGGACGGGCGGGGGCAGATGCTCCATGAGCTGAAAGGCGGTTACCGCGGGCAAGCTGTCGGCATGGAGTCCGCTCAGGTGATCAAGGGCATCTGCCCAGGTTACCTCCAGGCCCTGTTCCTGACAGAGCTGGACCATGGTCTTGCTCAGGTCCACTCCCTGGGCCGAAATACCTTCCCGGCCCAACAGTTCCAGCCACTCCCCCCGGCCGCTGCCCAGGTCCAGGATGTGTCCTCCCAGGGGGAGCACATCCTGAATCAGGGGCAGATATTTTTCCAGCTTGGACTGCAGATCTTCCCTCTCCCCCCGGAACTGATTTTCCAAAGCCAGGTAGACGAATTCCGGAATATCCTGCTCTGTTGACCGTTCCTGAGCTAAGCCGAGCCGGTACACTTCCGGCTCAATGGATTCCAGCACCTGTCCATGCTGATTCAGGACTGATTCATTTTTAAACAGCCTCTGGCCGTGCCCTTCTTCCAGGGCTCTGATTTTGCGCAACAGTTCAGGGAGCCTGATGATACATTCGAAGAAGCTGACCATCCAGCCCACAACGGGCAATGAAGTGATTTTATCCAGGATATACCGCCAGAGAACACCTTTAATCCGCATCTTGTGTCGCCGGCCTTCTGCACTGAATCTTAAGCGTCCCAGGACCCCCGGCCTGGTCATATCGCCGTGCGCAAGTTGGCTAAAAAAATGCTCATATCCCTGAGGATCCGGGCTGCGTTTCATGATCGCCGCGTAGGCAGCGATCAGAAATTGTTCAGTACTTAGGTCATTGAAATCCTGACATTGAAATTCCCGGCCATCTCTATATGTAGTATATTCCAAACCCTTGTCCCCTTTCGTGTCAGCCCGGCGTCTTTGCAAATCAGTTTGCGGCCAACGTGCAGGTCCATTCTGGATCCGCTGCATTTCACACTGCACAAGTTCTTTGATTTTTTCTTCTGAAATGTCTGGGTGATTCACTTTGAGCATTTGGGTGATTCCGATAAGTTGTCAGGCTTGCGGTAATTGTCATCATGACCACACACCCCTGTCCCCGTCCGGCACTCAATTGCAGATGTGAGGCGTGCAATAAATAATATCCCCATGGCTTTTGCAATTGAGTGCCGGACGGGGAACCCTGGAGTGCACGGTATGGGGTTGAGGTTCACATGTATGATTCTCGCGAATTACTGTCCTCAAATCAAGAACAATCTGTCGGACTCCTGTGCGTACAAGCCTTGATCAATCCGGAAAGCCTGGGTCCGAGGGTTGACCAGTCGTGTTCGATCAACCATTTTTTTCTGCGGTCATCAAGAGAGGCCATCCGCTCAGGGCTTTTCAGCAACTTCTCAATGGAGTGAGCCAAGGCCCGTGGATCGCTTCCCCGGGCGGTAAAAACAACATCTCGCACATCGGAAAATATATCCAGGGGAGTGCACAGCACAGGCCGGTCCACGGCCAACCCAAAACGGACGGCGGCACTCGATGATTCCCCGGTCTGCTGATAGGGAAATACGATCAGATCAGCCCGGGACAAAAGCTGCCTGGACTGCTCCTCAGGCAGAAAATCCGGGTGAAAGGTAATACTATGGTCAAGTCCCAGTTCCTGGCTCACCTCCCGGCACTTGTGATAGTACCATTCCGATTCCGGGGCTGGATACAGGGCATTGACCAACAGGAGCTTCAGATCCGAAAACTCTGATCTGAGGATATCCACTGCTTGGATCAATTCATAAATTCCTTTGTGCGGGAGTAAAAATCCGTAACAGGCCAGGGTCCTCCCCTGCTCTTGCCGTGCCCTGCCCGGGGCTGCGTGCACCCCATGGGGCCAGAGTGTGACATTGTCCACTAATGACGCCTGTTTGAGCAGACCCATGTCCTTGACGCTGTGGACGAAAAGTCGATCACAGCAGGCCAGATCGGAAGCGATCCAGGACAGGGAGGCCTTGAAGTCCGGGCGGTCGATGCCCTGAACCGCATGCAGGGTCATCAGCACCTTCACCCCATGGGCCTTGAGCTGCCGTATGAGCTGTCCCAAGGCTTGGAGGTGGAAAAAACCGAAGTTGAACTGGATCATGACAGCCTCAAGCTCAAGGTCCAGAATGCAGTCCCTGAGAAAGGAAAGATCGCTTTGGGAGCAATCTCTCCATACTCGGCTCACATATTCCTGATCCCGGGAGATGAGGTCCTGGGTTTCATTGGCCAGGACCCGCACAGTGACATCAGCTGGATCCAGATGGCGGACCAGATAGTCGGAATAGGCTGCAATGCCGCAGCGGCAATTCCAGGTAGATATCCAGCCCAGCTTCACCGGCCCCAGTTCGGGGAGCGGTCCGCTTTCCAAGGTTTGGAGGAAACGGTCCAATTTCCAGGCCGCCTTGGACCAGGTATATTCGGAACAAATCAGCTTCCGGGCCGGCCCGGTCCTGGCCCGCAGGACCTCTGGCCGGCTATCCGCCACCTGACCCATCAGCCGGGCCAAATGGTCGACATCAGGTTCGGCCCAAACCGAATCACAAAGCCCGAAATGGGTCTTGGCCGGGGCAAAGGAATAATCAATGAGCCAGGCTGTTTCTGGAGTGCAAAAATCCGTCTGCCCCCCGTAGGCAGTGGTGATAACCGGAAGGCCCATGAGCATGGCCTCGGCCATGGGCAAGCCAAATCCTTCCCCTCTGGACGGAGCAACCAGGCAATGGCACTGGGAATACAGCCACCTGGTCTGGCCTGGACTCAGATCCTGGTCTATGACCTGGATCTTTGCCACTTGGGGATACTCGTCCTGTACATCCCGGACCTGATCCCAGATTCGGTTATGTTCATTGGCAAAGGTTTTGATGATCAGGCTGACGTCTTTCCTGCCCTGAAAAGCGCGAGCAAATGCCTGGAGCAGAACATCTGCCCCCTTGCGGGGAAAACAGGATGAGATGTGCACAAAACGCCACCCCGGGGCCAGGGGCGCCTTTAATGGCTCAGGCTCCTGCTCCAGGATATGTTCCACCCCGTTAGGAACCACGGCAACAGGAACCTTCAAACCATTGTCCACCAGAATCTTACGCACAAAGGAGGAGACCACTGTAGCGCCATCCAGGGAGCAGTTAAACCGCTCAATATCCTGGACTGGGAACCCTGTTTCTTCCCAGGCATAGCTGCTGAGGATATTCAGCCTGCCCCGAGCGTCCAATGTTCTGGGCGGATAAAGATTGCGGAGCACAATACGGTCCCTGGGAGCCGGGCGGCTTCTGCGGTACAAGGTATCGACCTGGGGATGAGCCTGCATCCAGGCTGGATCGGGGTGATAATCGCCTGCTCCGTCTGTGGCGTAGAGCGCTACCTGCTCCGGATATTTTTTTTCCAGGGCCAAAGCGGTCTGTCGGTTCACCAGGGACAGGCTGTAGGAACCGTCAAAAGGGCCTTCAAACTGGTAACGAACCTTGGAGACAGAAGGATAGGGGATGTCTGAGACAGAATCAGAGTCTACTTCTATGCCCAGTTGGTTCAGAAACGCAAGGAATGTGCGCCAAGCTTTTGGCAAAGAATAGCTGTGCAAACTTTGGGGATAGGTGGTGAGTAATCTGGAGCGCAGGGATCTGTTGCGGGCCAGGAGGCTGCACAGAGCCGCGATGTACTCAGGATCTTTTCGCTTCGTAAGGATTCCTGATCCTTGCAGAGTATCGCTCACGGCCCCGGCATCGTAGGCCACCAGGGGGATATTGAAACCCATGGCCTCTATAAGGGGAATACAAAATCCCTCGTGCTGGCTGAGGCAGATAAACAGGTCCGCCGCCCGGTAGTAGGCATACAGGTCCTGGTCTGAGACAAGTCCGGGCATGTGCACCTGCCGATAAAGGCCATAGCTTTGCACCAAGCCCTGAAGCTTGTTCCTGTAATCCGGGGAAGATTCCCCGCCGACAAGAAAAAGCCGGGAGGGACAAGGATGCACCCTTTGGAAGGCGGCAAAGGCCCGAATCAGGTCATGCTGGCCCTTATGCTCGCTCAGCCGGCCGACAAAAAGCAGATTAAAAGTTGAGGCCAGTTCTGCATACAAACTACGATTCCAGTCGGCTCTTCCTGCCTTCTCCGGATCGAACAATAAAGGGATAACTTTGGCCTGCCTGTATCCCAGGGCAGTCAGCTCCTGCAGATTGTAGTTTGAAACAGCCACAGCTCCGGTAAAGATTTCCCGGAGATCGTCAAGCTGCCGACGGCCCAGCGCAGCATACCACCGGGCCTCGCTGTGCTCAGGAAAGAATATTTCCGGAGTGACGTTGTGGTAGATGAGGACCTTTGTATCCGGCAGGGCCCGGAGCCAGCGGGTCTGCTCGTGGCCCTGGGAGTGATGGTAGAGTAAAAGATTCGCTTTATCCCCGCTATATGCAGAGAAATGGTCGAGGTCCTTATCAAGCTCAGGGGCAATATGCTCCACGAATATTTTGGATTCCAGGCCACAGGAATGCACAAAATCCCGGATAAGAAACATGGAGTTGGTCACAGCATCGCCGTATGCGCTGCCGGAGTGGAACTGGTGAATGGCCTTGGGTCTCATGGATTTCAGTGGAGTCCTTTATCTTTATCAATATCTTGTTTTTGTTGATGATAATCAAACTTATAAGTTCAAAGTTCCAGGTTCAAGGTTCACAGTTATAAGAATAAAATCAATATGATAGGGTGAAATTGTAATTTCCGGGTTGGCCTTCGATCATTGCCAACAAATACAACCACCTATGGAAGGACTTTTGACAGTCGAGAATCAAAGAAAGCTAGGAATTACGGATGGATGGTGAACCTGGAAGTTTGAACCAGCAAGTTATCCAGAGGTGGCAGCCTGGACTGTCAACTCCGGTTCCAGCCGGACCAGGCCGACAAAAAAATAATCCCCGGCATGGACCACGTCAAAGGCCACAGCCCGATCGATCCAGTGCAGGCAGTCGTTGACATGGGTGTCGTCCATATGAACGGCCACAGTCAGGGTGTACTTGCCTGGTCCCAAATTAAAGTTCTGGAAGAAAAAACCGACCTCTATCTCCTGACCGGCTTGGACCTTCAAACTGCGCTGCAGATGATAGGAATTGGTCCCGAATATTTCCTGACCGTAACGGTCCCTAAACTGTATGCCCACAGTAAAAGAATCCAGATCTGCACCAGCTGCCAGGCAAATACTGACCCGGGCCGGACGGCCGGTGGCCAGAGTCTCTGTTTCATGTTCCAGATCATTCAACAGACGTACGCACTGTATTTTGACTTTACGGCTCCCATACCCTGCTGCATCGCTTTTCATCTCCGAGATGTCGGACATGTCTTCTTCATGCCCCAGCCTGGAGATAAGATAGTTATAGGCCTCAATGACGTCCTCCGGCTCACCCTGATCCAGAATCCGACCCTGATGGAGCAAAAAAGCCCGGTCGCAGAGCATCTTGACCCCGTTCATATCGTGGGAGACAAAGACGATGGCCCCGCCGGACTCCTTGAACTGCCGAATCCGCCTGATGCACTTCTGTTGAAAATAGGTGTCCCCGACACTTAAAGCCTCGTCAACCACAAAACAGACTGGATCGGCGTGAATGGCCACGGAAAAGGCCAGCCGCATAACCATGCCCGAGGAATAGGTCTTGATCGGTTCATGGATGAACTGGTCCAATTCGGCAAAGGCTATGATCCGGTCCAGCCGCTCCTGGATCTCATCCTTGGACAGTCCAAGATAGGTCCCGTTAAGAAAAATATTGTCCAGACCGGTAAACTCGGAGTTGAATCCAGTGCCCAACTCCAAAAGACCGGTGATCCGGCCTGTGATCTGCACACTCCCTGTATCCGGCATGATCACCCCGGTCAAGATCTTGAGCAAGGTGGATTTGCCTGCTCCGTTGGGCCCGACAATGCCCAGGGTCTCGCCCTGAGCTACGGAGAAACTGATCTGATCCAGGGCCTGGAATAGACGGTGCCGTTTACGACGAAAGATGATCTCCCTCAGCCGGTCGGAAGGCCGCTGATAGAGGCGGAATTGCTTGGAGAGGTTATTGACTGTGATCATAAGAGGGGTTTGGAGGTTCAGAAGGTTCAGAAGGTTAAGGCGGTTAAGACGGGTCAAGGGATTCAGAGAAGGATTTTGTGTGCGATTTGTATATAAAAGCGGTTCACAAATTTCATTTTCAACCTTTATTCCTATTGTACCCTGCCGGATGTTCAGCTGCACGCACCATATGCAAGGAAGATTCCTAGAAAGTAGAGGCAACTCAAGAGAAACATCAGGTGCACCTTCAGATTGCTTTTGATCCAGGTGAACAGGCCAAATGTCATCCCAGCAGCCAAGGCAGACCAGCAGACAGCAAAAAGAAAGAAACCCAGCATATACTCGCCCTTCTGAAAATAGTCCAACCCGCTGATGTCAAGAGCCGCATCCGGCCGCGGCAGGGTGATTTTGTTCTTAAGGTTAGCTATTTAAGATATATTGATATTTAAAAACATCTTGTCTTTTCAGCTCTGTGACCTCTGTGGTTGGCTCGTACTAGATCCAACCCAGGTCGCTGGCTTGGCCGTCCGGGACCGCCAGGCCCCAGCCTGGCTCTTCTTGGACCGCCAGGCCCCAGCCTGGCTC
>CAYZLB010000098.1:0-8512 GCA_964479235.1 uncultured Desulfohalobiaceae bacterium
GCTCCCATGTATATCAGAACCCGATTCCCCCTCTCAGTCTTTCGTTTTTCTTGGCCTGGACCTCTTGTTCCAAGCAGGTGATCAGCTCATGGTGGGTCAGATCCTGGTTGGTGAAGATATGGCGATCCCGGATATTCTTGAAGTCACCTGGAGTAAGGCCCTTGATTTTTTGCAGCCTTGAGTGTGACACTTTATCCGTTGGGCTCGCGCACAAGGGGACAAGAAAGAGGTTGTAAAAGTGCTCAATCCCTACCGGCTGGAGGTAGTCAAAGAAGAGCTTGTGGTGAAATCTGCGGATTGAGGCCTGATCCAGCCCTTCAAACCGATTGGTGGTGCAGATCAGGATCCCCTGGTAGTTTTCCATTTGAGTCAAAAACTCGTTGACATGCCCGATCTCCCAGGAGTGATGGGCCATTTGCCGGCCATAGAGAAAGGAATCGGCCTCATCAATGAGCAGAAGCGCTTCCTGGGCCTCTGCCTGGGCAAACATGGAGGCAATCCTGCGTTCAGTCATGCCCACATAGGGATCAAGGAGATCACTGGCCCGCTTGATGATCAGGTCCCGGTCCAGCTCCCTGGCCATGTACTTGGCCATCTCGCTCTTTCCGGTCCCCGGGGGTCCGTAAAATAAGAGGTTGTATTGACTTCCGGCTGCCGGGGATGTCTTTTTCCCTCCGGTGCTTAAGGAGTGCAGGACGTGCATGGCCTGGTCCATATCACCCTGGATATTTAAGCCCTGCAGGGAAAAGTGTGCATCCAGTGCATTCTGCTTCTTGGGCAAGAGGCCTTGGTTACGGAGCTGGATATGGGCATCCAGAGCCATTCTGACCCGCCGGACAAAAGAGCTTTTGCCCGATCGATGGCATGACTTTGCCTGCTTCAGGGCCATGTCCATCACCCCGGCACTGATTTCATAATCCTGGGCCAGGGCTTGCAATGCCGTCTTGGGTATCAAGCGTCCCACGTTGTTCCGGCTAATCAGCCGTCTCCATAGTTGAATGCGCTTGTTCCTGGAAAACTTGGGAAAATACAGGCTGTAGGAAAACCTGCGCAGGACCGAGTCTTCGATCCCATCCATGTCGTTGACGATCCAGATGGCCCTAACCCCGGGTTCCTCCATGAAGGTGTTCAGCCAGCCCTTGTCCTGTACCTCTCCCCGAAAGAGAAAATGCCCTCTGGTTTGCAGCAGGTTATCGGCCTCATCAATGATCATTATCGAGCCCGGCCCGTTGTTGGTCATGTTCAAGCAGGCCTGAATGGCAGTTCGCCGTTTCTGGGATTCATTGTCCGTATCCTGTAAAATCTGGAATACCGGATCAGGCAGACTTTTGGCCAAGGATCTGGCAAAGCTGGACTTGCCGGTTCCTGCCGGGCCATAGATCAGGATATGAGTAGGAAGGTCTTTTTTGGTTCCCAGTATACCCTGCAGGAAATGCACAGTCTCCCGGTCCAGGAGGTGGCTGTCCAGAGGGAGGTCACTGCCCTGAACCTCCTTGTACAGTTAGCCAGGTACATTCTGGTTGCAGGGCTCGATGAGCAGCATTAAAAAGTCGTCTTCCACCTCCAGGTTGAGCCGGCGGCTGGTTACAACTCCCATCCGGCGCAACTTGCCTTGCAGAATTCCGTCCAGAGCAGAGGGCGAAAGCTGCAAGGCAGCTTGGAGATACTTACGGCCCGAGTACTCATCAATGCACAAATGGGACATAAAATACTGGCGTACTTCATCCCAGTTTTGGGCCAGAAAAAAAAGTAGACAAAAATGCGTTTCCTGGTCGGTCAGGGAGAACATCTTTTGGAAATTTTCCGCATTATGCTCCAGATCGGATCTGCCAGCACTTTTGAGGCTTTTCTTGCGTCCTTGCAGACCATCAGTTAATATTCGAAGTACCTTTTTGGCTTTAGGAGGATCATTCTTTACAATTTTGCATATTTCCCGGGCATAATCATCGTGACCAATACCAGGAGGACGGATCAATTGTCATCACTATGCAGACCTCTGGATGGGATGATGTCAAAAGGTGGGTGCTGGGATTCGGACCCACAGCCGTTGTTCTGGAGCCCCAGGAACTGAGAGAGGAAATTTGCCGGGATCTTTCGTCTTGTCTGAGTCTATACACAAGCAAGTCAGAGAGCATGGGGCAAAAATCTTAGTAGAAAAAGACCTTTTTCTTTTTTAGCCTTGACTAGGATTACAAGTGATGTATAATGTTAATGTATACATTACCAATGGAGGGCGACATGGTCCGAACGCAAATATACTTGACAGAGGGTCAACGCGACGAGTTGGCAGCAATTGCAAAGACCACCGGGAAAAAGCAGAGCGAGCTCATTCGAGAGGCCGTCAATCGCCTCATCAAGGAAGAGGGCCTCAGCAGGCGGGATGCGGTGTTGCGTCAAGCTGCTGGAATCTGGAAAGATCGTACGGATCTTCCTGATTTCAGAGCAACGCGTGCCGCATGGGATAGGATCTGATCATGGCCGGGGCAATACTCCCCGACACGGATGTTCTGGTTGATTTCTTTCGAGGCTATGAAAAAGCGGTCTCTTTGGTCAACGCCAATTCCTCCCGGATCATCTTGTCATCCGTCGTTGTTGCGGAGTTGTATGCCGGGGTCAAAGGAGATGCGGAACAAGCTACGCTGGATAGCTTCATATCTCTATTTCGTGTGATTCCCGTTGATTCTGAAATTGCCAAGGCAGGAGGACTCTACAAGCGCGATTACAGCAAGTCGCACGGTGTGGGGCTTGCAGACGCGATACTGGCGGCCACCGCTGAATCCGAAAACGCGGAATTAAAGACGCTCAACACCAAACATTATCCAATGATGAAGAGCTTGTTACCTGCCTACAAAAAACAATAAAATTTAATGGCTTAATCAGCAGAGTGCCAGGACAAGCAAAATCCATTCAAGTTTTGGCTCCGGAAGACGAGCTGCCCAAACTAATTTAACAGCAAGCATTACACAACATCATGCTTTACTCGAACTAGCTGGAAAACCTCCCAACCGTTAAGCATGGCGTTTTATCGATACAGATGATCTATCTCGGGTATTGGGCGATAGTATTTCGATATCCCGAAATATCCCATCATCCATTAAAGTATGTATACAAAGAATATACCGGATGAGCTTTACGATCGGCTTAAGTCGGTCGCAGAAATAAATCGGCGTTCCATCAATAGTGAGATTATCATGTGCATTGAAAATACTGTTATAAGCCGCCGAATCAATCTTGACGAAGTGCTTGAGAATTCTCGCCAACTCCGTCGATTGACAGCCGAACATCCGATCAGTGATGAGGAGTTCAGTCAGGCAAAAGCAGAAGGTCGGCTATGATTGTGATTTTGTCGCTACAGCAAAAGACCTGAAAGTCCCATTCGTGACAGTTGATAAGCAATTGCTGCGAAAGTTTTCGGCAATAGCAATATCGTTAAGTTCGTTCTGTAAAACATAGTCTCCATGATTCTAATTTTGATTAATTTTCCAAAAATTTTTGGTCCAGCCGACAGGCAATGATGAACGTCTCCCAATTGCTCAGACTAATATGAAGGCAATCACTATCGAATCGAAAGATTAAAATTGTCGACGTCAACAAAAAACAAATAGGTTTTAACCCATAAGGTAAGTTACCTTGAGTATGAGTCGTAAATTTAAAAAAACACTTTCACGAAATAATGCTCTATATGAACAAGCTGTTGACTTGTATTTAAATGAAAATAAACCAGATGAAGCACTTCATATTCTTTTGAAACATTCAAAAGCCGGTTTTAATAAGGCCTTCGGTGAGATTGGGGTTATCATATACAGAGAGAAACATGATGTGGAAAAAGCAGAAAATCACCTGAGCAGTATGGTGAAATATTCGATGATTAGCTGAGGGAGTCTAAAAACAGTCTCCAGCCAAGCTTATTCATATCTCGTAATCTATCTTTTCTGGATTGTTTTGAATCCACTTGATAATAATTTCCAATATCTCTTGAATGTCAGTAATATTGCTGGTGCATATGGTGTACAGTTCTTCTTGGGTGATCTCATGGTAGAAATGGACCATTCGATTTCGATATCCGGCGATCTTGCGTAAAGTAGCAACTCGATCATCCGGAATGATACCCATTTCGGCCAGCTTGTTCCCAATGTCCTTATATTCTGTAACCGCGTAGCCAAAGCCTTTCGCCAGGATATGCCGGCCAAGATCGAGAAGAGCCTCAATACCTCTGCGTAAAAAAGATTCCGCAGCCGCCACGTTTCGCTGATCGGATGCAAACTGAGCATAGCTGTCCATTGGCAGGTCCTGGATTGCCTGCAGCATACTCCGAACCCAGGCTGCTCTCTCAGAAACCACGCTGGCCCGAATCCGGGTCGGGGTCATCGTCCACCCTCCTTCAGAATCATTCTGATCCTTTCCTTTTTAAACGGGAGGAGATCTCCTGCCCGCCTGAGAACAAAAAGCTCATACCTGGCCTGTTCATCTGCATCTATGGTATACAGAAGCTCGCCCCGAATGATATCCAAAGCCAGAAAAGGCTCAGCCTCCGTCAGCAGAACCAGATCCAGCCTGCTCACAGCAAAAAAGTCCTCCAGCTCCATGCTGAAATTAACTTTTCGTTCTGCATCCCACTTTGTCGAGCTTAATGGAAGAATTCCGATGTCCACATCTGAGGCGGGATAAGCACTGTGTACCTTGTCTCCCCTAATCCAGGCAATGATTTCCCCGGCTCGACTGCCAAAGGCATATATGTCGTGAACACCATAGCTATCACATAGTTTCTTTAACACATCTGAACGAGCTTTGGCCTCCTCTGCAGTAAACACATGGCCATCGGCGGTCATAGACAAATCCCCTTGTCCAGCCTCGGTGCAGTATGGACCACAGCGGGCTAAATCTATCTGTTATTTTTTCGTCTGCTTTAGCTGATACTTATACACAAAGTCCTGCATGGATTTGGGTACAATCGCGCCAATATTCGATTCAAGATTTTCTTTACTTTTCCCGCTGGCAACAACCATCCCCTGCAATATCCCGAACCACGCATTTCCAAATCCCATGTCCCGGAGTCGTTTCCCCAAAGACCGTGCATAAACTTTCCCCATTTCCTGATGATAGAGAGTTGCCAGGTCGTGGCTGCGAGAAATAAGCTTTTCAATTTCTTCTGCATAATACTGTCGGTTTCTTTCGTTCTTGAGGTAAAACTTCAATTTTTCTTCAATATGTATTTCTTTTTGCTCCCCCGATTGAAAAGGCAGGGAGGTCACAATGTCGTAAGTGGCCTTTGCTTCATTATAGGCATCATTTAATATCTTCCGAATTCCTCCTCCCAAGCTGATACTGTAGATAGCAAGATGTCCATCATAAACAATCTGATTCTTGAAGGGTAACAAAACCCCCTTCACCGGTATTGGCACGTAGGGTACCAAATCCTTCAGATCATCCTTCAGGGAAAGGACCCCGTAGGCAATAGGCACGGAGGATGACGTTGTCATAACTATGGAGTATCTTTTCAAATGCCGCAAAAGATAGAAATCACCTTGCAGGTAATTCTTCCAGGAGCTCAAAATCTCCAGTTCTTCCCTGGAAAACTTGTGGGGATTTTTTTGAACAAAGGAATCAATCATTCCAATGTCCTGATAGAGCTCATTTCTTACTTTGACCGCCTTCTCCCCAGGCAGCTTTCCGATATCTTCCGGCGTACGGACATTTCTCAAGATGTTCTTTTGTGAATTAACATAGGCCAGCAAGGAATGAAATAGCTTAAAGTATTGTTGGGCATCCGCTCTCGGAAGTATCATCAACCAAGCTCCTTATCTCCACGCATTCTGGATTGACCTGTTCAAGGCAGACGAGTACCGACACAATGATTTGATTTTTTGATCAAAATCCCGGTAAAAAAATTGGGATCACAGTTGAGAAGGTCCGGTCTGGAGTTCTTGGCCCTCCGCAAATAATCCCGGACATAATGGGGCAGGGTAGACTGCAGAAGGTAGCGGTTGAAATCTGCTTCCACCCGTTTTATAGAGATGTTCCAATCCACGGCCGCCAGCCGGAACTGGTCAAATTCGGATGTTTGCGTTGACCGGGCCAGGACAAAGAGCATCTCCTCCTCTGTCAGCTCCCGGCCTCGATTGGAGTGCTTTTCCCGGACATGCACGGCTGCCAGGACCCCAATCACAACGATTATGGCGAACCAAAAAGTCCAACCCATAGAAATGTACCTCCATCATATATTTTATCGCACATAGTAAAACGCTTTTTTGCAGTGAAACTTTCATAAGTGAATCAGCTGTCAATCAACGGTATCTACATGGAGTATTGTATGGGTGAAAGCCTTTATCGACAGACTCTATTGCTACTTGGACTTTGCGGACACCAGACCCCGGGCCTGGTCCAGCAGACTGGCCGGTCAGGGGCGGAAGGCGATCATCGGGGCTATAGCCGAGCAGGAAGAGAAAAAGGACATGGGCTTTGCCCTGGAGGCCATGCGCCTGCCCTTGCAGGCCTTTGGCTATGACATAATGGCCGAGTTTCCGGTCCTCCGGCTCTTTGACCGGGGAATCATCTCCAAAGATACCGACCTGCTGCACCGAGCCAAAACAGCTGGTCAGGAGTTGGCCACTTCTTTGCATTAAGCCAGCTCATGCCTCCTAATCCACCTTAAAACAATCAGATCAAAGACCGGAATTCACCGTCGGCCCCTGGCGCAATGCCTCTATGCGCTGTTCCAGCGGTGGATGGCTCATGAACAGGATCTTCCAGCCCTGGCTGCCCTGCTTGCCGTTGATGCCAAAGGCATCCAGCTGGTCGGGCAGAGGTTCCTGGACTCCCTTGCGCAGCTTCTCCAGGGCGGAAATCATTTTCTCCCTGCCGGCAAGCTTGCCTCCACCGGCATCAGCCCGGAATTCCCTTTGCCGACTGAACCAGAGCACGACCACGCTGGCCAGGATTCCAAACACTATCTGGGCCACTATGGTGGTCACAAAAAAACCGATCCCATGCCCTTCCTCGTTCTTCAAGATCACCCGGTCTACAAAATGGCCAACCACTCGGGATAAGAAAATCACAAATGAAAGCCCCTCCAAAGCCGAAGACAGCGGCAAATATCAACAGATGTTGAAGATTGAGTCCCACTCCCTGCTCGTCCAGGATACGATCCACTCCCAGCAGGCTGAGTACAACGCTCAAGACCAGAATAACAGCAATATTGGTTCCTAAAAACAGCAATACCCTTTTCATACTCTTTTCTGCCTCCTGCCATGTTACAAGCTTCGTTCAACAAACGGTTTTCAGACTGGATTCCAAAAATCGATCTTCCGCGATTATGGTTGGTTACACAATACCATTAATTAGAGTGTGTCGCAGAATTCGTGTGCCTGTATTGAGTTAATATTGGCGCGTATAAGTCATCTTCGCCCCTCTTTTTCCTCCAGGAGGATGTGTTTTAGCTCACTACGGCCGCCGGGCGGGTGTTTTGCTTGGTCAAATCCCTCATAAACCGGTTTAAGTTCTGAGCAAGGATACACTTCACCCCTGAGGCACGGAGGTTGGGCCATTTCCTTTGTTTTGGAAAGTTGAATCCGGTCATAAACTACCAATTCAGGGACTGTATGCGAGCCAAAGATCCTTTGATATTCCTGCAAGGCATGCCGAGGCATCGACTGCTCGTTGACATTGCCGATAAACAGTTTGCCAAACAGATAGCCACCACCAATACGGCCTATCAGGTATTTGAAGCCAAACTCGGTCTGTTTACCGGCCTTGTTTTTGACGATAGCCCGGGCTTGAGGAATCCCAGCATGCAGGACACAATCGTTGATCATTTCATATACTTCCTGGTCAAGGCTCTCGACAATCCGAGCTATGGTGGAATGGTCCCTGACTTGAGGCCACTGATGATCCTGGCACTCGACAAAGACACGCATGACAGCGTTTTCAGCCAGTTGTTGTTCCATCTGTCTGCATTGCAGCCCCATGACGATCGTGAGGATAACGATACGCAAACACAGCCAGGAGTCCCAGCTTCGCCCCCGACCTCCGTCGACGTTCTTCCCCGCTTTCCGCCAAGCGGAAACGGCGATGTCGTGAAGTTTCTGCCAGGGAAGAGCTGCCTTGAGCTTCAGAAGGGGGTGCTCAAGGTCAACAGGAACAGTTACCATCTGGCAGTCACCTTTTTTCTTGGACGGAAATGTCAGCTTTGCCATATGGATAGCCTCCTGCAGAAGCTCAGCTGTCTTGATCCTTAGCGTCCTCCTTGGGAACTATATGGCAACTCAGCCTCGACATTTCAAGGGGGTGGGGCAGATTTCTGCAACACGACCGAAATAGGCTTGGGGGATAGCGATGATATGGTGCCAGGCATCTACTTAATTCGCGTCCTGCGGGATGGTGGCTTTGGAGGCTATACCATCCATCCCCAGTTGAAGGCTACGACTGCATCCAATGACCAAGAGCCCAATGATTCCAGATCACAAGCTCAAAAGATTGCTGCGGACAGCGCGTCTACCGGCCTTCTGGGCTATAC
>CAYZLB010000099.1:0-8491 GCA_964479235.1 uncultured Desulfohalobiaceae bacterium
AAAAGTCATCGGGAGCATCAATCTTGGCTATGGAGATCCGCCAAAGGATCGGGCTACCTTGAACAATCTGGCAGCTAAATATCATGCAAGCGCCCAGGAGCTCATGCTGCGTGCCAATGCCTATGAAACTCGGCCGCCTTTTCTTGTAGAAAATGCCAAACACCGGATGCAGACAGCCGCGCGCTTGATCGGAGAGATCGTGGAGCGCAGGCAGGCAGAAGAAAAGGTCTTTGATCTCAACTTCTTTTTGGGCTCCGTCCTGAACAGCTTTTCCGATCATCTTACTGTACTGGACGAACAGGGCAGGATCATTCTGGTCAACCAGGCCTGGCGCGAGTTCGCTCAAGCAAACCATCTCCCGCCACGGCAAGTATCTGAAGGAACTAACTATCTATACGTATGCTCTAATGCCAAAGGTAAGAACTCCGAAGGGGCAGAAGCCTTCGCCAACGGCATCCGCGAGGTCATTTCCGGAGAAAAGGATTTCTATAGCCTGGAGTATCCGTGCCATTCGCCTGCCAGGCACCGTTGGTTCATAGGCAGAGTAACGCCTTTTGAGGAAAAGTCTCCCAGGCGAGTGGTGGTTTGCCACGAGGAGATCACGGAACGAAAACAGGCAGGGCTGGCCCTGCAAAATAGCGAAGCCCGCTTTCGCTCCCTGATTGAGAGCTCACCGGATGCAGTGTTTGTGAGCCTGGATCAATGTTTTTCCTATGTAAATAAAGCAGCCCTGGAGCTGTTCGGAGCCAAAAGCAAGGAGCAGCTTGTAGGCCGACCTGTTCTGGACCAGGTACATCCCATGTTTCGGGACCAGATTCGAAAGAGACACCAATCAAGTACAAAGGGCAAGGAACTGCTTGATGTGAGCGGGGAAATAATATGTCTGCGTCTGGATGGCAGCGAGGTGCCGGTGGAATGCTCAGCAAGTCATATAATTTATTCTGATCAAAATGCCTTACTGGTATTCGCCCGGGATATTACAGAGCGCAAGCAACTGGAGCAGCTCAAAGAAGATGTAGACAGGATCACACGACATGATCTGAAGACTCCTTTAAATGGTATTATAGGCATGCCCCAATTGTTGCTCTCAGAAGAGAACCTGAACGAAGAGCAAAAAGAGCTTATTGAACATATCCGACAAGCGGGATATCGTATGCTGAACATGATCAATATGTCCTTGATCCTGTATCAAATGGAGAAGGGGGAATACAATTTCCATCCTCAACCAACTGATATTATGCCGATTATCCAGGATATACGAACGGATTTGTCTTCCCTGTGCAGCTCTTACAAAAATAATATATCTGTGTCCCTGGCCAACACAGATCAAGGCAATATCTTTGTAATTTCTGGTGAAGGACTGCTTTGTTATACCATGCTTTCCAATTTGATAAAAAATGCCGTAGAAAGGACGCCTGCAGGTGAAACGGTATATATCCAATTGGAAGAGCCGGAAGCGAATCAGGCCAAGATCAGTATCCACAATCCAAAGGCTATCCCGGAAAAGATTCAAGACAAAATAGGCCAAAAATATGTGACGGCTGAAAAAAAGCAGGGTACTGGCCTAGGAATATATAGTGCCCGCTTGATTGCCAGAACCATGCAGGGGAGCTTGACCTGGAACTCATCCAGGGAGTCAGGAACTTGTTTTACAGTATATCTCCCCATTCCAGACCAGGCCCTGCGGAAGTAGGCCCATGGTCTCAGCTAAGGTACTTTAAATGAATCAATATGATCAGCCAACTGTTCAGGATGGCTCCGGGGTGTCCGGGCTGGGCTTTCCCGTGGTGGGATTAGGGGCTTCTGCCGGGGGGCTGGAGGCCTTGAAGGCCTTTTTCTCCCAAGTTGCAGAAGATAGCGGCATGGCCTTTATTGTCACCATGCACCGGGCCCCGGATCAGCCCAGCATGTTGCCTGAGCTCTTGCAAAAGGTTTCTGCCATTCCGGTCAGCACGGCCAGTGACGGTCAAAGCCTTTTACCGGACCATGTCTATGTCGTGCCTCCGAAGACGGAGATATCCATCTACAACAATGTGATTCAGCTCCTGAACCCAGTGGACAAGACATTTTCCCTGCCTATAGACTTTTTCTTCCGCACCCTTGCTGCTGACAGAAAATCCAGGGCCGCGGCTGTGATCCTGTCCGGAACCGGATCTGACGGCAGCGTGGGCCTAAAAGAGATCAAGAACAATGAGGGTCTTGTTCTGGCCCAGTCCGAAGAGTCAGCCAAGTATGACGGCATGCCTGGCAGCGCCAGGGCTACAGGGTTGGTGGATATGATCCTGGACCCGGAACATATGCCCCAGAAATTGATTTCCTATTTCAACCAGCCAGCCCAGGCCAGCTCCAAGGAAACAGATGTGACCACGGACCGGGACTGGCTGCAGAAGATTTTCGCCTTGTTGCGGGTGCAGATGGGCCATGATTTTACTTTTTACAAGGCCAACACCGTGCAGCGGCGTATCAGCAGAAGGATGCTCTTGAACCAGATTGAGGATTATGAGATTTACCTGACTTTTCTGCGCCAGGACCACCGGGAACTGAACACCTTGTTCCAGGAGCTTTTGATCGGGGTGACCAACTTCTTCAGGGATCCGGAATCCTTTGATTCGCTCAAGAACGAGGTCCTTCCGAAAGCCCTTGCAGAGCTGCATAACGACAGCTGCTTCAGGGTCTGGGTTCCAGGCTGCTCCAGCGGAGAGGAGGTCTACTCCCTGGCCATAACCATCCTGGAATGTCTGGATGACTTCCCGGGCAAGCGGATCTCTTTGCAGATCTTTGCTACAGATATAGACCAAAAAGCCATAGCCAGGGCCAGGGAGGGCCTCTATCCCGAGAGTATCCAGGCTGACGTCAGCCAGGAGCGGCTGGAGCGGTTCTTTTACAGAGAGGGCAAATCATATCGCATCCGCAAAGAGGTCCGGGATGCAATAGTCTTTTCAGTGCAGGATGTGCTCAAAGATCCGCCGTTTTCCAGACTGAATCTGCTCAGCTGCCGCAATCTGCTCATCTATCTGAACACAGAGGCCCAAAGGAGGCTGCTGCCACTTTTCCACTATACCCTGGTTCCAGGCGGACTCATGATGCTGGGTTCCTCAGAGACAATAGGCGGCTTTACCAATCTTTTCAAGCCTCTAAATTCAACCTGGAAAATCTACAAGCGCAGGGAGGTGCCCCAGCACCTAGGGGACAGAATCGAGTTTCCCACCGGCAGGCAAAAGGCTGTCCAGGAGTCTGACGAACCTATAAAATCAAAATGCGAGGCAAGGGCCAACCTGGAGCAGGTGACCAGGGAGCTGCTCCAGGAGCGCTTTGCACCTGCTGCTGCAGTGATCGACTCCCAAGGGACTATCCAGTATGTCCAGGGCAGGACCGGCAAGTATCTGGAACTCTCCAGCGGAATGCCCACTCAGAACATCCTGGATATGGCCAGGGAAGGTCTGCGTGTGGAGCTGTCCATAGCTATGCGCCAGGCCGTGTCCTCAAAGCAAGAGATCATCCGCCAACAGGTCAGGGTACTGGACAGTGCCGGGGAGCAGACCATCCATCTGCATGTCATTCCCCTGGAGAAGTATAAAGGTCTGGCGGGCAGCTTGCTGGTGGCATTCCAGGATGTGGAGGTTCAGGACCGGGAAATCATGGAGCAGCAGGGGGGCCAGGAGACTGGCTCCAGTGAGCAGTTCAAGGCCCGGGTGGCAGAGCTGGGGCAGGAGCTGCAGGAGACCAGGGAGAGCCATCAGTCCATTGTGGAGGAGCTGGAGTCCTCCAACGAAGAGCTCAAAACCACCAACGAAGAGCTGCAGTCCTCCAATGAGGAGCTGCAATCCACGAACGAGGAGCTGGAATCCTCCAAGGAGGAGCTGCAGTCACTGAACGAGGAGCTGCAAACCGTAAATGTTGAACTGCAAAGCAAAGTGGAGGAACTCTCAGAGGCCCAGGATGATATCAACAACCTACTAAGCAGCACGGAAATCGCCATAGTTTATGTGGACAACCACTTGCGGGTCAAGCGTTTTTCCCAGCAGGCCTCCGAGATAATCAACCTCATAGACTCTGATGTGGGACGTCCCTTGGCTCACCAGTCCACCCAGATCCAGGAGGTGGATCTGATCCAGGAGGTGCGGCAGGTGATGGACGGGCTCATCCCAGTGGAAAAGGAGCTCCGGACAGACCAGGACAAGTGGTATGTCCTGCGTATTATGCCCTATAGGACCAGATTAAATACAATCCAGGGGGCTGTGATCACTTTTCGGAACATTGACGCGCAAAAGAAGGCCCAGGAAGAATTAAAGCAGGTAAATGCCCAGCTGGAACAATCCTGGTATATGACTCGCCGGGTCTTTGACATGAACCCTAATCCGCTTTTGGTCCTGAATGGAGAAAAACGGGTGGTTATAGCCAACACTGCCCTGGAAGGCCTTTTGCATCTGCCTGCAAGCGAGATAACGGGCAGAGATATCTTTCATCTGCTTCCAGGCGCGCAGGATACTGATCTGGCCTTCAAGCTGGAGGCGGCTTTGCAAAAAGATGAGGATTTTGAATCCAGGGCGTTTAAGCTGCAAACCCGACAAGAGGTAAATGTCTATTTTATCCAGGGAAGCATTATCCGGCAAGATAAGGAACAGCGGCCCTACCACATCCTGCTGACCTTGCACGGGCCTGAAGATGTAGAAAGAGGAGGCTGTATTGTCTAAGCATCAAGGTGGAGGCGACAAGTACAAGGTCCGGCGGGTGGACCGATTTCTGTACCGAACCCGATACTTCACCGATGCCGGAATCATTGGGTCTAAGGATTTTGTAGGCGAGGCCCCAGTAAAATGGCAGATCTTTTACGGGGCCCTCTTTGTCACATGCCTGCCAAAGCGCAGGCATGCTTGCGCTAACGAAGCATACAAACGATCCCGATAGCGATTCCAATACCGATTGGGAACAAAAAAAAGGGATTCCCAATCAACTCCTGATAACCATTAACCAACAACTGTTTTTCATACAAAACAACATGTTAAAATGTGCTTTCTATCAGCGATACCGGGACACGTTTGAATGAGTTTCACCCTTTTTCCCTTTTGCTCAATAACGCACATGCTCCCAGGGGCAGGGGAGAAATCAAAGAGCCGCTGTATCGGTTTTTGTTCAGCCCAGCAGGACAGGACCCGAATGACCCCGGCATGGGTCACGGCCAGGGTCAGGGCGCGGGATTCTAAACATTGCCGGGCAAAGGGAAGGACCCTCTCCAGGAGGTCCTGAAAGCTTTCCCCCTGTGGGGGCCTATATCCGGCCATATCCTTTCCCCGTTCTTCGTAGGCCCCGGGATACCTGCGTCGAACGTCGTCCTTGGTCAGTCCCTCCCACTCGCCAAGATCAATTTCCTTTAAGGCCGCTTCGGTCTGGACGTCAGCTTTTAGGGCCTGACCCAGGATGTGCGATGTCTCCAGGCAGCGGCCCAAAGGTGAGGACCAAATGGAGCTTATGCCCCGATTTGCAAGGTTTTGTGCCCACTGCCTGGCCTGTTCCCTCCCGGCGGATGTGAGGGGGACTTCCCGTTGTCCGGTATAACGCCACACCTGGCCCGGCCGGGTATGGCCGTGCCGCAGAAGAAGAACGTTTCCCTCACTACGAGTGCCGAAAAGCTCTTTCATTTCCTCTTGGCCCTTTCTTGGATCAGTTCGGCCACGATACTTACCGCGATTTCCTGGGGTGTATCCGCTCCAATGGAGACGCCAATGGGGCAATGCACTCGGTCAAGTTCCCATTGTTCAAACCCCTGCTCGCGCAGGCCGCTATAGATAGCATCCCGTTTTTTGGTGCTCCCTATCATGCCGATATAATCGGCTGGGGTTTGCAGGGCCTGGGCCAGGACAGTCTTGTCGTGGACATGTCCCCTGGTCAGGATGACGATGCAGGCATCTGTGGGGATCTGCAGTCCTTGGAAGCAGGTTTCGAACCTGTCTACCTGCAATCGCTGATGCACCCCCGGCAGGGAATGTTCGGTGAGAAAGTCGGCCCGATCGTCCAGGACAGTTGTGATAAAGCCCACCATGGAACATAGAGTAGCTGTGGCCTGTCCCACATGTCCGGCCCCGACGATGATCACTGCGCCAGGAGAACGTATGGGCTCCATGAGTACAGTGATCCCATCTTCCTGACTGAAGCGCGGCAGGCGTGATTTCCCTCCCCAGGAGACAGCGACCTGGCGCAGGGATTGCGGAACGCTGTCCGGAAGGGCCTGAGAATCCTGGGTTCTGACCAAAATTTCAACCCCATGGATATCCTGACGAAAGACGGTGTACAGAGCACTTCCTTGGCCAGCATCCCAGGATTCCAGGAGCTGGGCAAAAAGCTGCAGGTTTTCTGGCAGGGGGGGGATGTATTCGATCAAAATCTCCTGTTTCCCCCCGCAGATCATCCCGGCGTCCGCGGCATCCTTTCCGGTAAGATCGAGTGTGAGGAGATGGCTGCGTTTTTCCTGGTAGACCTTGTAGGCATGGCGTTGGACCATGGCTTCCCCGGGACCGCCGCCTACACTTCCCAAGGTCCGCCCATCCTTGCCCACAGCCATGCGGGAACCAGTGCTCCTGGGGGTTGAACCGCTACTGGACACGATCACCGCGCTGACCACAGGCCTGTCGTTTTGGAGTTCACTGTGAATGAACTGAAGAAGATTTCGCATAAGACTTTCCATACAGGAGGATGATAAATCGTTTGTTATTCACTCCCTGCCTTGCGGCCATGGCAGTATGCATTCCACCTTTTGTAATTTTAGCTGCCTTTTCCAAAGGAACACTGGGGATACCTGCACTTCTCACAGTTCATGCACATCCCCCCATGGCCTAAAGTAATTATGTCATTTCTGCTTACGATCTCGCCAGCCAAAAGCCGGGGCACGATGAGGTCAAAAACACTGGCTTGGTAATACATAACGCAGCCTGGCAGGCCGACAATAGGTACCTCGCCTAGCCAGGCAAGCATGAACATGGCCCCTGGCAAGACCGGAGCCCCGTAAGTCACCACCTCGGCACCTGCCGCCCTAATAGCTGCCGGGGTCTGATCATCTGGATCAACGGACATACCCCCGGTCAAGGCGATAAAATCCGAACCCTGTTCAATTAAACGATGAATAGCTTCAACCGTCATGCCCAATTCGTCAGAGACCAAAACCTGACTATGTATTCGACTCCCCAATTGCTCAAACTTGCGGCGGACCACAGGAGAGAAGGAATCTTCAACCAGGCCCTTATAAACCTCGTTGCCAGTCGTGATCAAGCCCACATTGGCTGCGCGAAGCGGCTTGACCTGAACAACAGAAGCTTGCGTGCATATTTCCTCAACCTGAAGGAGCGTCTCTTCTGGAACTGCAAGAGGGATGACTCTGGTTCCAGCCACGTGTTGACCTTTGCGCACCATTTGGTTGCTGTGAATAGTTGCGAACATCACATCGTCTAAGGTGTTGATGCGAGTCAACTGCCCAGTATTGACTTGAAATAGTCCGTACGCATTGGCCGTAAGATTGACTTTGCCTTCACTCGGTGTCCCCAGGGTAAGGTGGGGCCCGGCAGCGGCCGAGGCTATCCGTTCTGCTGCCTCATCTTCATGAACAATGCCCTCTCCGAGACGAAGCACATACACCTGCTCTTTGCCCATGGAAAGGAGAAGCGGGATATCTGCCTCTTTGATGATATGGCCTTTTTTCAAGGCCGGGCCTTTGAAGGAATTGGGAAGGATCTGGGTCATGTCATGCCCAAGAACCATGCCTACCGCTTTGTGGACGTCAACTGTTGTGTACACGATACTGTTCTCCTTATTTTAAGAACTCATATTTATAAACCTGAACCGGGAACTGTGAACCGGCAGTTACGGATAATAAAACCATGAATTGGGATGCAAAAAAATTTTGACACCCAATAGAAGGGATGTGATATATTAAACATCATTTTTCGAAAAGGGAAAAATTAAAGGCTGATACATTAAATTATCTTGAAGGCAAACGCAGTTCAAACTAACACCACTGCACCGGGCTTACAACCGGTTGATCAGCCGGAATCATTGAAGCAGATCGCATACAAATCTCTGCACGAGAGGAGGTCAAAAAGGCCCGTGCCCGGACTGAAGGGGACATAGGCAGCCTCAAATCGTCCAAATACGGGTTCAACTTTCCCAAACAAAGGAAATGGCCCAATCTCCGTGCCTCAGGGGTGAAGTGTATCCTTGCTCAGAACTTAAATCGGTTCATGAGGGATTTGACCAAGCAAAACACCCGCCCGGCGGCCGTAGTGAGCTAAAACACCTCCTCCTGGAGGAAAAAGAGGGACGAAGATGACTTATACGCGCCAATATTAACTCAACTCAGGCATACGAATTCTGCGACACACTCTAGCTAAAAAGTATGATGTAATGGTAATAGTTGTCGGTGAAGATGTTTTTGCTACGGCCCTAAAGTTAGGGTGTCTAAAAACAGCTATTTGAGGCAGATTTTTTTGCCCAAAAAAAGGAG
>CAYZLB010000100.1:0-8308 GCA_964479235.1 uncultured Desulfohalobiaceae bacterium
TGGGAATGGTTGCGGTTGATCTCGATGATAACCTTGTCTGCATATTTGAGGTAGGAGGGGGATGCACCAATGGAAGTGGTCAGATACACCCGTCCATCCGCAGTGATCTCTGTAGCCTCCACAACTGCATAGTCCAGGTTTCCGAAGAACCCGTAGGCCACAGTTTGGGGCACATGGGAGAGGTGCTGGTCCACATACTCCACCTGCTGGGAATTGATCTGATCCCGCAAGGCCGGACCGGATTGGTAGGGAGCCCGCCAGGAGACGGCACCGGCCCGAGCCAGTTCATCATCGATCAGTCGTCCACTGGAAGAACCGGTGAGGACGCGAACCTGGAACTTATTGCCTTTGGAATGTTCTCTTCGGGCCTTGTCAGCCAAAGCCCGGGGCACGGCCTTGGCTCCTCCGGCCGGGGAAAAGCCGCTGAAAGAAACCATGTTCCCATGTTCAATACATGCCACCGCCTCCTCGGCAGTGATGACTGGAAATGATGTGGAATGGGGCATACCAACGATCTCCTCCATACGATTTGTATGAAAAATTGTTAATGGTTATCAGGAGCTGATTGGGAATTCCTTTTTTATTTGTTTCCAATCGCTATCGGTGCCCGCTTGTATGCTTCGTTAGCGCAAGCGTGCCTGCGCTTTGGCAGGCATGTGGGTTATTTATGATCGCTTGTACTAGGGCAGGGATTGCCAATACTGTTTTTGCACCTTAATCACCTTCTGAAGGTTGCCGATTTTATCCACGGGGATCTGGCTGATTCTGGCCAGCAGCTCTGTTGAGGGATGTTCCAGGCCGGCCAGGACCCGCATGCATTTCAGACCGCAGTGTCTGATCCCGTCCAGACTATACCCCCCTTCCATAACAAAGGCGATCTTGCCGCTACACACCTTGTCGGCCAGCTTCAATAACAAGTAGGTCATCAGGGCATAGCCTTCAGATGAGACCCTCATGCCGGCCAAAGGATCGTGCAGGTACAGATCGAAGCCCATGGGCACTATGATCAGCTCGGGCTGAAAGGCCTCGGACAAGGGCCTGACCAGATAATGCAAAATCCGGGCATATTCCAGATCCTTTTGCCCTGCAGACAAGGGGATGTTCACATTGAACCCCAAACCGTTATCCTGACCCACTTCCCCCAGGTTTCCTGTTCCGGGATAAGCCGGATATTGGTGCAGGGAGACATAGAGCACCCGGTCATCCTGATAAAAGGCCTTCTGGATCCCGTTGCCGTGATGGGCATCCACGTCTATGATCATGATTCTGGAAAGTCCGCGGACATCAAGGGCATACAAGGCACCCAAGGCGCAGTTGTTCAAAAGACAAAACCCCATGGCTTTGTCTCTTTCGGCATGATGTCCTGGTGGGCGGACAAAAGCGAACCCCCTAGATTTTTTTTCTGCAAGGATGGCGTCCAGCAGGCTGAACACACCACCCACGGCCAGTCTGGCTGTCTGATAGGATGAGGGGGTGGTTTGGGTATCCAGGTCAAATGCAAACAGCCTTTTGTCCTGGCTTTGTCTGAGCCTGTCCAGGTATTCCCGGCTGTGCATCCCGGCCAGCTCATCCTCGCTGGCCAGTCTGGGGCTGACCCACCTTACATCTGCTTGCTGTAAAGCATCATCGGCCAACAAATCAAAGACCGCCTTGATCCTCCCGGGGTTTTCCAGGTGGAAAATGCCTTGCAGGTGCTCTTCATATCTGTGATCACAGAGCACCAAGGTCTGCCCTGGTATATCCGCTCTTTGTTCTGTCTCGATCAGGCCGGCCTCTGAGGCTGTATACAGGAGTTCCCTGGCCACTTGGCTTTTGCCCGCCTTTTTGGCCAGGATGCCTATGGCTTGCTGGACCAGGTCCTGAGGGTCTTCCAGGGTCATGATCCTGGCCAAGAAGATCTGGATATTCTTTTGCTCAACCCTATCCAGCTCTTTTTTTCCAGCCAAGGCCTTGGCCTGTTTTTCTATAACCCGCCTTACGGCCTTGACCAGAGAGGGCTGTGGATCTTTCAGACCCAGAAAGATGCTCAGTATGCTAAGCAGCAAAGGCCCTCTTGGGGATTTTAAGATATAGGCTGCCGGGGGCCTGTATTCAAATCCCAATCTCTTGTAAAAGCCCCGGGCCTCAAGCTCTGAATCCAGGATGATCTCCCTGCCGGGCAGTACCTTGGATTGCCATAAGACCCAGACCCCGGCCACCAGAAGTGATCCGGCCCCTTTGACCCTGGGGAAGGTGCTGCCGAAGTCCTTTTCTTTCTTTCCTCCTATAGTAGCAATATATTCTATTTCCAGTCCAGTATACAAAACTCCGGTCTTATAGGTCAAAAAACACAGACCGACTATTCTCCCGGCCACCACGCAAGACAGCAGTCTGTCCCAAGCCCCTTCCAACAAACAGTTGAGCACAAAGCGGGGGTGAAAGAAATCCAGGTTCAGATCAGCCACCTGCTTTAGGGCCTCGAATGAATAGGGAAAATACATCAGGCTGGCAGGGGTATCTACATTGACGGCCCCATTATAGATAAGACAGGGATTGTCTTGGGGAAACAGGCTGCAGACCTGTTGGCCCAGGCGCATCTGTTGCAAAAATTTACCCAGCCCGTACGAGCCTGACTGGTCATGAAAATGGTATGCCTCCCGGGTCTGGTTCAGCCTGTTCAGGGCATAATCCAACTCATACCTGACCAGGAAGTCCAGACCGGCATTATGGACCTGGTAGGCTGCTCCCAGATAATCCTGTTGCATGTCCGAACTTGACATAGTCTCTTTGTGGGCCAATTCCCCGAACTTGAGCAAGAGCCTCTGTTCTAACGGCACGATGCCTTCGTTGAAATAGCTTATTTTTTTGACTTTGACCTTTTCCTGATCAAACCAGAAATAGGGATCACCCTCCTGGTCCTGATCTCCTGATGCCTGTATCCGGCCTACTCCGAGGAGTTCATCCAGTGCAAACCCTATCTCCGGATCCCTTTTGGATATGGCCTGTATAGCCTTTCTGATATCCTCTAGCTTGATCATTGGAGCATTGTGGCCTTATTATTCTGGACTCGACCCATTGAAGAATCCGGCCGGAAATTCAAGCACAAAGGTCAAGCTCTGCCCGGAGTCTGCCTGCAGGCTGATATTTCCCTTCAGCTTTTTGACCTGATCTACGCAAATGGCCACCCACATCCCCGGACCCTCAAGCTGGGTGGACTGCAAAGGATCGGAAATCCTGTCCAGGACCTGGGCATCCAATTGTTCCGGAGCATAGCTCAATCTGAGCATTACCCCGGTCCCGGACCGTTCAGTTATCAGCTCTATCCTGCCCTTCTTTGGGGAGATGTCCTCAAGGACAGCCAGGAGCAGATTTTGCAGCACCTGACGCATCCTGGGCAGATTGGTCCTTAGAGGAGGCAGTTCGGGAGCAAAGCGGCAATCCGGCTCTATGCCTTTGAGCCTGAATTCGTTATGTAAGAACTCTAGCAGATCCGAAAGGAGATCATTGAGTTGCACCTCCTGGATCAACCAGCTGGTCCCCGGGGGCCTGACAAAGCTCAAAAACTTGTCCAGACTGTTAAAGCTCCTTCTGACTTGCGTCTTCAACTCCTTGAGCTTGGACTCCACTTGAGCCGGGTTGTCTGTATGCAACAGTTCCATACACAAGCTCAGTCCAGTATCCAGGTTGGCCAAAACATCTTTTTGTTCACGAAAATAGGGAAATGAGATTTGCAAGGAAGAGGCCATTCTGCTCATGTTCAAGAGTTGCTGATCCAACAGCTTGATATTCTTTCTTTTGATCTCCAGACGATAGACCAAATAATCCGTGGTCAACAGCACAGCCACCAGGATCAGGACGGTACCCAAGGCAAAACCGCTCAGGCCGATCAGCTTTGCCTTTTTCAGCTCTAAAAAGACTTGGTCTTTTTGCATCTGGACAACGCAAATCCAGGGCAAACTATCCAGCCAGGTCATGGCATAGCATTTGCCGTTGTGTTCCTGTAATTTAACCCCTTCAAATCTGGAAAGACCTTCCAGTCCGATTTTTTGGGGCAGCTTGTCCGGCTTGTCAAAAATGCCCTGATATACCCCCCGGGTGTCTGCCAAGTATACAAAGGACTTCTGGCTACCTTGCATCTCTGATAGCACGGCAGATAGATCACGGATATTCACATTGCCTCGAAGCACCCAGGTCTTGTCTTGTTCTGGTATGGCCACGGCCAGGACAAGGTGCGGTTTTTCCCTTTTGCCCAAAGAGACATCACTGATGCACTGCCCATTATTCAGGGCCTGCTGATACCACTTGGCATTCGCATAGCTATGGCCTTGTAATTGGAAGGGGCCTGCATAAGAGGTCTGTATGCCCTCAGGACTGACAAGCCCTAAATCTACAAACGAGCCTGCCTTGGAACCGGATTGCAGGCCATCCAATGCCTTGTGTATTGCCTCGGTCCGTTCCAGTTCCTTAACCCCCAGGATCTTTCCCAGGGTCTTGAGCTCATCCATGCGGGCCTGCAAAAGCTGATCAATCATCTGACTGTGTTTTCTCGCCTGCAGACTCAAATATTGTCTGCTTTTGGCCTGCAGACCGGTTGTGGCATAATAATAAACCCCGCCCCCAATGCAAAAAAAGGGGATAAAGGCCGAGGCCAGAAGTATCAAAACCAACCTGTTCCACAGCGTTCTGAAATAAGGATAGTCCTTGGCCTGAAATGGCGAGGAGATCCTGGTGTTCTGCTTTGTCTTCATGGGATTGGCGACTTCTCCTGTGCTTTGGACAAAGATATCATAATATGCCGTTGATATCTTCTAAAAACAACTAAATAGGGGAATGACTTCTACAGTTATTTTCTTGTAGATCCGGGCCAGGTCAAAAAGAAGTCTTCCAGTAAAGAGGCATAGGCCAGAAGATCCTTCAAGCGGATAATGCCCAACAGCTTGCCCTGTTCAACAACAGGGAGGGAGTTGACCTTGTTTTGGATCATGAGATCCACACCTTCCTTTATATCCATGTCAGGATGTAAACACAGGATGTCCTCTGTTCTGAGCAGGTCTGAAACTTGAGCATCCGGGACCAGTTCAGGCCTTTTGCGCAAGTCGTTCCAGGTCAATCCCTGATCTGAAGTCCGCTTCCTTGCTTCCTGCAGTATATCTTCCCTGGTTATTATACCTTCCAGATTGCCATGGCTGTCGTAGACATGCAAAATAGGTTTATATTCTTTGCCCTTATTGAAAACTTCAAAGGCCTTTTGGATCGATGCCTGTTTATCCAGAGGCACAAACCCGGTTTTAGAGATCTCCCTGATCTTCCTTCTGGGCCAGAGCAAGGGCTTGCGTCTGATGCTTTCCACTTCACAGGCCTGCCTTATCTTGGCTGTCAGGTCTTCGATCTCACAGGGCTTTACCAGGTAATCAAAGGCCCCTTGTCTAATGGCCTCTATCCCTGATTCCGATGTGGCATAGCCGGTAAGCATGATAACTTCCAGGTCCGGATCTATCCGCTTGATCTGTTCCAAGACACTCACTCCGTCCATACCGGGCATCTTCATATCCAGAACCACCACATCTATATCCCGGCCTTGCTCGTCCACTTTTTTCAAGGCCTCCAGCCCCTCAAAGGCAGGAACGACCTCAAAACCCCTGTTACTTAATAACTTGGACGTATTGCGAACAAAGCGCTGGTCATCATCAACCAGCAGCACCTTGGGCTTTTTTCTCACTTTTTTGCCCCCTATACTGCTTTTGATTTCTTCAAGGGCCAAGCCGGCAATAGGGCCCTTTTTACACGTGACTGCAAAAAGTCACATTCCATTCATTTGCGATAAAAATAGAAGTTATAAGTCTTTGTTATTAGTTATTACTGACATCTGGCTTCTGATCTCTCACCTCTGGCGAATGCAACAGCATTTTTTGCACTCGCATCTTTTGAGAGCTGGTTCAAAATAGACCTGATTATAGCCCGAAATTTATAAAAATGCATAGGACATGCCAATTACGTGGTCCTGATCTGAAAATTTTGAATTCAACCTGATTTGAGCGAGTTGAGTACATAAAAAGACCTCGTAAGTTATCACTTATATCAGTGTGAAATAGTCGAAGAGGGGTGGATCTGTATTGGCACGGTATGTGCTAACATACTTTGGCATATAAGAATCGCAGAAGGAGGTAAAAGATGGAAGAGCTGATTCAAGGTCTGGTCTGTGACTTGTCCACGCTGGTATTGTTGCTGATTATTGCGGTCTGTATCCTTATGCTCTCCAAAGGTGCAGACTGGGCCATTGACGGGGTGGTGCATCTGGCCAGGAGGACCGGACTGCCCAGGATAGTCATCGGAGCCACCATCATCTCCCTGGGTACGACCTTACCCGAGGCCTTTGTCTCCGTCACAGCCGCCTGGACCGGCAATGCCGGACTGGCCCTGGGCAACGGGGTGGGCTCCATTATTGCTGATACAGGACTTGTTTTGGGCCTGACCTGTGTACTGGTCCGGGTCCCGGTCAACCGTTTCATATTGGACCGGACCGGCTGGGTCCAGGTCGGGGCGGCCACATTGCTGGTCTTAGTCGCCATTGGGGCTCAAGTGATCATGCCGGAGCCCAGGATAACCAGACTGGTGGGGTTCGTATTCCTGCTGCTCTTGGCCGCCTATATGTATGCCACCTATCGCTGGGCAAGGCTGGGAGGGAGTATGGCCCAGGGTGGCGAGGCCCTGGATGAATCCGAGCTGATGACCATAGGCAAGTGCCTGCTCATGATAGTTGCGGGCCTGTTTCTGGTCATCTTGGGGGCCAGGGTTCTGGTGCCCAGTGCAGCTGAGATAGCCATCAGACTGGGAGTCCCTCAGGACGTCATCGCCGCAACCATGGTGGCCCTGGGCACTTCCCTGCCGGAGCTGATGACGGCCATCTCTTCGGTCAAAAAGGGGCATCCGGAAATCATGGTCGGCAATGTGGTCGGAGCAGACGTACTTAACTGCCTGTTTGTGGTCGGGGCCGCGGCAGCGGCCAAGCCACTGCCCATACCTATGAATTTCTTTACCTTTCACTTCCCGGCCATGCTCCTGATCCTGTATTCCTTCAGGGTGTTCATAGCCATGAGCAAGAGGGAAAAGGGCTATTTCCAAAGGTGGCAGGGAGCATGGCTTCTGGGGATTTATATAATTTATATAGTCCTGCAATACTGCCTGAATGTCAATCTGCCTGGCACTGCCTGACCGGCAAGACCAGGCAATACAAGGAGGTCAAAAATATTAAAGGAGGTAAGTTGTCATGCATCGAAAAGGTCTGTTAAAGGGATTGTTCCAGGTTAAATCTAATCAAAGGGAGGTATGCTAATGACAGATCAAGAAAAAAAACATCGGACTGGATTCGAGATATCCAGGGAGTTCGAGGCCGAGAGAAAGACCATAGGCGAGCGCATGAAGATCGACAAGAGTGAGATCAAGGCCATTGTTTACAGTCTTATACCCATGCTGGCAGTATTTTTTATCGGCTGCTGGCTGGCCGGCAATCCTTTTGCGGATACGGTCCGGGTGGCTGATTCGCCCTACAATCAGGCACACGGTCTGGTGGGCACCAATCAGTGGCACATAATCCCCTTTGTGGTCTTGGTGGGATTGTTCTTCGAGTTCATGGACGCTTCGGCTGGTATGGGGTTTGGGACCGCACTTTCTCCCCTGCTTATGGTCGCCGGATTTACACCTATACAGGTGGTGCCCCCGATCATGATAGAGCAGGCCACCTGTGGTCTCATCGGGACCTTTTTGCACAAGGAGTTCAAGAATGTGGAGTGGCGCTTAAATCCAATGTCTGAAACGATAAAGCTCTGGCTGCTTATCGCGGGACTCGGCTGTGCCGCTGTACTCATCTCTATAACCGCAATTTATTCCATCTTTGCTGTGCACAAGGTCTGGATCAAGCTCTATGTCCTGCTCCTGCTATTGGCTATGGGCGTGATCGCCATTTGGCAAGGGATGAGCAGGAAAGAGAGGCGATACAGGCCCAGATTGATGACCCTGTTTGGTTTCCTGGCCGGATTCAACAAGGGAATAGGAGGTGGTGGCTACGGCCCGGTGGTCACTGTGGGCGGAGTCCTGTCCGGAGTCCCTGTCAAGTCCCAGTTGGCGGTTACGGCTATTTCCGAAGGCACGGTCAGTACCTTTGCGGTCATTGTCTGGTTTGCCAATTTGGGGGGAGGCAAGCAACTGGACTTTATACTTTTGCCTTCCATGATGATCGCAGCCATCGGTTCCGGCATCCTGGCCCCCTTTGCGGTCCCCTTGACTTCTTCGGCCTGCAAAAGGATCTCGGCTGTCCGCCGGTACCTGGCTG
>CAYZLB010000101.1:0-8156 GCA_964479235.1 uncultured Desulfohalobiaceae bacterium
TTTCCGGCTGTCCATAGTGTATATTTATACACATTATAGCGGGGTTTGTCAATATATATGATGTTTTGGATAACCTTGCCTTTCACTCGGATGGCAATTCCGCTGCGCTCCATTGCCACCGGTGAAGGCATCGTTAGCGTTTTTGACACGTTCATTATCGTTATTTGGAGGAAAAATGTGCGAACTTGACGAACAAGATAAAAGAATCGAACAAATTCTTGGTCGATTTGATATGGACGTTAGTGAAGAGTCTTCCTTGAAATATATGCATTATCTTAAACAGAATATTGAATTTCCATGTCAACTTACCGGTATTGAAGATTTTCCTTGGGAAGAATATTATGTATTTGGGCCTGGTAGTAAAAAAGAATATGAGAAGCTTAAAAAGAAACAACCATCTTATACAGATACATTCAATCTTATTAGCTTCGAGAATGATCTTGATGAAAATAATGGTATTTTAGTTAAAGTTGATCGATTATCCGATAAAAAGAAATTCTTATTACCATTAGCTGACCTAAAATCAACAGACGAGGAGTCAAAAAATTATCAGCTACTGGATGATTATTCAGTTTGGTTTGTTAATAACTAGGAGATACAGTAAATAGAATCGCTAACCAGCCAGTGCACCAGACCGGCACGGTAGCTAAAAAAACAATATTTCCAATATGTATATGGCGTGCTATACTTCTTTAAAATGAATGAAAGGAGGAATGAATGTTAGAACATAGAGAAGAGATTCTTGCAAAGGCTTTAGAATTACCGCCTATGGAACGAGCAGAGTTAATCGAGAACCTACTTTCCAGTTTTGAATTTTCATCGCGGAAAGACAGGGACGCTTTGTGGGCTCAAGAAGCAGAAAGCCGAATTGATGCATTTGAGCGGGGTGATATAGCAGCAATTCCTGCAAAGAATGTTTTTGAAGAAATCGAGAAACAAAAAAAATAATGAAAATTGATTTTCTGGCTCCTGCTACGGCTGAATTCAAAGATGCTATTGCCTATTACAATTTGCAAAGTGAAGGGCTCGGTTTTGAGTTTGCGGCAGAAGTAAAGAGAACATTAGAGCGAATTGTTCAATATCCAGAAGCATGGTCTCCTCTATCGAAGCGAACTCGCCGTTGTAGAACGAATAGATTTCCTTATCAGAATCAGGGACAGGAGAAATATGGTTGACAAGCGAGAACCATCCCAATACGCTGTTTTTTATCCAGAAGCCGTATTGAAGAAAGCAGGAGGCTCACAATGGCCCGGATGCCCAGATTTCTTATTCCTTACCAGCAGACTACATATCATGTGATCAGTCGGACAGCCCTGGACGGCTACCCTCTTGGCGAGCAAGAAAAAAGCCTTTTGCTGACCATCATTCAGAAACTCTCGGCAGTCTATTTTTGCGAAGTTTTAGGCTTTTGTCTTATGGGCAATCACTTCCACCTTTTGCTCACCATGCGGCCGGAGGACGAGGTTTCGGATGAGGAGGTACGAGAGAGTTTTCAGTACAGGTATGGGGATGAGTATACTTTGATGAACGGTCAAATTCCTTTTTACCGCCAGAAGTGGACATCTCTGTCCGAATACGTCAAAGAGATCAAGCAGGGGTTTACCCGGGCGTATAACAAAAAACGAGGCCGGAAGGGGACCTTTTGGGCCGAGCGGTTCAAGAGCGTGATCGTGGAAGAGGGCGAGACTTTAATCAACTGCCTGGCCTATATCGATCTCAACCCTGTCCGGGCCGGGCTGGTGGATAGGCCTGAGGAGTACCGCTGGTCATCCCTGGGCTACCGTTTCCGTTCCAGCCACAAGGATGCTTTTCTGTCCTGGAACCTGGGCTTGAAGGAATATAATGTGAAAAGTCCCAAGGAGCGACTTCGCCTGTACCGTGATTTTGTCTACGCCAGGGGAGGTGTGGATTTGGGTAAAGGTAAGATCCTGGATGCAGTGCCCCTCCCAGAATCGGTGGAGCGCTTCATTCAGCGCACGAGGTTCTTTACCGATGCCGGGATCATCGGCTCCCGGGAATTCGTTTGTCAGGGACTTGAGCTCTTTCGAGACATCATCCAGCCCAAGCGTGAACGTAAGCCGCACAGGATCCAGGGCTTGGAGCAGATTTACTCTATGAAGAGATTAGGTTAGAATAGTCCTTCAGCACATTACATTTGTTTGTCTATAATATTAAGACTTGCAGTTGGAACTTGTTTAGTAGTGAAGTGTTTTCTCATGAAGTTATGAACTATCCAATAGATATCAAGCGCTCTCTGTATGCCTGAGCAGCTTTTTGTATACATATCTGTTTTGCGACAAAACGCTGAACATTTCCGATGAAGCGAACTGTTAAATGCTTCACAATGATTTGCATGTACTTCACTATCATCAATATCATTCTCTTTTTCAAGATGTTCAGCATTGGGTCTTTCATACTTTTTACTTTTTCGACTTCTAATATCGTCTGAAGATAAGTATGTCCAAGGCTGTACAGAAATAATACTTGTTTCAGTTTTGCAAAGCGTCGTTCCCAATTAAGAATTGTATTCTTAGAAATCTCGTATATCCGAGCACAGTCGTTGATTCCCATGCCTTCTGTACGAGACTTCAGCACCTCAGAAATCAGACTCAATAGATTAACGTGCACATTTAGCTGAACCAGTGCCGGTGGGCAGCACTGAGCGCAATGAACGGGCGCAGATCCGCTTGGTTTCAATCAATAAATCAAGGAGAGGAATATGTATGTATAAGATGGTCATGTATTGTTGTTTTATTTGTGCTTGTCTAGTCGGTATTTCCGCTTGTGGAAACAAGGCTCAGCAGGGCAGTGTCGCCGGGGGGTTGACTGGGGCCTTGATTGGTTCCCATTTGGGGCCAGAAGATGAGGAACATAGGTTGGAGAATGCCCTGATTGGAGCTGGAATCGGGGCTTTATTCGGCTACGCAGTGGGCAATGAACTGGACAAGTACGACCGGACCCAGATCGGGAATACTCTGGAATACAACCCTTCCTATCAGTCTACCAACTGGGTGAACCCGGACACGCAAAACAGGTATCAGGCAACTCCGCGTCCCGCCTATCGTATCCAAGGACGGATATGCCGGGATGTGGTCATCGACGCATGGATCGACGGACAGCGAGAGGAAGTGCATGGCCGGGCCTGCCGCAGGTCGGACGGACGTTGGGAACTGGTCCAGTAAAAAATATTTCAGCTTTGCCTTGAAAGGCAAAGCTGAAATGCTTTTACCTGTCTCAAGATATATTTAGTTATGCAAAAAAGGAGGCTTCAGCATGCAGCTACAGGAAAAGAAAGCTCTGGTCATGATTTACTCAATGACGATGAATCAGGGCTCCATCAGGACTACGATGTATGGCTCGAAAAACTGGCACCCCATGAGCCTGTATCCCAGTACCGGCACAATGTGGGTGAGGACAATGCTGATGCGCACATGAAAAGACAAGTGATGGGCTGGGAAGTGGTGGTGGCCGTAGCCAAGGGCAAGCTGGACTTTGGCCCTGGGAGCAGATATTTTACGGCGAGTTCGATGGAGGCAGGAAAAAGCGGGCTTTGGTCAAGATTATTGGGGAGTAATAAAGGAAAGTGATTTTGGCCTCTGCCCCACAACTCACTTGTTGGTCATGATGACAGATTCCGTATAAAGAATCGCGGGATGAGGGGTCGGGATGAAGAAATATCAGGATCATTACTTTAAAAAGGCCAAGCAGGACAGTTATCCGGCCCGTTCGGTGTATAAGCTGCAAGAGATCCAGAAACGATTTTCCCTTTTGCGCACGGGGCAGAATGTCCTGGACCTGGGGGCGACTCCAGGTTCCTGGGCTATATTTACGGCCCAAAAAATCGGCCCCCAAGGGAAACTCCTGGCTGTTGATATGAACATGACAGACATCTCGTTTCCGTCTCAGGTCACCTTTGTTCAGGGTGACGTCCTCAACCCGGATGCAGCTTTGCAAACCGAGATTGAACAAAGAACGCCTTTTGATCTGGTCTTCAGTGATATGGCTCCCAAGACGACAGGAATCAAGCTCAGGGACCAGGCCCAATCTGTTGAGCTCGCTTTGGCTGCGATGAATTTGGCCGAAAGTGTACTGACTTCAAGTGGATCTGCAGCCATTAAGGTCTTCCAGGGGCCGGACGTTCCTGATTTTTTGAATGAGATGCGCAAGATTTTCTCCAAGGTGAAGACATTCAAGCCCAAGAGTTCCCGGCCGGAAAGCACCGAGGTTTTTGTCCTCGGCCTTTTGCGGAAATGATAAAGAGGAGGAGAGGATGTATGGCTGGACACAGTAAATGGGCGAACATCAAGCACAGAAAGGGCCGTCAGGATGCCAAGCGGGGCCAGATGTTCACCAAGGCGACCAAGGAACTCATGCTGGCGGCTAAACTGGGCGGGGGAGATCCGATGATGAACTCCCGGCTGCGCATGGCTATTGATGCGGCCAAAAACATGAATATGCCCAAAGACAAGATCGACACGGCCATTAAGAAAGGCACCGGAGAAATTACCTCTGGAAGTATTGAAGAAGTGGTTTACGAGGGGTATGGGCCCGGCGGCGTTGCTGTTCTGGTCGAAGGAGTGACGGACAATAAAAACCGGACAGTGGCCGAGATCAGGAAGATATTCAGCAAGGCCGGCGGCAACTTGGGGGAATCCGGTTGTGTCGGCTGGATGTTTCAAAGCTATGGCGTGTTGACCTTTGAGAAAGACAAGTACGACGAAGACCAGCTCTTGGAGGTCGGCCTGGAAGCTGGTGTAGATGATGTGATTGACGACGGCGATGCCTGGGAAGTGCGTACAGCCCCTGAAGACTATTTGGCGGTAAAAGAGGCCTTTGAACAGGCGGGCATTGAGATTGAAAACACCGAAGTGGCCAAAATTCCACAGACATATGTTGAATTGGATGTGGAGACAGCGGAAAAGGCACTCAAGCTCTATGATCAGCTGGACGAACATGATGATGTCCAGAAAGTGCATGCCAACTTCGAGATCCCGGACGAACTCCTGGCCAAGATGGAGGCCTGACATTTGGCTGGGGAACGAATTGTTGTCTTGGGGCTGGACCCGGGCAGCCGGTGCATGGGATATGGTCTGGTCAGCGAGGAATCCGGCCGGCTGGAACTGATTCACACCGGTACTGTCCGCCCGGAGTTGGGCCTGCCCTTAAGCGACCGGTTGGGAACGATATTTGCGCAGCTCAGCCAATTGATCCTTGCGTATGCCCCGGATGAAGCATCGGTGGAGGATGTTTTTGTTTCCAGGAATACGTCCTCGGCCTTGAAGCTGGGACAGGCCAGAGGTGCGGCTCTTGTGGCCTGTGCCGAACATAGTCTGCCTGTTTTTACTTATGAGCCGGCCCTGATTAAAAAGACTCTGGTCGGTGCCGGTCGGGCCGATAAATCCCAAGTGGCCTTCATGGTCGGGCAACTCCTGGGACAACGGCCGAACTGGTCTCAGGACAGCAGCGATGCCCTGGCCGCAGCCATTTGTCACTTGAATCTGCGCCGCTGGCAGCACATGCAGGCCCGGGCCTTGTGATGAACCAGGCAGATGACCGGGATCAGGGGTCAGCTTTGCCTCTGACAAATCTGACCTTTTTTTGGCCCAAGGGCCCAAAAAGGGAAGATATCATCATAAAGAATCGCGGAACGAGTTATGTTGGTCAATTGAGTGTGAGTTATGATCGGCTATTTGCAAGGTACGATACTTGAGGTGCGCAGTACCAGCTGCTTGCTGCTTACCTCCGGCGGGGTGGGATACACGGTCCAGGCTGCCGCTCCGGTTCTGGAGCGCCTTCCTGAACCGGGACAGGAACTTTCCCTGTATGTCCATACTGTCGTCCGGGAAGACGCCCTGGAACTGTACGGATTTCCATCCAGAGCTGAACAGGAAACGTTCAGTCAGCTCATTGCCGTGTCCAAACTCGGTCCAAAGACGGCCCTGGCCATATTATCCGTGTTTGATCCCCGGGAGTTGGAAAATGTGGTCCAGATGGAAAATGTTCAGAGCTTGACCCGGGTCCCGGGTATTGGGCCGAAGTCTGCCAAGCGAATTATTTGGGAATTAAAAGACAAACTCCAGCCGTTGTCCTCCGAACTTCAAGGACCAAGCACAGAGATTCCTGCCGGGCAAAGCGTGTTTGCTGATGCCCTGGCCGGTTTGGTCCAGCTGGGGTATTCTGACACAGAGGTTCGCCCCATACTCTCAGAGATTATGAATAATGAGCCGGAACTTATGACCGGAGAGGCTATTCGGGCTGTACTCAAACGCATGGCCGGGACAGGAAACAACTGACAATCCTGTTTGCCAACACCGCAAGAAGAGACAATAAGGAATAGGGATAGGAAATGGGTGCTGAAACCGAGGTCAGGGTGGACGAGAAGATCCGTCCGATCAAACTTGACGAGTTTATCGGTCAAGACGACTTGCGGGCTAATCTGGCTGTTTTTTTGCAAGCGGCCAAAGAGCGGGGTCAGGCCATGGATCACGTCATGTTTTCCGGCAACCCCGGTTTGGGCAAAACCACCCTGGCTCAGATCATTGCCAGTGAACTCGGAGTCAATCTGATCAGCACCTCTGGTCCGGTCATGGAGCGAAGCGGCGACTTGGCCGCCATTTTGACCAATCTCCAGCGTCACGACGTGTTGTTTGTGGACGAGATTCACCGTATGCCGGCCACTGTTGAAGAGATTCTTTATCCGGCCCTGGAAGACTTTAAGTTAGACCTGGTTATTGGACAAGGACCGGGAGCGCGCACAGTCAAGATTGATCTGGAACCGTTCACCCTGGTCGGGGCAACAACCAGGATCGGCCTTTTGTCCTCGCCTTTGCGGGACAGGTTTGGCGTTTTGTTCCGCCTGGAATTCTACGCCCCAGAAGACCTGGGCCACATTGTCCGCCGGGCGGCCAGAATCCTGGGCATTGAAATCACTCATGACGGTGCTTTGGAGATTGGCCTGCGGGCCAGGGGAACACCCAGGATTGCCAACCGTCTTCTGCGCCGGGTATGGGATTTTGCCATGGTCGGCGGACACACGGTTGTCGATACAGAACAGGCCAGGGCAGCCCTGGATCGCCTGGATGTGGATCCTCGCGGCCTGGACACCATGGACCGCAAGATCTTGCTGTCCTTGATCCACAATTTCAACGGAGGGCCTGTTGGAGTCAAGACCATTGCTACTGCCTGTTCCGAAGAAGTTCGAACGCTGGAGGAGATCTACGAACCATATCTCATTCAGTGCGGATTTTTAAAACGGACATCCAGAGGACGGGTAGCTACAGGAAAGGCATATAGGCACCTAAAAATCATTGAATAACAGGAGGCGGCTATGCGGGTGATCCAACCGGGACACGAGATTGTATTTATGCCCCAGCCTGAAGAGATCCTCCGGCTTTTGGAATTGGCCGGACGGACCTGCTATAAGTCTGAAGATAAGATCACAGAGCATTCAGCTGCTGATTTTGTGGGCCGCATTGTTCGATCCGGGCACGAGAGCGTGATTGAACATGCCAATGTTACGGTCAGATTCATTGTGGACCGGGGTGTGAGTCACGAGCTGGTCCGGCACAGGCTGGCCGCTTACTCTCAGGAATCCACCCGCTATGCCAACTACTCCCAGGAGCGTTTCGGCCGGGAGATTACCGTGATCACCCCCTGCTTTTGGGAAGAGGGGAGTTCGGAATACGAGTTATGGGAAAAAGCCATGCGTCAGGCTGAAAAGGCCTATATGCAACTTTTGGATCAGGGGGCCAGCCCGCAACAGGCCCGTTCTGTCTTGCCCAACAGCTTGAAAACCGAAGTCATTATGACCGCCAATCTGCGTGAATGGCGGCATGTCTTTCGCCTCCGGTGTCAAAAGGCGGCCCACCCCCAGATCAGGGAGGTCATGCTCGGGCTCTTAACCGAGATGCAGAGCCGCATCCCCGTCCTCTTCGACGATCTTGCCCAGATGTTTACCAATGCCAAGCCATGATTATTTGCCAATTTTTTACTTTGGGGTTCAAGGTTCACGGTTATAAGAATAAAATCAATATGATAGGGTGAAATTGTAATTTCCGGGTTGGCCTTCGATCATTGCCAACAAATACAACTACCTATGTAAGGCGTGTCGCAGAAAGAGATTGCTTCGGCGAAGACGCCTGTCGAAGACTCCTCGC
>CAYZLB010000102.1:0-8104 GCA_964479235.1 uncultured Desulfohalobiaceae bacterium
TCAGTGGCATCTTGAGCGAAGTGTTTCGTCTACTCGGGGTACCTGGATTGGCCTACCCTGTTTATTATATACACCTCATCTCGGCCTTCATGCTCATCGCCTATCTGCCATGGTCCAAACTCGGACATCTGGTCTACAGGGTGGCAGCCTTGACCCATGCCCGGCGGATTGGGCGGATATCAACTGAAGTCGAGAGCGCTCAAAACAAACTTTACGTCTTATAACAAGGAGGCTGTCATGGCTGATGCGCGCAAAGTTTTTCCCATGCAAACATTTGTATCCTTTTTGCGGGCCCCGGCCGGGTCCTACAAACAGGATGTTATAGAGCTTCTTCAATTTGCAACCCAACAGGACGTGGACAAGGAACTGGCCCCTTTTGCCGCTGCCTTGACCAAGGCCTGGATCTATGAACAGCATCCTGAGCTGACCCGGCTGAAAAAAGAAGAAGTGACTGAACTGGGCGACAACGTATCCATCATGAGCCTGCCAACAGACGCCCAGGAAGAAGCGGACACAGTGTTTTCCAAGCTCAAGGAATATCAGCAGACAGTCAAGGAACAAAAGGACAAGCTGGCTGAATATGAAGGTGCCTTAGAGGAAAACAAGAAAAAGATTGCCGCCCTGGAAAGCAAGGTGGCCGACTATGAAGCCCAGATGAAGAACGAAGGCGAAAAGCAGATCATGGCTTCGGCATCCAAGGTTGAAGACTACCTGAAAAAAGTGGACGACTTGCTGGCCAAGATCGAAGAAGTCAAAAAGCACGGTGTGGTCACTGTCTCTGGCGAAGGCGGAGCAGCTGCAGCTCCGGAGGCAGCCGCGGCCGGTGGTGGAAAAGCTGAACCCGAACCAGATTTTGGTTTTGGTGGAAGCGCGGCCGGAGATGACGAGTTCGGCTTCTAAGAGACCGGCGTCAATCAAGACCAAAAAAGCTGCGGATATTGATCCGCGGCTTTTTTAATACCTTTCTGGCTGGGAAAAGCTCGCAAGAAATGAGACATAACCCCGGACGCAGGCTTGGCCGTCCAGGTCGTCAGTCGCGCGCAAAGATTTGAGTGACCCAAGAGGGCGAAACATCTTTCGCCCCTACTACCCACACGCCAGTGTATCCTGCATCAACCTAGCGGCTTCGTACGAATAACAAATAACGAATAACAGGCGGCCAACTACTGCGCTGAAAATGAGACCCCCTACGTTGTCCCTGCACTTTGCCCGGCCAACCATCCGGTGGAAAATGCGGCCTGCAAATTGTATCCTCCGGTTGTCCCGGCCAGATCCAGAACCTCTCCGGCCAGATACAAACCCTGGACCAGCTTGGATTGCATGCTGCGGGGATCGACTTCCCGGAGAGATACCCCGCCGGCGGTAACAATGGCCTCGGCAAAAGAACGGTGCCCGCTGACGGTAAATGATATGTCCTTGAACCAGGAACGCAGAACCTGCCGCTCTTGGGCCGTAATCTGGCAGACAACGCTCTCTCCCGAAAGCCCTGTCTGTTGCAGACAGATCGGAATCATTCCGGATGGAAGCAGTCCCTTGAGCACAGTCTTGAGCTGCCGGCGGCCTTGCTCACGAAAATCACGAATCAACCGAGCATCCAGTTTCTGATCACTCAGGGCAGGCTTCAGATCAATATGAATACTGACTTTTTGCCCTTTTTCCCAGGCTCGGACCACCTCCTGGCTCAGGCTTAAAATGACAGGTCCGGAAAGTCCAAAATGGGTAAACAGCATTTCGCCGAAACCAGACCCGAAAACCTTGCCTTGCGAACTGGCCCACACCGCGACATTACGCAGGCTCAGTCCCTGCACCTGCTGAACAATGTCGTCTTCAGCTACAATCAAGGGAACCAGGGCTGGAGTAATCGGCTGCACAGTGTGCCCTATCCTCCGGGCGAACTCATATCCCTCCCCGGTAGAACCGGTCCCTGGATATGAGGCACCACCGGTAGCAAGGATGACCTGCCGGGCTTGGAGTTCTGCCGGCTCTTTGTCTTGGTTGAGGATGTTCACCCCCATCACCCGTTTGTCCCTGACCCTGATATCAGTCACCCGGGTCCTGGTCCGGATTTGCACGCCCTGGGACTGGGCCCACTTAATCAGGGTCCTGGCCACAAAAGGAGCATCATTGCTTTCTGGAAAGACCCGCCCTCCCCGCTCAACGTGCGTAGCCACCCCTAAACTCTGCAAAAAATCCTGCAAATCAGTAGTGAAAAAACGGGAAAACACAGACCGCAAAAATCGTCCCTGAGGCCCAAATGCCTGGATAAACTCCTGCACCGGGGCGGTATTGGTCAGGTTGCATCTGCCTTTCCCGGTCAACCCCAGCTTCAAACCTGGCTTAGGCATCTTCTCCAGGAGGACAACTCGGACGCCGTGAGCGGCGGCTTGGCCGGCGGCCATGAGTCCGGCTGGCCCGGCTCCGATAACGATGATGGGAAAATCTCTTCCGGTAGGCATATCAAACTGAAATCTCAATCTCCCTGCATTCGAAAATCCACCCGGATCTTGAACATCTGCTCAGCCGGGAGATTGAGAACCTTGATCCTGGTTTCTCGGGTGATTGCGTCAAGACTTTTTTCAATATCCTCCCATGTAGGACCGATAAAGGTAAACCAGACATTGTAGGTGTGCTGGCGAAGATAATTATGGGTCACCCCCGGATAGCTATTCACAAAAGCAATAAACTCCCCCAGCTTGTCATCAGGCACAGCAGCTGCACACAATGTGCTTTTCCAGCCCAAACGGCGGGATTGGAAGTTGGCCCCAATCCGGCGGATGATCCCCTTTTGCTGCATGGCCCTGACCCGGGCCAGGGTCTCGCCCTGGGTCAACCCTACCTGGGCCCCAATATGGGCATAGGGCCTGGAGACCAAGGGAAATTCGGTCTGGATGATATCCAAAATATGCTTGTCGGTATTGTCCATACCCTACCTGTTTGCCTTCTGGGGCACATAGGAACACAAAGGCTCCTCCGCCAGATAGTGGCCATTCATGGTCAAGGCCCTGGCCCGGCACCCACCACAGACCCGATGGTACTCACAGACCCCGCACTTGCCCTGGTAAGCGGCCGGATCGCGCAAGGCTTGAAAATGGGATGATTTTGCCCATATTTCAGTGAAAGATGTTTTCCGGACCTGTCCGCAGTCCAATTCCAGATACCCGCAGGGTTGGACCTGCCCGGAGTGGGAGATAAAGCAAAAGCCGATCCCTCCCAGACACCCCCGGCTGACTGCGTCCAGTCCGAAGTTTTCCTGAGTTACGGCTATGCCCTCTTCCTTGGCCCGTTGCCGCAGTATTCGATGGTAATGAGGAGCGCAAGTAGCCTTGAGATGCATATCTGTTTGACGCCGAAAATCGTAGAACCAGTTCAGGATGCGCTCATACTCTGCTGCGGATATGATCTCCTCCTGCAAGGCAGCAGCCCGGCCTGTGGGCACCAGGAGAAAAATATGCCAGGCCACAGCGCCCAGATTTTGGGCCAGGGTAAATATTTGCTCAAAACTGTCCAGATTGTTCTTGGTCACCGTGGTATTGATTTGAAAGGGAATCCCTGCCTGCTTCAAATACATAATGCCCTGCATGGATGCCTCAAAGGCCCCGGGGACCCCACGGAAGACATTGTGACTGCCCGTGTCCGGTCCGTCTATAGATATGGACACCCGCTCGATGCCTGATTCACGCATTGCGTTGGCATTTTGGGCATTGATCAGCGTTCCGTTCGGAGCCATGACACAACGCAGCCCCTTCTCCCGGGCATAGACGGCCAGGTCAAAGACATCACCTCTGAGCAAAGGTTCTCCACCGGTGAATATAATAATCGGACTTCCGGTCTGGGGGAAAGCATCTATCAACGCTTTGGCTTCTTGGGTGTCCAACTCTCCCGGGAATGGGGTCTTCTGGGCCTTTGCCCGGCAGTGCTTACAGGCCAGATTACAGGCCCTGGTCACTTCCCAGGCGATGAGCCGAAGGTTGGGGGAATGATGAGATGAATGCATTGGTTCTCAATGAGGTTTCAGGTGTCAAGCGCCGCTCGCTGGCGGGCCTGTTATTCGTTATTTGTCATTCGTTATTCGGAAGAAGCCGCCAGTTTGATCCAGGATGAAACATATGGTGACCACGCTCCGTCATTGCCCGGCCCGGATCGCTCGAATACAACGAAATCATGCTCGCCGGGCAATCCAGGGGAAAGCAATACGTTATGAGTTTCCAGGGTTCTTGTCTTCGTTCCCTTGGTCCTCCCTGTGAACATTTATGACTGCGGCCATCATCTTTTTCGTCTCTGGTCCAGGGCTCCAGCCAGAAAATGCAGAAGAGAGGCTGGAGCCCCAAGAGAAAACTCTACAATGGAATCTGATTCTTTAGATATCCCAGCATTTCTTCAATACTCTTGCACCCACTCCACCGCCTCCCGGGCGAAATAGGTCACGATGCATGAGGCCCCGGCCCGTTTGATACTGGTCAGGCTTTCCAGGGCCACCAGGCGTTCATCAATCCATCCCTTTTCCCCTGCCGCCTTAATCAGTGCATATTCTCCGGAGACATGAAAGGCGGCCAGAGGCAGGGCATATCTGTCTTTGAGACTTCGCAGCACATCCAGATACGGCAGGGCCGGCTTGACCATGAGTATGTCTGCCCCCTCCTGCGCATCGGCCTCAGCCTCCCGAAGGCCCTCCAGTCCATTGGCTGGATCCATCTGATAGGTCTTGCGATCGCCAAAACTGGGCGCGCTCTGAGCTGCCTCCCGAAAAGGGCCGTAAAATGCAGAAGCGTATTTCACTGCATAGGACATAATCGGACGGTCAACAAATCCTTCTCCATCCAAGACCTGACGGATGGCCTGCACCCTTCCGTCCATCATATCGGACGGGGCCACCATGTCCGCCCCGGCCTGCACATGGGAGAGGGCGGTTTGAGCCAAAAGCTCCAATGTCGGATCGTTCTGGACCATGCCCTCTACAATCAGTCCACAGTGACCATGGGAGGTATATTCGCAAAGACAGACATCGGTAATGATGAGTATCTCCGGGACAGCCTCCTTGATTCGGGCCACGGCCTGCTGCACGATCCCGTCCCGGGCATAGGCCTGGCTGCCCCGCTCATCCTTGTGTTTTGGAATCCCAAAAAGCATGAGTGCCTGCAGGCCCTGATCCCAAGCCCGGTGCACATCGTCAACCAAGGCCTCCAGCCCCAGCTGGCTTTGTCCCGGCATGGAGACAATAGGCTTACGAATCTGCAGGTCATCGTCTTCAAGGACAAAAAAGGGATGAATCAAATCTTGAGGCCGCAGTTCGGTCTCCCGAACCAGATTGCGCAGAGACTCGGTCCGCCGCAACCGGCGACCACGAAAAAATCTCATAAGTATTCTTCTCGTATTTTTTCCGTGCTATTCCGCGTGTTCCGTGGACAACAAGCCTTCTTCTGACGCCAAACCGATCTCTGCATCCGTCAGATAGCAGGCCGGATCCGGGGCCCAGATATCGCCGTGATAGGCCTCTGCCCGGGCCCGGAAATTTCCGCCGCAGACCGGCAAAAACCGGCATTTGGCACAACGTCCGGTCACATGGGCCTTTTTGTTTTTCAGCTGGGCCAAAAGCGATATGTCCGGGTCTGTCCAAATGTGAGAAAAAGGCCGCTCGAAGACATTGCCAAAGGCGTGATTGCGCCAAAATTGATCGGCATACACCGTACCATCCCAGGATACGCAACCAATACCCCGGCCTGAATTGTTCCCTTCATTATAGGAGAGAAGTTCCATGACCGCCTCAGCCCTTCGGGGATTTTCTTTTTGCAGCCGAAGGTAGACATACGGACCGTCGGCATGGTTGTCTACGGTCAAAACTTCCTTCTCCAGGCCCTTGGCATACAGCTCCCTGGTCTCGTCCATGATCAGGTCCACCACCCGCCTGGTCCCGCCATGATCCAGATCTTCCTTGATCAACTCCGATCCCCGGCCGGAATAAACCAGATGATAAAAACAGACCCTGGGAATTTCCCGCTCCTTGAGCAGATCGAAGATACCCGAAACTTCCTGCTGATTCCGCTGACTGATGGTAAAGCGCAGTCCCACCTTCAGTCCTTCCAACTGACAGTTTTCCAGGCCCTGCATGGCTTTGGCATAGGCCCCCGGCACTCCCCGAAAGGCATCATGAATATTTTCTCCGCCATCCAGGGATATGCCGACATAGGACAGTCCGACATCCTTGAGCTCTTTTGCTTTATCCCTGGTAATCAAGGTTCCGTTGGTGGAAATAACCGCCCGCATGCCGTGACCAACGGCATAATGGGCCAGCTCCAGCAAATCGGAGCGGACCAGGGGCTCACCTCCGGAAAAAAGAAGCACAGGGGCCCCGAACTGCGCCAAATCATCGATCATGGCCTTGCCCTGGGCAGTGGTCATCTCATTGTCTCCCGCGCTCTCATCTGAGCGGGCATAACAATGCGCGCAGCGCAAATTGCAGCGCTTGGTCATGTTCCAGACCACCACTGGCTTTTTGTCCTTGGCAAACTGTAAGAGATGGGATGGCAGGTCCTTGGAACGACGGCCGTACCGCAAGGCGTCCGAAGGTTCGACACTATCACAATATAGCTTGGAAATACCGATCATATCTGTACTATAACCCTGAAAATGTTGGTGGTGAATGTAAACTTGTCCCCAGCTTCTCTGGCCTGAAAATTACTGAATCTTGTCTGTGGGGCAAGGGGCGGATTGCAGCCCTTTGAGCAACTCGTCGCGGGACAAGACCAAGCTGGAATGCAGCTCCACTTTCTTGTCTTCCGGCAAATGCTTGAAGGCGGATCGCTCCAAAAGTTCATCCAATTGGTCCATTTCATTACAAATTTTGCGCACCCTCTCTTGCAGCCTCTGATCTCTGGCCCACACCCTTCCGGAAAGCAGAGCAATCTCCTTGATTTCCGCAGTCAATATCCGCAGATTCTCCGGGGCAACTTCGGACCTCTTTCTTCTTCGAACCCGGAAATTCTTCCATTTGTCCAGGATCCAATGCCACACATCCAGATCCTCAGTCAGCTTTGCCCCCGGCAAATCTGACATATTTTTTGGGCCAAAGGGCCCAAAAATAGTTTGCTGTATGAGCACACAGGTACTTTTTCATATCCGATCAAACTGAGAGTCTGCGGCCACCGGCAGGGTTTGATCTCTGTCTTCTGCCTTCTATTTATCCCACTCCCCGGGCCGAAACCAGCAACATACTCAAGACCAGAACAACCAACAAAGGTAAGAGCATGGCCAGGAGCACGCGCATGTTCGTTGTCCTATGCACATATTTAAATCCAAGAAAGGTGCAGACCATGGTCCACACCATCCCTATGAGGGGCCCAAACAAAGGGAGTACAGCCAGGACCATGGGCGCGTTCGAATAGCTGATAACCTTAAATGTTCCCTCATAACCTGCCTCCCCGGCCTTGACCGCCATCAGACAGGCATGGTTAAGTGCACTGACCACAAAGAGCATTCCAGCCAAAAATACCGGATATAAGATCAGGACCAGGAGCGAACTCAGACCGACCAGGCCAAATCCAAGAAAATCCCCTCCTTGTTGGCCCATCTGTGGGGCCACGCCGGCCATACGCCACATAAACTGGGCAAGGGCCTGAATCTCGGCCACCAGGAGATAGAAAATAAGCGGCTTGTTGTATCCCTGCCCCAGGGACATACGGGCGAAAAACGCTTGAGGCTGGAACATGACCAGCTTTATCGTCTCTATCAGGGCTGGAAAAAATCCGTACTCACTAAGACGTTCCCAGGGAACTCCTCCCTGAAACTGTCCCTGCCGACGTTTTTTCTGTCCGTTATCTTCTTTTTCTTTCCCCTCATGCTCGTCTGCATTCCCATCATCGGACAATGATTCGAGCTGGGCCCAGATATCATCTTCAGTAGGCTGTTCACTGGTGACTGAAGAATCCCCTTCCCCGCTCTGAACTGGGTCTTGCCAGTCATCGCCTTGATCGTGAAGCCCCTGTTCGGGGTCGCGACGGAAAAAAAACTTCTGTCCGCACTTGGGACAGGTGGCTGTTTTGGCGCTTGGCGGAATCTTGTCCTCAGGTACTTGGCGGGCAAATCCACATTCCGGGCATTTGATTTCCAT
>CAYZLB010000103.1:0-7886 GCA_964479235.1 uncultured Desulfohalobiaceae bacterium
CGGAGGGACCGAAACCGGACATCCGTGCGTTTCATACCTGATCAATCCGGCAAATCTGACTTCTGACCTCTGATCTCTGACCTCTCTCTTTACGTTGCCTCAATCGCAGGCTCCTGGTCCAGGCCAAAGGCCTCATGCAGGGTGCGTACGGCTAATTCAGTGTATTTTTCCTGAATTAAGCAGGAAATCTTAATTTCCGAAGTGCTGATAATCGTAATATTGATGTCTTCGGATTGCAGGGCCTTAAAGGCGATGGCGGCCACACCGGAGTGATTGCGCATGCCCACGCCGATGATCGAGACTTTACACACCTGGGTATCCGGGAGGATGGCCCGGGCCCCAAGACTGTCTTTGAGCCGATCAATGACCTGTATAGTCCGATCCAGGTCGCTGCGAGGCACAGTAAACGTAATGTCTGTGCGGCCTTCCCGGCTGGGGTTCTGGACGATCATATCCACCACGATATTCGCCGTAGCCAGGGGCTCAAATACAGAGGCAGCCACTCCTGGCTCGTCAAAAACATCTACCAGGGTTACACGGGCTTGATCTTTATCATAGGCAATACCGGAAACCAGAACAGCTTCCATATCTTCGTCCTCCTGAACAAGAAGCGTCCCGGTTTCGTCGGAAAAGGTGGACCGGACATGGACCGGGACGTTGTATTTTTTGGCAAATTCCACGGAACGTATCTGCAAGACCTTGGCCCCCATGCTGGACATCTCCAGCATCTCGTCATAAGCGATCTTGGGCAGTTTTCTGGCCTGGGGACAGACATTTGGGTCTGTAGTATATACGCCGGCCACATCGGTATATATTTCGCAGACCTCAGCCTGCAGGGCAGCGGCCAAAGCTACGGCGCTGGTATCCGATCCCCCGCGGCCCAGGGTGGTCAGATGATTGTTGCAGTCACAGCCTTGAAACCCGGCCACAACCAGGACGTTGAAGCGTTCGAGTAAATCACGAAGCTGGTCCGAGTTGATATCCAGGATTCTGGCTCGGCCATAGTTGGGATCAGTGTGGATTGGAATTTGAAAACCGAGCAGGGATCTGGCCTTGATTCCGCTCTTTTGCAGGAGCATGGAAAACAAGGCAACCGATATCTGTTCTCCGGTAGTCAACAAAACATCCAGTTCACTGGGGTGGGGCTGATCTGACCATTCCCTGGCCAGCTTTAACAGCCGATCCGTTTCCCCAGCCATAGCCGAAAGGACTACTACAACTTTGTACCCTTGATCCAGCTTGCGCTGGACCTTGGCCTGGACCTGCTGCATGCAGTGCAGATCCGCAACCGAGGATCCACCGAATTTTTGGACAACGACCTTCATGACGGTGTGCTGCTCCTGTTCAGTGCCGCCGCTGGCGGGAAAATTATTAGTTATCGGTTATTTGTTATTCGTAGACCGTCGGTGTGATCTGGGACACAACCGGCGAGCGGGAAGCAGGGACGAATAGTTATTCGCCCTCTTGGGCCAGGCGCACGTCTGCAGGCGACTGGGGGATTCGACCGGCCACGCCGGGGACTGGGTTGGAGCTAGTGAAATAGCAACGATGAGTTTGCCGATTTCATCCTCTGTAACCAATCTTTCGCCCAATCTCCATTCGCGTTGAGGTAAACGATCCTATTTTCTTCCGAAAGCTCAATCGTCAGCCAAATGCTGTTTTCCGGCACAACACTGTCCGGGAGGAACTCCGCCCATTCTACAAGAAGAATAGCCTGCTCAGAATCCAGATATTCGACCAGAGATTCATCCATTCCAAACTGCCCAAGCCGGTACAGGTCTATATGGACTACTTCCGGCTGGGTTGGATAGACATTGACCAGATTAAAGCTTGGGCTGCTGACCTCAGCCCCTTCTCCCCCGGGGAGATTGGCCACGATAGAGCGGATAAGGGTGGTCTTCCCCGCCCCCAACTGTCCGGAAATCAACAGGGTGCAAACTCCTTGAGCTACCATGGTCCGGGCAAGTATACGCCCCAGCCGTTCTGTATGGTCAATATGGGAAAGGATACACTGCATGATATATTGCCTATCTGAGCAATGTCTTGAGCACGTCCTCCTTGCCGACGATTCCCACTAGTTTGCCGTCTTCCACCACCGGGATGGTATGAAAATTTTTTCTGACCATCAGATCTGCCACATCTTCAAGCTCAGTATCCGGACCAACTGAGGTGGGATTGTGGGTCATGGCCTGTTCCACTGTTGTTGCCGCCATTTTCTGGACCTCTTTTTCCAGATGACTCATAGAGGTCAAGGGAATCAGACCATCCAGCAAGGTAAATACTGTGGGTAATGGCAGTTTTTTCTGCTGCACAATGAGATCACTTTGGCAGAGAATGCCTACCAAATTATTTTCTTCATCAACTACGGGCAATCCGTTGACGTGTTTTTCAAGGAGCAACCCGGCGGCCTGGGAGATTTTGGTTTCCGGCTGGACGGCGATGACCTCTGTGGTCATAATTTCAGCAATTTTCATATGGCACCAGTTGTAAATTCACTTGCGGGTTCAATGTTCCGGGCTCACGGTTTACCCTGGTTACGTTTTGTTTTCGACAGAGGTACATTGCTAGCCGGGTTTGGAAAAAAGTTCAAGGACCCGGGGTAGGGCGTGGGCGATGTCTTGGGCCAGGTTTCCCCGGCAGGGATAGTCATCCTGTAATATCCGTCCAGTGGCTCCATGCCAGAATACGCCGGTACAGGCCGCGTGAAAGGGGCTCAGACCCTGGGCCAGGAGAGTGGCGATTGTTCCGGAAAGCACATCGCCCGAACCGCCAAGGGCCAAATGCGGCCAGGCTTCCGGACAGAGGCGAAGGGGCTCTCCAGGGGCGGCAACAATTGAGCCGGCTCCTTTGAGCACCAGGGTGGATTGGAGTTTGTCAGCCCATATCCGGGCTGTATCCAGGCGCTGGGTCTGGATATGGGTGATACTCTCCTGGCAGATCCTGGCCATTTCACCGGGGTGAGGGGTGAGCACACTGTTGGGCGGGAGACTGCGGGCGATGTCCTGTTCCTGGGCCAGGGCGAAGAGCGCATCGGCATCAAAGACCGTGGGTGGCGGGCCGGCTTGGATATAGGCCCGGACAAAATCCCTGGCTCCCTCGGTCCGGCCAAGTCCTGGACCGACAACGACCGCATCAAAGGCCTGCAAGTCTGTCAGATCGGCCATGCATCCATCAGTCCATTGCGAACCCGGGCCGAGAGGTTTGGTCATGATATCCGGCCAGCCCTGTTTGATTTCCGAGATCAAGCCTCGGGGACAGCCTACGGTGACCATGCCAGCGCCGCAGCGCAGGGCTCCCAGGGCGGCTAGGGTCGGGGCACCGGTCAGTCCTGTGGAACCACCAAGTATAAGGACATGGCCGTGGTTTCCTTTGTGGGCCAGGTGAGAAGGTTTGGGAAGCAGGGAAAAGACCTGTTCATCCAGTTCATAGCAGCCCGGGGGGTTGTTTTCTTGGATCGCCCTGGGTATGCCGATATTTTGAATCATGAGTCGTCCGCAGAATTCATTGGCTTCAGGCATGCGCAGACCAATCTTGGCTGCGGCAAAGGTAACCGTGACATCCGCCTTGACAGCTATGGGACTGGGACAGCCGGTATATCCGTTGATACCGGAAGGGATGTCTATGGACAGAACAAAGGATTTGCGGCCCAAGCGGTTCAGGTATTGGATCCACTGCTGATAATCATCGCGTAGCTCTCCGTAAAATCCTGTGCCCAGCAAGCCATCGACAATAATGTCCGGGATGCAGAGTCCTTCCAGGTTATACCCTTTCAGCGGGGTCATAACCACTTCGGCCTTGTCTGCCAGGGCCAAATGAAATGCCGTCTCTCCAGTGTACGAGTCCAGATCCCGTGTATGCAGAACCAGGCAGACAGTCCCTTCGTCAACCAAGTGCCTGGCCAAGGCAAAGGCATCACCGCCGTTGTTTCCTGAACCGGCAAACAGAGCGACCCGTTTACCGGACAAAGATCCGACTTCGTGACGCAGGGTATGCAGGAGTTCACGGCTTGCGTTTTCCATGAGCATATGCCCAGGCAAGCCGAAGTCGTTGATACTCAAGCGATCCCAATTGACCATTTCTTGCGGAGTGAGCAGTGGACGATACATAATGTATCCTTATATATGAAAAACAGTTATTGGTTCAGTCATTGGCAGATGCGCATGTGGAGGTTCCGAACTGCCAATCCAGCTACCGGAGTTGCTTCTCGTTTTCTACAGTGGGCTCTTCTCTCGAGGTCTTTCGTGTCTATTTATCTTCCAGGATAACCACCGCACAGGCAGTATTCCGGGAGTGGGAGAGGCTGATATGCCAACTGAGGGCCCCCAATGCCCGGGCGGCTTGGGCTGCCCGGTCATGCATATCAAGCCTGGGTTGACCGCTGGGCAGGCTGTGCACAGCAAGGGATTGGAGGGTGATTCCGTCCCGGAATCCAGTACCCAAAGCCTTTACCGCCGCTTCTTTGGCTGCAAATCTGGAGGCCAAATACGCAATTGGCGAGGCAGGCAGAGCCTGCTGCTCAGTGATTGTGAGTATTTTGGCTGCAAAGCGGATTCCAAAACGATCCCAAATAGATTCAATGCGACCGAGTTCAATCACATCAATTCCCAGGCCAACAATCATTTGATCAACAAAACCTGTGGATAATATTCAGCATGTCCCGGACGGCTCGTTCCATGCCTACCATGGAGGCCCGGGCGACAATACTGTGTCCAATGGAGAACTCCGATATTCCAGGTAGATGGGCAAAGGCATGGATGTTGGCGTAGGTCAAGCCATGACCCAGGTTGACCTTCAGGCCCAAGTTGTGGGCCTGGGCGATGCCTTCCCTGATCCGGTCCAGTTCCTGGTTTCGTTTGGCCCGGGAATCGGCTTCTGCAAAGTGCCCGGTATGCAATTCAATGTATTCAGCACCGATTTGGGCCGCAGCCTGGATCTGGTCTATTTCGGAGTCAATGAACAGGCTGGAGGTGATATCCGCCGCATGGATGGGGTCCAGATATTCTTGGAGTTCTTGTTCCCGACCGATGAGATTGAGGCCCCCCTCTGTGGTTAGCTCCTCCCTTTTTTCCGGAACCAGACAAACGATAAACGGCTTGGTCTTTAAAGCGATGCCCTGCATTTCCTCTGTTGCGGCCATTTCCAGGTGGACCTTGGTGCCCAGGGTTTGATTGAGCAGATCAACATCCCGGTCCTGGATGTGGCGGCGGTCTTCACGCAGATGGACAATAATTCCGTGGGCCCCGCCCAATTCAGCCAGATGGGCGGCATGGACCGGATCCGGTTCATGGGCTAGCCTGGCCTGGCGGATGGTGGCTATGTGGTCGACATTGACAATAAGATCAGGCATTGAAATCTCCTTCAAAAGTATCTATTCTGTCCTTGACACTTATACGTGATATTCCATGCAGATTGTCAAGGCTTGCAGCTGGCAGACAGGGTATTTTGTTTGCCGGTCAGGAGTCAAGGTTCAGCTTTGCCTCCGGCAAATCTGAGATATTTTTTGCCCAAAAGCTGGCAAAAAATATAAATTCCAGGGAGATAGGCTATGCCTGAAGTACACGAAGTTGCTGGACGGGTGGACCGTTTGGAAGAGATCATGGTGCAGCTGGCCTATGAGCATACCAAAACGGAAATGGCCCTGCGGGATCTAAAGCATGAAATGAACAATTGTAAAAGGGAGATGCGGGATTTTAAGGATGAGATGAGAGACTTTAAGGATGAAATGCGAATTTTCAAAGATGGAGTGACTGACTTCAAAAACGAGATGCGAGTTTTCAAAAACGGGATGAATGCTTTCAAGGAGGAAATGCGTGCATCCAAAAAAGAAAACGATCGTCGCTGGGGCGGTTTGGCCAATAAGATGGGCACCCTGGTTGAGGATATTGTGGCTCCCAGCCTGCCCCGGATCGTGCGCGAGGATTTCGGATGTTCGGAAATTGACGACATCATGCTTCGACGCCGGGTTCGAAACAAAAGGAACCCAGCCAAAGTCCGGGAGTTTGATGCTATTGTGGTAGCAGGTGATATGGTATTTATCAATGAAACCAAATCCAATCCAAGCGCTGAAAAAGTATATGATTTTATTTCAGACTGGATACCTAACCATTAAGTCGGTACGGCAAATGGCTGGAATACGAAAGTTTGAGCTTGGTTATCCCAATCAGGAAGTGAAGCAGAGCCTGACCGATTATATCCTCGCCTATCTAACTGACCTGACAGTGGAAGCTGAAGAGAATAAGATTGCCGTGTATGAGGCCCTGGAGGCCAACGACTTGGATGGCCTGGGCAGGGCCATGCAGGCTTTTTTTGCTTCCATACCCCATCAGTGGTATACGAAGAATGAAATTGCCAAGTACGAACTCGACAGTCAAAAGTCCTTACATAGTTAGTTGTTTTTGTTGACGATTATCGAAGGCCAACCCGGAAATTACAATATCACCCTATCTTATTGATTTTATTCTTATAACCGTGAACCGTGAACCTGGAACCCGCAAGGTATCAGCAAAAAGCCGCCATCTTGATCCGGTAATAAAGTGGCTAGTGTGGAGGGGCGAAAAATTTTTGTCCTCTTGGGCCAGGCGGAAGTCTGGAGTTCCCGGATGGTCAAGCCTCGCAGTGTTATGGCTTTGGATGTACTATGCCCAACCCTGAACATATCCACACGCAAAGCCGTGAAGCACGCCAAGAAGCCAGATATGTATTTTAAGGTTGTGTTTTTGGAAGCATTCAGGGGATACGCAGGGCCTTAAAATATACACATACAGGTCTGCTCTTAGGGCAAGGGCGGCCTTCTACAAGGTGCTTGAGCTCTTGTTTTATCATTTAAGGTTGATGATAGATTATGCGTACATGGGGTAAAATACTTGGCGGCCAGCAGGGCCTGACCCTGATGGAACTTATGGTGGTCATCGCCATCCTGGCTATTATGGCCGGGATGAGTATGTCTGCTTTGAGCGAGTATATTCCGGATTATAGACTGCAAAGTGCAGCCAGAGAGTTGTATGCAAATATGCATAAAGCCAAGATGGAGGCGATGAAGAGGAATCAGGATGTGAGAATTGTTTTTGATGTGGCCAATTCTCGGTATGCTATAAACTATGAAGATAATGATGGAAATACTGTAAACATAAATGTTGTAAATTTTAGTAAGTACGATAATGATGTTAGTTATGGCATTGGTGATGCCGATTTTAAAGGAAGTTCTGAAAATGTTGTCTCGTATGATGATAATTTTTTTTCATTTAAGCCAACTGGTACATGTACTAAATCTGGGTATGTATATCTTACTAATCGTAAGGGAAGTGCATTTGCCATTGGAACACTTCAAAGTGGCATAATAGCAGTTTTAAAATGGAATAATAGTGATTGGGAAACATGATCAAGAATTTTAATAAAATGACATATGGTTCATAACAATCATTATGGATTTACTTTAATAGAGCTACTTGTCTCTTTAGCAATATCTGCTATAGTTCTATCAGCAATATATCAATTATTTATATCTACTAATATGATATACTTGAAGCAATCTGAATTGACTCAAATGGAACAAAATTTACGATCTGGCTTTTGGATGTTACGTAATGATATAATCATGTCAGGGTATGATCCCACAGGAAACTATACAATGTTAGGAATAAATAGAACATTATCTGCAGAAAATACAATTATATTATCATATTATGATGATAAAAACAACTCAGCTTGTAAGGTAAATTATGATACATATGATAGTGATACATATGGAGATAATACGTTAGCAAGAAGAGAGGTAGGTTTAGGTGAGTCATTTGGAGACACGAACAGAAAACCTATAATGGGGAATGTAGGAAATATAAAATTTAAATATTGTAATAAAGATTATATCTGTAACAATAATGCGAGCA
>CAYZLB010000104.1:0-7808 GCA_964479235.1 uncultured Desulfohalobiaceae bacterium
CAACCACCAGGGCATCCCAGAACAGACGGGCGTCTGCTTCCTGGGCAGACAGACCTTGCTGCATGAGCCCCTGCCGCCTGGAGTGAACGGTGGCCAGCGCTCGTTTCAGCAGGTATTTGCCGGTTATTCCGCTGGCCAGGACGATGATTAAGGCTATCATCGGCAGCCAGGGCAGAACCGCGTTGAGATGGACGCCCCCATGCACCAGGATCATGATCGAACCCAGCCAGGCCAAAGATTCATGCAGACGAAGATATGACTTCAGGCTTCCCCGGCGGATCAGTTTGTGTTTTCTGGCCGAGTAAAGAAGGGAGATCAGCAAAAAGACAACGCCCAGAAGCCCCATGAACCGGCCCCAGGCCTCCCGGCCGAGAAGATGCAGGAAGCTGTCCACAATGTAGGCGCAGACAATAATAAGCAAAAAAAGAATTGCGTCCGGCAGGACATTGCGCAGGGTGTGCATACTACCGCTCGTGGCTTAAGGTGTTCAGGATCTGTCTCTGTTCCTGGTTCAGGGTATTGTTGATCCGGAGCATGGCCCGGAACCGAATGCGCTTGATGCTATTCTCCAGCTCCAAAAGGGCATTGAATGCATTCAGCGCCTCTTCCTCGTTCACCGGGCTTTGGGCCAGGAGTTCTTCTAATTCGCTGACGTTTTCCGATATGTCCCACTCAAGGCTGGCGATTGTTTTCTGGGTCTTTTGAATCTGCTCTTTGATCAGGCGTTCCTGCTCAGCGCTCAATTGCAGGTCCTTTTGATGCCTGGCTATGAGATGGGGCATAATCAGCTGGTGTTGAATCGTGTGCATAGACCCAGTCATGGAATGGCTTTCCCGGGCAAAATGTTCTGCTGAACCTGTCTGAGCACTGCCAGCCAAGAGGAGAAAGAGCATTGAGACGATGAATACTGACTGAAATCTCATGGCAGACTTCCTTGGTTTGCTGTTTTCTCTTTGATTATCCGCCCAAAGATCCGCGGATGCCTGTTGTGAAAAGCTCATTTGTAGGACCTTGCCAGTCCATGTAGTCTTTGAGATACCGGAACTGAGGATTTGCCAAGAAAAGGGAATCGGATGGGGCGTGCCAGCTGACGATGTTTCGTGCCTGAGTGTACATACCGTAATCCGTCTGCGGAGCGAGCATACGTTGCTGGATGACCAAGGAACCAGCCAGCAAAAGAATCAGCCCAGTCCCAAAGGCAACAGCCCGTTTCCCGCCTGGAATTGCAGACAAGGCCTGGCCTGGCCTCGAACGATTCGTGACCCGCCGCCGAGTCCCAGCCGTAAGTTTGGAAAAGTCCGGTGCTCTGTTTGCGTAATGCGCTTTTTGAGCGTGAAATAACCTGATGATCTTCTGATCATGCATGCAGGATGCAGGATCATGTTCTTCTTTCCTTGGACCAAAAATCATGGCTCACTCCAATCCGCCAGCTTGTCCCTGAGAATGGCTTTGCCCCGCGCGTAGTGCCGAGCTGCGCTTCCGGGGGAAATGCCCAGAACGTGTCCGGCCTCCTGAATAGTCAAATCCTGGTAAAACACCAGATGCAGAACTTCCTGCTGCCGTTTGGACAGGGAGGAAAGAGCAGCTACGAGCCGATCCACCTCCAAGCTGCGGCTCATTTCTTCATCCGGATCTGGATAGGTTACAGGCTCAAGCCTCAATGTAGACAGCACAACCGATCTGATCTGTTCCTTTCGAAGCTGATCCCTGGCAGTGTTCCTGATAACGCTGAACAGCCAGGTCTTAAAGCTGGATCGGCCGTTAAATACCGCTCGTCCTTCCAGTATCTTCAAATACGCCGTCTGTAAGACTTCCGCTCCCTGCTCATAATCGTACCTGCAGCAGGCTACCGCCCACCCATAGCTTGCCTGGTGATGTTGCTGCAGTTTGTGTTCGAGATGAACCTGAGAATCATTCAAGGCTAAAGCCTTTGTTCAAGGTTTGATCTGTTTTTAGTCGGTTGTCAGCCGGTTTTATATGACACAAACCCTCCTAATTTCGGCCAAAACATTTCCAGATCCCACATGCTCCAACTAACCCACATGTCTGCCAAAGCGCAGGCACAACGAAGCATGAAAAGCGATTTCGATTCCGATCCCGATTTCGATATCCAGAGATCAAAACACAGAGACCAAAACCGCATTTTCATACAAAAGCACATAACGCGCCAAACCAAAATGCACTCTTTTTCAAATCCAGGGGGCAAAATTACCAAATTATAATTTTTGCATCATCTGGCCGTAATTTTCAGCATCAATAAACACGTTGTGTGAAGATCCAAAATATTTTATGCCTCAACCCTTTGAGGAAGCAGAAGGTGAACACATGGTCCAAGTTCATAAGGAGAGCACCACGATGAGGCTTTTGGTGGTTGAAGACGATGAGAAAATCGCCTTCTTCATTGTTCAGGGCCTGAGACAGGCCGGCTTTGCGGTGGATCATGTGGACAACGGTGAAGATGGGCTGCACATGATTCTCAATGAACCCTATGATGCGGCGGTCATCGACATCATGTTGCCCCGGACAGACGGGTTGTCGGTCATAGAAGGCGTGCGCAGCCGGGGCATCACTGTTCCTGTATTGATCTTGAGCGCCAAGCGGACAGTGGATGAACGGGTACAGGGCCTGCAAGCCGGGGGGGACGATTACCTGGTCAAGCCCTTTGCCTTTTCAGAGCTGCTGGCCAGATTGCAGGCACTCATCCGCAGGTCCAGCGGATTGTCGAATCCGACCCGCCTCCAAGTCTCCGATCTGACGCTGGACATCCATACCCGCAAGGTGTTCCGGGCCGGAACGCGCATCGAGCTGCAGCCCCTGGAGTTTTCTCTATTGGAATATCTGATGCGCAACGCCGGACAAGTGGTCTCTAAAACCATGATCATGGAGCATGTTTGGGATTACAACTTCAACCCCCAAACAAATGTTGTAGAAGCAAGGATGTGCCATTTGCGGGACAAAATCGACCGCAAATTTGAACCGAAACTCATTCATACCATCAGGGGCGTGGGCTATGTTCTCAAAGAAGGGACGTAACATATTTCGCACCCTATCTTTCCGACTCACTATCTGGTACACATTCGTCTTCCTCCTTACCTTTTCCTTGGCTTTATCGTTCATTTACCATCAGATTGCAGTATTTGATCTGGAAAATATTGATGCTGACCTGAAAAATGAGGTCCAAGAGTTTTCGTTCTTTATGCAACAAGGGGGAGTAGCATTGGTTCAGAAGCAGATCGAATACGAATCACCTGAAATCAGCAGCAATTTTTATCGGCTGATGACCACAGACAACCAGATTCTCACAGCAGTAAATATTGATAAGTTCCAGTCTGTTGCTGTACCTTTGGAAACATTGCGCACTCTCAAATCATCTGGAAGACACCTGATACAAACTGTACTCACTCCGAACCGTAAGGACGGATTTCGTACCGTTTACGCTTATCTTGGGTCGGACTACATATTCAATATGGGCATCTCCCTCAAAAGCCATGAGGAATTCTTGGCTTTTGTGCGAAACATGGCTGTCTTGCTGATGATGCCGCTGACCATCATGGCTGCATGTTTCGGATGGCTCCTGGCTCGTCAGGCCATGAAAGGAGTGGAGGATGTGACCTTGACCGCCCGGCAGATATCAACGGGCTCGATTGAGAAACGAGTTTCTGTCCGGCAAAGAGCCCTTGAGATCGATGAACTGAGCAATACTTTCAATCACATGCTGGATCGTCTTGAGTCCATGATCAAAAGTATCCGCGAGATGAGTGACAATATCGCCCACGACTTAAGAAGTCCCCTGACCCGAATCCGCGGGATCGCGGAGATGACCCTGATCAACAGGGACAGCATTGAAAATTACCGGGAGATGGCGGCCAGCACCATTGAGGAATGCGACAAGCTGATCAGCATCATCAATACCATGCTGGAGATTACCGAAGCAGAAGCCGGAACATCTCCAATCAGAACCGAGCCGATCGATATACCCGGGTTGATTGGCTACGCCTGTGAACTGTTTGAACCTATTGCTCAGGAAAAGGGGGTTCAGATCACAACCTCCCTTTCGGAAAAAGTAACTATCGACTCGAACAAGAACATGCTCCAGCGTTTGGTCACCAACCTCCTGGAAAATGCCATAAAGTACAATCGGCCGAACGGATCAGTATCCATTTCAGCAGCAAAGCAGGACGATCGAGTCCGTATCCAGTTTGAGGATACAGGCATAGGGATCAACGAAGAAGAAATCTCCGAAATTTTCGAACGATTTTATCGCGGTGCAGAAGTCCGCTCCGAGACGGGCAGCGGGCTTGGGCTGAGCCTGGCCAAGGCAATTGTCCACAGGCTCGGCGGCCGGATCCAGGTAGCCAGCGCCTTGAATAAAGGCAGCGTTTTTACCGTCGTATTGCCCGTCAGCCCCAGGGCTGATCCTTGAGCTGAACTGGCGATACTTTCCTACATAACGAAAAACCGGCTTCTCTTTGCTCCCCCTGTGCCCAGTCCTTGGGGCCATTCACAGCCGAGGCATGCGCTCCTTGAGCACCCTTCAAGTTCACCGTCTTTCATACCTCCCCCCTTTGCATCCATGCAAAGCATACTGAGAAATATTACCAAGCCGTAATATTCAGGTAAGCAAAGCGTAAGCATTCATGTCCTATACATGATCCTGAATGTGCGCGGCGTTGCGCTCCCGGCCGCTGGGCTGACAATCCTGGACAGGAATGCTCCGGCCCGGCCCTGGCAAGTGGGGCTTCCACGGCTTTACCTACGCTTAATGATTCTTCACCCACTGAGCAGTCGCGTCCTGGATCAAGCTGGCGGCTGTTCACCAAAAATCTGATCAGACAGGAAAGGCTGCTCATGGATCGTCTGTCCATCATCATTCCCACAATCAATGAGGCCGGAAACATCAATGATCTTTTCAAGCGAATTTTTGAAGTGGGTGATACCCAGCTCCCGGGCATTGAGCTGGAGGTGATTGTCGTTGACGACGATTCAACAGATGGGACCAGGGAGCAGGTTCGCCAGTGGGCGACTGAGCATCGGATCAAGCTCATCCACCGGCAGAAAGACAAAGGCCTGGCTTCAGCCGTGTTCGCCGGGGCGGAATCCTCGACCGGGGACATTATCCTCGTTATGGATGCTGATCTGAGCCATCCCCCGGAATCCATTCCGGATCTGCTGCGACCCATTCTGGCCGGGAAAAAGGATATGGTTGTGGGCAGCAGATATGTTCCCGGCGGGTGCACTCCCGGCTGGTCTCTGGCCCGGGTCTGGATTTCCAGGCTTGCCGCCTTGCCGGCCCGGGTGCTCACCGACATCCTGGATCCCCTGTCCGGGTTCTTTGCGGTAAAGAAAGATACTCTGCTGTCTCTGGACCGGAACGTCCCGGGGTTTAAGATCGGGCTCGCCCTTTTGGTCCGGGCCGACGGGCTGAAGATTGGTGAAGTACCCATTACGTTTCAGGACCGAAGAAACGGCCATTCCAAGCTCACCTTGCAAGTCGCCTGCTCCTATTGCCGTCAGCTCTTTGAACTGGCCGGGGGCAATATCTCCAGGCGCACCGGCTTTCGATTCGCCCTGGTCGGCATACTCGGAATGCTCATCGATTTTTTGGTCTTTCAGGGCCTGTTTCTGGCCGGGGCCGGAATGGGTCCGGCCAACACAATCAGCTTTGCAGCTGCCGCTGTGAGCAATTATTGCCTGAATCGAAACTGGGCGTTTGCCGTACCCAAGAGGGAATGGGCAATGCCGGCACCAAACGGCCTGCTCTTCATTGGAATCGCCTTGCTGGCCCTCTTTTTCCGCGGCGGGGTCCTGGCCCTGCTCGCCGGCTCCTGGCACTGGCCGGTTTCTCTGGCCTTGGCTGCGGCAATCTTCTCAGCGGCAATCATTAACTATCTGGGCAGTGCCTTCCTGGTCTTTCCCTCCTCTGCCCACAGTCCAGAGATGCGCTGGCGCATACTGGCTGTTTTGATCCTCGGGTACACCGTGGCCCTGCGTCTGGTTTTCATGGGATTGCCGGAGCTTCTGCATGAAGAGGCATATTATTGGAATTACGGACAGCATTTGGCATTGAGCTACCTGGATCATCCTCCATTGCTGGCCTGGCTGATTCGAATCAGCACTGAACTTCTCGGAACTTCGGAGTGGTCTGTCCGCTTGGTGGCCTTTGTCAGCTGGATGATTACAGCAGTCTTTTGTTTTCAGACCGCTTGGGCCATGTATGACCGCTCCACCGCCTTTCGGGTCCTCATTCTGGTCAGTGTGTTGCCAGCCTTTTTCTGTACCGGATTTTTGAGCACCCCGGATGCACCACTCATTGCCTGCTGGGCGGCCACCCTGTTCTTCCTGTACAAGGCCCTGATCCAGGAGCAGGCCAGATCCTGGTATGGCGTCGGACTTGGCTTGGGCCTGGGCATGCTATCCAAGTATACGATTGCTCTGCTGGTACCCAGTATTTGTATCTTTCTCCTTCTGCACAGGGACTCCCGCAAATGGCTGACCAAACCCGAACCTTACATCGGCGCAGGATTGGCTTTGCTTATTTTTTCTCCAGTGATTATCTGGAATGCGGAAAACAACTGGGTCTCATTTGTTTTTCAGGGACCACGGCGAGTTGCAGGCGGCTTCTCTTTTTCCCTGCCTGCACTGATTGGCTCCGTCCTCCTTTTGCTTACACCCGCAGGCCTGCTCTCCGCAGCCGCGTTCTTGAAAGGCAAACTGTGGAGCCCAGAGCTTTGGATGAAGGAGAAAGCCGGTAGATCACAAACTCTCTTTTCTTTGGTCTTTACCCTTATGCCCTTTGCCGTCTTCTTCTTTTTCAGCCTCTTCAGGCAGGTCAAGCTGAACTGGACTGCTCCGGTCTGGCTGGCTGTCCTGCCTTTCATGGCCTCCACCATGGCGGCGGGTTCAGGGCTGTATTGTCATCGCCTCCTCTCTGTCGTGCAGCGGAGCTGGCCGGCAACCATCCTGGGCACGCTCATGATTCTGGGGGCCGTACTCTATCACGCAGTCCTCGGATTTCCGGGCCTTCCGTATCCTGGGGATCAACCGTTCCTCCTGGATTGGCATTACCTGGCTTCACACATCGAGGACCTTGAAGACAGACTGGAAACAGAGCTGAATTCACCATTGGTCGTTGGCCTGGACAAATACCGGATCGCCAGCGGTCTGGCATTTTACCGAACCAAGATCCTTGAAAAAAAACATATTGACCCAACCGAGGGTGTCCAGGAAACAGCAGGAAGGAACTTTTTTTGCAAAAGCAGCCTGATGTACGCCTTCTGGTTCCCGGCAGAAAAGTATGCCGGACGGGATATGATCCTAGTCAGTGAGGACTTTGATGACCTCAAAGAAAAAAAAGTTACAGGCAGCTTCATGAGCATGGGAGATATTCGCAAGATTCATCTGGTGAAAAACAAAAAACCGGTTACCTCCTACTATTACCGTCTGGGACGAAATTACCTGCCGCCGGAAAGGCAGTATGTGGGAAAAGATGAGGAAAGAAGACGCTACAGGACAAAGGAAGCTGTCCTTGAAAGCAGTTAATGATGCTCAAAACACCAACGAAAGCATATGGACACCGATTTTTTTCATTTTTATGAAATCTCCTCCGGCCTGTTGCATAGAATGCTGATTGTCAGCTAATTGAATACCTTCTTGATCTTATATAAGCTGCAATATTCTCTTATTATATTTTTAATATGGATATTAGCATATTAACAAGAGGCAACGAAATGGAGATCTTGAATGATGAAATTGTATTTAGCCTTGTAGTTCCCTTTTACAATGAGGCAGAATCCTTGGAATCTGTTTGT
>CAYZLB010000105.1:0-7797 GCA_964479235.1 uncultured Desulfohalobiaceae bacterium
GTTCCGGATTTTGAAGCAACGAGTCCGGCGATTCTTTATTCTGTTTACGAGCACATAGAACGAATAACAGATAACCCATATCCAATGCTATGACTCAAAGCACCCGCCATGGTTTTACCTTCTGTATCTGCCCGGACGGGCAACTGATCAAGGAATACATTCATACTCTGGTGACCAAGCAGGATGACGAGTGGAAAGTCCTATATTTTTGGGCTGATGAGGAAATTCCAGATACATATTGGCAGAATCTGACCTGGGCAAATCTTCTCGGACGGCCCACGGCTGTTGTCCTGCGGCGGGCAGAGCATTTCAAGGCCGATGGGTGGAAAAAGCTGCACCCAATCTTGGGCCGGTTCCGGCAGGGAATCTGGCCTTTTTTTTGTCTGGAAAAGGAATGGGAGAGAGGAAAGGCTCCTGTCCCGGTTGTTTTGCAAAAACAGGCCTTTTGGAAAGTAGCTGAAAAAAAAGGCTGGGTATGGCGATCGGCGGGATTGGACCGCAAGGCTGTGCAGCAGCGAGTGAAACAATGGGCAGATGCTCAGGGGATCAGCATAGCTGAGCATATTCAATCAGTCCTGGTCCAGGCTTTACCCCTGGATGCAGCAGGGTTGAAAAACGAATTGGAAAAGTTGGAACTGCTCCTGGCTGAGCGCAAAGTCATGCAGCCCCAAGACTTGCATGTTTTGTCATTTCAGCCGGAATTGGATATTTTTGGTTTTATCCGTGCATTGCAACGCAAAGGGCAGGAGAAAGATGTTTGGCGGACCATTCTGCGTAACCAACTGGAGGGGAATGCAGAAATGGTTATGCCTTTTTTAGCCCTGATCGTGCGTGAAGCCAGGATTCTTTGGCAGCTACAGGCCGGAGAACAAGAGAAAGTATGGATGCCCGGCCGGGTCAAGGCCGAGAAAACACAGATGGCCCAACGACTTGGGCCGAAGCGCCTGATCAGGCTGTGGACCATGGCCTTGGAGGCCGAATCAGGGATAAAATCCGGAGATCTGAGCCAGTCCCAGGCCCAAGAACTTGTGGTCAGCCGCATGATGCAGGTGTTTGGTTGTTATGTCTGAGAAACCACATTACGTAGGCCATCGTCAACGGCTCAGGGAACGTTTTGTCCAGGATCGAACAAGCCTGGCCGATTATGAAATCCTGGAGCTTCTTTTGGGCTATGCCCTGCCTCGCAAAGATACCAAACCCCTGGCCAAAGACTTACTCCAGAAATTCGGGTCCTTAAAAGGAATATTCACTGCCCGGCCGGAAGAGTTGCGGGAAGTCAATGGATTTGGGCCTGGGCTGGAAACCTTCTGGGGCCTGTGGCGGGAGTTTTGGGCCAGATTGCAGGAGGCCCCTTTGCGCAACCGTGAACAGCTGTGCACTCCGTCAGCGGTAGCAGAAATGGCCTGTTCCAGACTGGGAAGCGATGCAGTGGAAAGCTTTTGGGTTGCTTTGGTGGATAATAAAAATCGATTAATTACATTTGCCAAGGTGGCTCAGGGTACTGTTGATCAGGCCGCGGTATACTCCCGGGAGGTATTGGCCCTGGCCCTGCAATGGAAAGCGGCGGGGGTAATTCTGGTTCACAATCATCCGGGTGGCGATCCTGCTCCGTCAATTCAGGATAAAGACCTGACAAAACGGATTCAAAAGGCAGCTCAAGAAGTCGGGCTTCGGGTTTTGGATCATTTGGTGGTCGCTGAAGACAGCTACTACAGTTTTCAGGACAGAGGGATTTTGTAGCTAACAACTTGAGATGGAAGAACTTTTGTCAGTCGTGGTGATTGAGATAAAATGCATATCGAAATTGGAGAACCGAAGTCTGGAAAAAAACACCAACTATGACCTACCGTCTTTGCTCTCGGGTTTTTGTGAGTTCAAGAAGAAGGGGGCCGGAGCCCCAAGAGATTCCTTTCTTTCAAAGTCTCCTTGCTTGCCCAGAATTTCCTGTCAAGGGGTTGCTCCTGGGCTTTTGTGTATTATTGTATTCTGGTGAGTTGTCCCCGGTGGCTAAAGGCCTTTACGGGGTCCAAAAGGATGCATACTTTCCTTATTTTGGTGCTTGAGCAACCCTGAAATCATGAAATATAGGTGATCCAGTATGACTGATGAGAAGAAAAACGCCAGTTTTGATGAACTGACTCAACAGATGCACTCCGACCAAACACCACCGGCCAAGGTGGTCATTCAGGAAGAAAATGGGGAAAATGACAATCAAAAGATGGATTTTCCTGCTCAAATGCCCCTTTTGGCCGTGCGGGATATCGTTGTCTTTAATTATATGATTCTTCCTTTGTTTGTTGGTCGAGACAAATCTGTCAAGGCCATAGAAGCGGCCTTAAACGACAAACGATATGTGTTTATCGCCACGCAAAAGGATGAGAAGATGGACGAGCCAGGGCTTGACGATGTCTATCATACCGGGACTGTGGCTCTTATCATGCGCATGCTCAAGATGCCGGACGGGCGGCTCAAGGTCCTGGTTCAAGGTCTGTCCCGGGCCAAAGTTACGGAAGTGGTCCAGGAGGATCCATATCCAGTGGTCAATATCGAAGCTATTTCCGAGCAGGAACTGGAAGAGATTGGCCCGGATGCCGAGGCCCAGATGCGTACAGCCCGGGAGCAGAGTGAAAAAATAATCTCTTTGCGGGGCATGGACCCTTCAGAGATCATGTCTGTCTTAAACAGTGTGCAGGAGCCAGGTCGGTTGGCTGATCTGATCGCCTCCAATCTGCGCATGCCGACAGAAACGGCCCAGGCTATTCTGGAGGATGTAGACCCGATGGAGCGTCTGAAGAGGGTCAACCGCCAACTGATGAAGGAGGTGGAAGTAGCCACCCTGCAGAGCAAAATCCAGAATATGGCCAAGGAAGGCATGGACAAGGCCCAAAAAGAGTTTTTTCTACGCGAGCAATTAAAGGCTATCAAGTCGGAATTGGGCGAGGACGAAGAAGAGGATGAGGAATTTGATGATTTGCGCAAGAAGATCGACAAGGCCGGGATGCCTAAAGAGGTCAAGAAGGAAGTTCATAAGCAACTGAACCGGCTGGAAAACATGCATCCTGATTCTTCTGAGGCCACTGTCATTCGGACCTATCTGGACTGGATGGTCGAGCTGCCCTGGAAAAAGGCATCCAAGGATCAGCTGGATATTAAAAAGGCGGAAAAGATCCTGGATGAAGATCACTACGACTTGCAAAAGGTCAAGGAACGCATCCTGGAATATTTGAGCGTTCGGAAGCTCAATCCCAAAATGAAAGGACCAATTCTCTGTTTTGTCGGCCCTCCAGGGGTGGGCAAGACATCTCTGGGCCGATCCATCGCCCGAAGTTTGAACCGTAAATTCGTACGCATGTCCTTAGGCGGTATGCGGGATGAGGCTGAAATCCGCGGCCATCGCCGGACCTATATCGGGTCCATGCCGGGAAGGATTATCCAGGGCATCAAGGAAGCAGGGACCAAGAATCCGGTGTTCATGCTGGACGAGATCGATAAGGTAGGCACGGATTTTCGGGGGGATCCTTCCTCAGCCTTGCTTGAGGTCCTGGATCCGGAGCAGAACAACTCTTTTACCGATCATTATTTGAATGTGCCTTTTGACCTGTCCAACGTCATGTTCGTGTGCACAGCCAATATCCTGGATACCATTCCGGCCGCACTTTTGGACCGGATGGAAGTGATCCGAATCCCGGGCTACACAGAGCAGGAAAAGATCAAGATAGCCAAGCGGTATCTCCTTCCGCGGCAGATTGAGGAAAACGGGTTGAAAGGGGATAAGATATCATTTAGCGATCAGGCCTTGTCCCGGGTGATCCGGGATTATACCCGGGAGGCAGGACTTCGCAATCTGGAGCGGGAAATCGGTTCCATCTGCCGGAAAGTGGCCAGGCAGGTAGCTGAAGGAGCGACCAAGGCCTTTCGGATTCTTCCCGGGAATGTGGCCAAGTACCTTGGAGTGCCCCGCTATCTGGAAGAGGAACGGGAAAAGGATCTTCCGGCCGGCGTGGCTCTGGGTTTGGCCTGGACCTCGGTTGGCGGTGAAATCCTGCACGTGGAAGTCTCCACCCTGCCCGGCAAAGGCAAACTGATTATGACCGGACAGTTAGGGGAAGTGATGAAGGAAAGCGCCCAGGCCGCTTTAAGCTATGCCCGGGCCAGGTCAGATCGTTTGCAGGTCAACCCGGACTTTGCTGAAAAGCGGGACATCCATATCCATGTTCCCTCCGGGGCCACACCCAAGGAGGGACCGTCAGCCGGGGTGACTTTGGTCATGGCCCTTCTCTCGGCCCTGACCAACCAGCCTTTGCGCAACGACGTGGCCATGACCGGGGAGATTACGCTGCGCGGCCGGGTCCTGCCTGTGGGCGGGATTAAGGAAAAGATACTGGCCGCTGCGGCAGCCGGGGTGAAAATGGTTATCATCCCGGCCCAAAACGCCAAGGACTTCAGCGAGGTCCCGGCCGATCTGAGGAAAAAGCTGCAGGTGAAGACTGTAGAGCATATCGATGAGGTCTGGCCCTTGGTCTGCCTGGAGCCGTCTCAGGAAGAGCCTTGCAAGGCAGTGAACGAGTAGAGCCGGTGGTCGGTAAGCTGTTGCCGGCAGAAGATCGTCAGAGGTCGGTACAAAGAATGAGAAAAAGAAGACACCCCCCTTGGATTCCATCTTGAGGGGGGTTTTCTTATTCCCCTTAACACTACAGCGAAAGATAGGAGTCGCATGCCTTTTCCGTCATTGCCCGGCCCCGATCTCTGGACACATCGCAATCTCACTCGCCGGGCAATCTAGTGGAAAGCCTTGGTATCTTATGTCGCTCCATTATATGCCGGGATGCCTGGATTACTGCCTGCGTGGGAATGTCGAAAAAGAACTGAAGCCTTTTTCTTCGTTACGAGGGTCCTCCCTCGTGACGTCTTCTCTTGGGGCTCCGGCCCCCTTCTTCATGAATTCACAAAAACCTGAGAGCAGAAATGCAAAAGAGGACGGCTGGAGCCGTAAGAAGAAGACATTCCAGGGGAGGACCCTTGGAACGAAGAAAGAAACGATCCCGGATCCCGATACCGATACAGATACCGATTGGGAACAGATAAAAAAGGGATTCCCAATCAGATCCTGATAACCATTAACCAATAACTGTTTTTCATATAAATCCCCGCCTACCACCTCCTGCTCAACGCCTTCCGCAACTCCGCAGCCAGCTCCTGGATTGCCTGTTCATGAGCCTGGACTAGGCTGTCCATGCAGTGAGCAGAGGCGGGAACTTCGGTTGAGAAGGAGTGGACCTGGGCGTTGTCCCTCCTGGATGGGGCAATCCGCCAATCGGCGGCAAGATGCACGCTGCCCCCGGGGGTTCCGTCCAGGCGAAGGATTTGGACCCATATCTGCGACTCCTCTGCTGACGAGCCGGGCGCATTGACCCGGACGGGAGATGGCCCTGCGGCCAGCTCCTGGCTGAGGACTCTGGTGATCATCCTGGACAAGGGTTCGGCCCAGCGGTCCAGCTCGGACAAGGAAAGTCGATTTTCTCCTTTCCGGACAACGATCTGGGGTCGATCCAAATATTCCGGAACCTGGACCTGGAGGGAGACCCGATCTGTCGACGAATGTTCTGGCTGTGTCTTCTGTCCCCTGGCAGGAACATTGAGCAGATAGAACCTGGCCGGGGGGGAGGAAGCGCAGCCCAGGGCGGACACAAGGAGGACTAAGAGGCAGATGAAGAGCTTTTTCATGCATATTTCCTTCTCATTGTTAGGCGGGAATCCAGAGCAGATAGAATGGCTTTCCCCTAGATTGCCCGGCCAGCCTGATCCCGGTGTACTCATATGATCCGGGCCGGGCAATGACGGGAAAGGCAATCCATAAGTTTCTTTATCGATCACACTGGCCGTCTGTGGCCAGCGGCGGCACCGACCTCCGATCTCCGAAGTCCGAGGTCCGATCTCCGAAGTCCGATCTCCGAAGTCCGAAGTCCGATCTCCGAAGTCCGAGGTCCGATCTCCGAAGTCCGAGGTCCGAAGTCCGATCTCCGACCTCCGGCTACAGTCTACGCTTCAATACCCCCTCTTGCCCCGCAGTAAGGCCTCAGGATGGCGTTCCAGATAATCAGAGAGATTCTGGACTGCTCTGGCGGCATCTTGAAATTCCCTCAAGGTTTGCATCAGTTCCTGGTTCATGCCGGAGTCCTGACTGATCAGGCTGCTCAGCTCAGAAAGGGAGGTCCTGGTCTGTTCCAGTGTGGAGCCGGCAGTGGTGAAGGTCTGTTCCAAAGCAGAAAGCAAAGGTCCGATATGTCTGTCTGCCGTGGTCAATAATTTTTCTGCCCGCTCAGCAGTTTGGGTCAGGCTGGCCTGTAAGCGCTCCAGGTCGGACCCGGCTTGAACAATAAGCTCCTGGGTCGCATTGGAAGTGGATCTGAAAGAATACAGTGCGCGAGGCACAGTTGTTTTTAACGTGTTGCTTAATTGTTCCGCATTGTGTAGGGTCCGGCGCAGATGACCAAGGCTTTGTTCCAGGTCTTCGTGGCCCAAGAGCTGGTTCATGCGGGTTATGGCTTGGGTCAGTTGGTGAGCCATTTCCTGCAGGGGAATTTCAGACACACTGGAGGTCAGCTCCTGCAGGCTGGAAGGGATGGTTGGTATTTCAGGATAATCTGTGGAGTGTTTGGTATACGTTGTCCTGCTTTGGGCAAAAAAATCGAGGCAGACCTGGTATTGCCCGGTGACCAGGCTCTGCAAGGCCAGCTGTCCCCGCAGACCGCGGGCAATAAGACCTTCCATGGTTTGTTCCAGGTTTTGGGCTTTACTCTCCTTGCTGAGGAGGAAAGGTTTTATCTCCACAATAACCGGGATATGTATCTCCATGTCATTGCTGTCGACAGTCAAACGAATGTCAGTCACTTGGCCCACTTTCACCCCTCGAAACAAGACAGGGGCTCCGACATTCAGCCCGCTGATTGACTCCTGAAAATAGAGGACAAAACGGGTCGTGTCTGAAAACAGTCCTCCGCTGCCCAGGACAGTCAGGGCAGTGACAGCCAGAATCAAAGCCCCAAGGACAAAGAGGCCGATGGCGGTTTGTTTGCGCAGAGTGGTCATAAACCCTCAGGGGATTTCTACCTGGATCGAATAAGGCTTGCTGATCCAAAGCATTGAATAGTAATGAGGGCCATGTCAAGATGATTTTGTTGACCCTGGCTTACTGAAAAGAGGCTAAAGGATGGTTTGAGCACTCGCCGCTCATCTCTTTCCCCATCTTGCTCATCGCTCACCTCTCTCCGCTCACTGCTTCTTCTTTCGTATCCGTTCAGGGGGAGGCAACAATGTTGATACAACCCGTCATTGCGAGGAGTCTTCGACAGGCGTCTGCGCCGAAGCAATCTCCAAAAATATAGCACATTGAGGATGTTATAACAACATCCTCTGAATGCTTACGCCTCCCCAGCATCTAGATCCTGGCGAAGGACCAGCACAAGCTCCCTATTTTTAGCAAACTAAAGTTCCGAAAAAGGGCTATAGGCAAGGGGCAAAAGGCGGGATGGTAGTATTTACGCTGAAGCAATCCCCAGGTGTCATTTTTCGGGCTCGTGGCCCAATTGACCATCAGTTGGCTTGCCCGGTTAAATTCAGCTGCTTCAGCTGACCTGCGGAGCAGGATTTAGCTCGGGCTCTTTAGCCCCTTGCCTGTAGGCCCCTTCCATATTTGATCTTTCACGGGTGTTCCTCTATGGGTTTTGGTTAGCAAGCCAACCCCAAAAAAAGGAGCACACCTTCACCCAGTTAAATAGACCTCCGGTCTACGGCTTG
>CAYZLB010000106.1:0-2417 GCA_964479235.1 uncultured Desulfohalobiaceae bacterium
AAACATAACCATGACGACCCTCCCCTGTCCCCGCCCTGCCCAGGGCGGGGAACCTGTAGACCAAATTTTGCTCTGTAAGGCGGGATTCCAAGACTTCTGGGACTCTGTTTCTGCCGACCGAACCGGCTTGACATCTACAGTGTTCTCAATTTAACCTCCAACAAATTTCACCCGGTAAAAGGATCTCGTTAACACTGCATCGAAAGATAAGAGCTGCTTGTCGTTTCCGTCATTGCCCGGCCCCGATTTCCGAATACACCGCAATCTCACTCGCCGGGCAATCCAGGGGAAAGCCTTTCCATCTTTGGGGCGATCCTTTTTGTATCGGAGTGCCTAGATTCCCGTCTGCGCGGGAATTACGGTAAAAAAACCCAAGTTTCGCGAGTGTTCATTGGTGGCGTTCGCCCCTTTGGGGTCAATGGGGTACAAATTTTTATTGATCAAGGCCTCGGTTCATTTGATATGATCTACCCACCAGCCGGGACCGATGCATCTGTGGTTCCCTTGCACCTAAACGATCTGGTTCGAATAACCAATGGGCAGGTCTGTGATATTGCCCAAGCCTGAGTTTATGGAATGCAAACTCTTCGACTATGATGAAGAAGATCCCTTAAGCATATACAATCGGAGCTTTTTCTGTCCCATTTATAAGCGCTATGCCCCATTTCTGGCCTGTCCCCAATGCGCCAAATTTCCATGCCCGGAACTGAGTACCACTGACCTGAAAATGCTTGCCGCCTCCCCCTTTTTAACCCGGGTGGTGGTCGGCCTGATTCCCCAGAGGAGCCCTAGAATGTACATTTTGAAAAAACTGGACGGCAGTCTGCAGATGGTCGACGATCTTGATGAGAAGAACCCTGATCAGGAACAGCTCCAAGACGTCGAAGAAGTCTATCCCATCACGAAAATCCTCATCCCTCAGCTCAAACTGGTACCCAAGACCAAAGAGGAACGAAAACAGGTCAAGGAAACTCTGGACAAAGAACAGCCCCCGGCTGAAGAATCCGTTCCCAATCCAGAACCTGAACCGGAAACCAAAAATCCCGGCAAAAGCAAATCAAAGCCGAAATAGGCTCAAGAGGTTTTCTGTTTTATGGCCACCAAGGAACAGATCCAGACTCTGCGTCAATCCATCATAAACAGCCTGGAGACAGCCGGAAGGCCTTTGGGTTTTCGGGATCTTTCCGTTCTGCTCGGCATTTCGGAAAAAGATATCCCCCCACACATGGAACATGTGGCCAAGAGTCTACGGTCTCAAGGCAAACGCCTGGTTATCCTCCCTGCCGCCTGCCGGGCCTGCGGCCACGAGTTTACAAAGCGAAACAAACTGACCCGCCCAAGCCGCTGTCCACTGTGTAAAAGCGAACGGATCGATTCGGTATTGTTTACCATCAAGGACTGATGCATGAAATTCGTCTCTCCTGGCAGAGCAAATGGCGGGCATGGGAACAGTCCGCAGCATGCTGCTTTGAACGATTGAAAATCACCTACCGTCACCTCCTGCGAACCAAGGAATCCTACCGCCAGGGAGATCCCCAGGCCATAGGCTCCCTGACCTTGATCTGGTCATTTTGAACCCTTGCATACCCTTCCAATAATACTACAGCGAAACTTCGGTTCTATTCTGTCATTCCCGAGAAGGCGGGAATCCAGGAATATCGCAGCAATATGAAATAGTCGAAGTTCGTTTGGCTTTTCACTGGATTGCCCGGGGAGTCAGATTACGATGCATTCGCCCAATCCCGGCCGGGCAATGACGGAAATAGCATGTGATTCTTGTCTTTCGCTGTAGTGATAATAATCTTTTCTGATACAGTTCTGGTATGGTTTTGACCATCTGTACACTCTAGGGTATACTTGAGTAGCTATTCCAAACGGATTAAATAACTTTAACGTAAGGTGTATCATTATGGAACACGTCCTGTTCACTCGGGAACCGCCCATCGGCTGGATCACCCTGAATCATCCCCAAAAACGAAATGCCTTGAGCTTGGATGTCATCACAGCCCTGGATCAGGAAGCCAAAACCTGGGCCATGGACATAGGATCTGCCAGCGGCATGACCCTGGCCATGGGCAAAAAGGCCTTTTACAGTCAGGCTGACATGTCCGAAAATGAGTCTTATGCCCACACCCAGGAAGTCATAGCCATGAACTGTCTGACCCATGATGCCCAGGAAGGAATGCAGGCCTTTTTGGACAAAAGAGAGCCGGTCTGGAAAGATCAATAGGATACGTGCATATGACTGAAAATATAGATGAGATCACCATCACCTACGAAGAAGACGGACAGGTCATTGTGGAAGAATTGGACAAAGAGATCCTGACCAGGGGGGCCTGGACCACCATCCTCTTTCGCTACCGGCAATTCGACAACAAGCTCAATGAATTCGGACAGGAAAAATACATGATCCGTCG
>CAYZLB010000106.1:2517-7693 GCA_964479235.1 uncultured Desulfohalobiaceae bacterium
GCCTTTGAGTATCTCCCCGCCTTACTTACCTCCCTGGGGATCACGGAAAGTATCCTCATCGGGCACAGTGACGGAGGAACCATCGCCCTACTCTTTGCCGGGGCCTACCAACGCCAGGTAAGGAGCCTGGTCACTATAGCTGCTCATGTCTTTGTCGAACCAGAAACCGTGCAGGGCATAGCTGAAGCAAGATGGAAGTATCAGCATTCGGATTGGCCCCAAAAGCTCGCCAAATATCATCAGGACAAGACAGATGCAGTGTTTTATGCCTGGACCGACACCTGGCTCTCCCCTGAATTCGCCGAATGGAATATTGAAAAAGAACTCCCCAACATCGTCAGCCCGGTCCTGGTCATTCAAGGCACTGGCGATGCCTTTGGAACAGCCAAACAGGTTGAAAGCATTGTCTATAACACCACGGGCCCGGCCCAGCCCTGCTGGATCGATGACTGCGGCCATGTACCTTATCTCGAGAAACAGGAAGAGGTACTTGAGGCAATTTGCCGGTTCATTGCTCAACGGTCTGGATAACGTTTGGCTTTGGAAAAAATCATCCCATGCCCAGTCATTCATCTCTGGCAGCATCATCCCGCCATGAATGTTTATTATAGTCTTCCGGCCGTCCATACACAGTGTAGTCGTGGAGAATGGCCACTGCCAGTTCAGATATTTTCTTCACCGTATGATAGGAGGGAGCCTGAGCATAGTCTTGGGCCAGCGCCAGGATCTCCTGCATATACACATCTTTGTTGATAGGACCTTGCATGAATATCACCTTACATAGAGGGCTGTTTTCCAAGCACAGAGTGAATAAACTGTTGCAGCCGGCCAAAAGCACAACCCAATTGCCCTCAGCGGTTTTCCTGATCCTCGGCTATGAGGCGCTTTCAACCCCGGTTCGGGCCACAAGCTCCATGCCGTGCCCTGAAACACTCCACTGCCCTATACAGCCGGGAATGCACACCGATTGTCCTTGCTGTACAACCACACATTCTCCTGTCTCTTCAACCATTATTTGTACCTCGCCGCCGGTACAGAGCAGGATATGAACATCACCTGCATAGGTTACGGATTGAGGAACATAGTCTTTCAAATCAAATCCGGAAAGGGAAAACGCATCTGTAAACACTGGGTAAGCATATCCACCACCCTCTCTGGGCAGTGGATCAAGAAGCTCCAGGTTTTGGTGGTCAAAATCCGAGGTATGCAAAAGTTCCTGGACATCCACTCCTGTGATCCCCAGGCATATTCCTGGATGGGTTGTGCATTGGAAGAACGGACAGCATGAGTCTCCTTCGAGAGAAGGTTTCCTAAAGATGGCATCCGGTATGTGCCAAGACAGGTATCTGATGTCTGTCATTTCGGCGGCACATCCCCGTCTTTGGGCACAATACACAAAAACACAAAGGGTTCGGTACTGGTCTTGACAAAAGAATGTTCTGAACTCGGCGGAACATTGGCCCAGCTCATAGGCTCCAGCTCATGCACGTCACCGTTGACGTGCAATTCACCCCTGCCCTGAAGTATAACCACATAATGGGGCCAATCATGCGTATGCAAGGGCACCGCAGCTGAGCCTTCCAGTGTAAAACAGCGCATTACATAATCAGGCCAGCCATTGTCCGGGCCAAAGACAATACGTTTGGTAATTTCCCTCTGCCCGGGCATAGCCTGTCCCGGCAGATCCATTATGGTACCGCTCACTCTCTCCTGTTCACTTGCCATAGCAGCCTCCTTAATATTTTACATTTGTTGTAAAAGCCTACCATTCTCCCCTGCTGAAAGCAATGCAGCAGCACCTAAGGCAGAGAAGAGGCAAAACGATATCCCCTGTGGGGTCCAAATTCACATGCTTGACCCAGGCATTACTTTTCTCCTACTATTCGGTTCATTGCCCGCATACAATAAATGCTAAATCTTGCATGCCTTTTGCATATGCGGCTTCAGACCACACAGCGTGCCCTCCGGCACCCCACGTGTCGCTGCCAAGCATACATGAACCCGGCGTGTCTTCTATGCCTTGCGATTTGAGCGCATTCACTGCCTGATTGCGGAGGTTTTAATGGAGAATACCAAAAAAGCGCGATGTCCTCGGCTGAAGTTAAACTCAGAAACCTGTCCCTGCACATACCCCAATTGTCCGAGACATGACTTGTGCTGCGAGTGCATTCAATACCACCGCCAACGGGGGGAGCTCCCGGCCTGCTACTTTACTCCTGAGGAAGAACGTACATATAATCGAAGCATAGAATTCTATATCCAACGGCACTTCAAAAAGTGAAACACATGCTTGACCATTCTTTTTTTGACCGTATCCTTGGGTTGGTATGCAGCGTCTTTGATGCCTACTCGGCTGTCCTCTTTTTGCATTCCACCGGCAACACGTATACTCTGGCTTCCCATTTCAGCCTGGGAAACAACATCCAAAAAGGCACGTCCATCCAGCCAGGAAAGGGGCTTGTCGGTTGGGTCCTGCGCAACAATCAGCCCTTGTTGGTCAACGACTTTCACCGCGAAGGAGATTCCTTAGGATATTACTCCCAGGAGACGGAATCAAAGATCAAGGCCTTTATGGGCTGTCCTTTAGCCAAAGAACAAGGGGCATTGTGTCTGGACAGCAAAAAATCGTACTCTTTTAGCGCCAAAGACCAAAAAATTTTGCATCAGTTTGTCCAACTGATCGAATCATTGTGCACTCAATTGCACAAACAGGAATGCACTGAACAGGAACAGCGATTTTACACTGTATTACAAGCATTTCACAAGCTCCGGCACACCAATCCACGCTGGACCCTTTTTTTGGAAAACCTTTTACAGACACTGGCAGATTGCACCGGTTTCAGCTATTGTCTTTTTGCATCCAGAGATGAACTGGGCCACGGCTACTCCCTGGAAGGTTGGAACCGGCCCATTTTCCGGCGCACTGACGTGCATCGCAAAAAGTTTGACATCAATGCCGGCCTTATCGGCTGGGTCTTTCGCAACCACAAACCGTTGACCACTGCGGACAAAGGCGAGCGGGTCCGGGGCGCTCCTCTTTTTGAAAAACACTTCGACGCCCCCCGGTTTCAGACCGTCATCTGCGTCCCCCTTGTTGTCCATTTGCGGACCAGGGGGGTCATTATCCTGGCTGATGAAGAAAACCGACCCATTACCCAAGCATTGATGGACTTCATTTTACTTCTCAGCGATCAGCTGGCCTTGTTCCTGGAAAATCTGTACTTGAAGAACAAACTCAGCCAAAAACACGAACTCTAGACAAGGACAAAAGCATGGTCTTTACCCGGTTGTTTGGATTTCTGGGCAAAAACCTGGCTATGGACCTGGGCACAGCAAATACGCTGATTTACACCCCAAAAGACGGCATCGTGCTCAATGAGCCCTCTGTTGTGGCTCTTGATTCCAGGACTGACAAGGTCCTTGCCGTGGGCAAGGAAGCCAAAGAATTCTTGGGCCGGACCCCGGAGCGTATCAGGGCCATTCGACCAATGAAGGACGGTGTCATCGCAGACTTTGAGGTGACTAAGGCCATGATTGCCTTTTTTATCAGTAAAGTCATCCGGGGACTGCAGCTCATCAAGCCCAAGATTGTCATCTGCGTGCCAACAGGCATAACCCAGGTGGAAAAAAGGGCGGTTATAGAATCTGCCCAACAAGCCGGGGCCAGGGAGGTCCGCCTGGTAGAGGAGCCCATGGCCGCGGCCATCGGGGCCAAACTGCCCATCCATCAGCCAATGGGCAATATGGTCGTAGATATTGGGGGCGGCACCACCGAAGTAGCGGTCATCTCCTTGTCCTCGGTGGCCTATGCCGAATCTGTGCGCATAGCTGGAGATGAGATGAATGAAGCCATTCAGCGCTATATCAAGGACCAGCACAAGATACTCATCGGGGAAAATGCCGCTGAAAAAATAAAGATTCAGTTAGGCTCGGCTGTGCCATTTCCCGAGCCCAGATCCCTTCGGGTTTCCGGGAAAAATATGATCGATGGCCGGCCAAAGACGGTAGAATTAAATGACGGAGAGGTTCGAGAAAGCATCAAGGACCCGGTGAACATGATTGTCCTTGCCGTACGCAACGCCTTGGAAAAGACTCCCCCGGAGCTGGTCACAGATGTGGCCAACAATGGCATGCTCCTGGCGGGAGGCGGGGCAATGCTCAGAGGACTGGATCAACTCATCAGCCAACAGTCTGAAATGAGCGTCATTGTGGACGAAGAACCCTTGACCACCGTCCTCCGCGGAACGGGAATCGCCTTGGAGCAGGAAAAAAATATGGAGTTTGTGTTTGTCAACTGATCTCTCGAATCCACATCTGGATATTCAACACTCATTTTCCATCTCGTTGTTTGTAACGGATAAGGACGGTTTGTCATGAAGCAAGAGACCACTTCCACTTTGCTCAGCCAAGTTCAGGATATCACCCGCCGGGCTGGCAATATCATCCTGGAGCATTGGGATCGGCCCAAAGACATTCGCTACAAAGGTCGAGTTGACTTGGTCACCCAGACCGACCTGGCAGTAGAGACCTTCCTCACCCGCGAACTTGGGGCTCTGCTCCCAAAAGCCACTTTTCTGGCCGAAGAAACTGCGGCTGAAAACGAACTGGAACAACTGACCTGGATTGTCGATCCACTGGATGGAACCACGAACTTTGCCCATGGATTGCCGGCTGTAGCCACCTCCATCGCCTTGTGGCAGAACAACGGCCTTGAACTAGGCGTAATCAACCTGCCCCGGACCGGGGAGTGCTTTCATGCCCAGCGAAATTGCGGGGCCTGGCTCAACGGCACTCCCATCCAGGTTTCGACCCAGAACACCCTGGAACAGGCCTTGGTGGCCACTGGCTTTCCTCCCCACACAAAGCGAGAAAGGATGGAGGATATTGTGCCCATGCTGCGCAATGTGCTTTCCACCTGCCGGGGCATGCGGCGCATGGGAGCGGCGGCGGTTGATCTGGCCTATACAGCCTGCGGCAGATTTGACGCATTTTATGAACTGGGACTAAAGCCATGGGACACTGCAGCCGGCTGGCTTTTGGTCCGGGAAGCCGGAGGGCGGGTCAGTCAATTTTCTCCTGTGGCCGAGTATACCTTGGGGGCGGAGGCCATTTTAGCTACAAACAACCGTCTGCATCAAGACATGGCCGAGTTGCTGGAGAACTGTTCATAGTTTTT
>CAYZLB010000107.1:0-7649 GCA_964479235.1 uncultured Desulfohalobiaceae bacterium
TGATTCCCGCCTTGCGCGGAAAAGACGGACGAAGTGGTATCTAGTTTCATACGAGCGCCGCCTCTGGCAAATCTGACAAATTTTGAACCAAAGCCCCTGAAAAACTTGTTTCCTAGATTTTAAGTAACACACAAATTATGAGCACAAAAATCACTGTCTACGACACCACCCTTCGAGACGGAACCCAGGCCGAAGACGTCCATTTTTCCACAGAAGACAAGATCCGGGTAACCCAAAAACTGGACGATCTGGGTATGGATTTCATCGAGGGCGGATGGCCCGGTTCCAACCCCACAGATGAGCTTTATTTTCAGGAAATCAAACACTACAGCCTGAAGCATTCCGTTGTGGCCGCCTTTGGCAGCACCCACAACCCAAAAGCGACTCCAGAGACCGACCAGCAATTCCAGATCCTGCTCCGGGCGGCAACATCGGCAGTGACCCTGTTCGGCAAAACCTGGACCATCCATGTCCAAGAAGCCCTGCGCACTACCCAGGAACGGAACCTGGAACTGATCCGCGATTCTCTGGCCTATTTGCGTCCCCATGTCCGCCATCTCTTTTTTGATGCGGAGCACTTCTTTGACGGATTCAAGGACGATCCGGACTATGCCTTGAACTGCCTGCGTCAAGCCCAATTGGCCGGTGCAGATACGATCATTTTGTGCGACACCAACGGCGGATCAATGACTGCAGAGATCAGAGAGATTGTGACCAGAGTAAGCCAGGAGCTTCCAGAAGCAACCCTGGGCATTCATGCCCACAACGATTCTGAGCTGGCTGTAGCCAATTCTCTGGAAGCAGTCCGGGCTGGAGTGACCCATGTTCAGGGAACAATAAACGGCGTTGGCGAACGCTGCGGCAACGCCAATTTGTGCTCCATTATCCCCAGCCTGGAACTGAAAATGGATCGTAAGGCCTTGCCGGACGATAAATTGAGCCGCCTGACAGCAACGGCCAATTATATTTCAGAAGTAGCCAATATCCGGCCCTTTGCCCGCCAGCCATTTGTCGGACGGGCCGCTTTTGCCCACAAAGGTGGGGTTCATGTCAGCGCTATCCGCCGCAATCCCAAGACCTATGAACATATTCTTCCGGAAGCAGTGGGCAACAAACAACGGGTCCTCCTGTCCGATCTTTCCGGACAGAGCAATATCTTGTTCAAAGCCAAACAGTACGGCATCCCTCTGGAAAAAGACGACCCTTTTGTTCTGGAATTATTAAATAAAATAAAGACCCAGGAAAGCAAGGGGTTTGAGTTCAGTGTTGCCGAAGCATCATTTGAGCTTTTGCTGAACAAGACCCTGGGCCGGGCCAGGCGGTACTATTCCCTGCTTGGATTCCGGGTCATGGACGCCAAAAATCAAGAAAACGGGGAGCCATTCTCTGAAGCTACGGTCATGATCCAGGTAGGCGGTGAGGTAGAGCATACCGCTGCCACCGGTCGAGGTCCGGTCAATGCCTTGGACAACGCCCTACGCAAGGGGCTGGAAAAGTTCTATCCTAAACTTCACGAAATGAGCCTTCTGGACTTTAAGGTTCGGGTCCTGTCGCCGAATCTCAATGATGCTCCGGGCACGGCCTCCCGGGTCCGGGTGCTCATTGAATCCGGTGACCACAAGTCCCGGTGGATGACCATGGGGGTATCCTTTAATATTATTGAAGCCAGTTGGCAGGCCCTGGTTGATTCAGTAAATTACAAACTGTTCAAAGACGACCAGGAAAAGCTGGCCCGCTTGCAGGCTCAGGAGAATGTATAAAAGCAAAGAACCTCTTCTGTCATTGCCCGGCCGGGGTCTTTGAATAGAGCTAAGTCAGGCTCACCGGGCAATCCAGAGACGGTCAGGCTTTGACCAGAGTTCTGCTCTGTTTGCAAAGGGCAGGCACTTTGAACACTTAACATTAAAAACAAAATCACCCTGCAGCTCACCTCATCCATACTTGACAGACTGAGGGGTTATTGATTATAAACAAAATAATAAGACTCATTCTCAATATTAGTAGGAGCAATTCTTGTGAATCAGGCCAAAAATCTTCGGGTGACCCCACAACGGAAAGTAATTCTTGAAGAATTACGTAAAGTGAATACACACCCCACAGCAGACGAACTGTATGAAATGGTCCGTAAACGACTGCCCAAAGTCAGTTTGGGGACCATCTACCGCAATCTGGATCTGTTGTCCTCTGAGGGCATCATCCAAAAGGTGCAGGTAGGCAACAGCCAGATGCGCTTTGACGGCAATCCCGACGCGCACATGCACATCTCCTGCATCTACTGCAGGCGAGTGGCAGACATATTCTCAGGACCGGACACCTCTTTCTTGTGCCAAGACCTGGACACCAATTTTACTGTTCTTGGCTGTAATGTGCTCTTGTATGGCTTATGTCCTGAGTGCGCTGCAAAGCGCAATGTAAACACTTCCGATAGTTCTGAAGAGTTTCATGAAAACGACAATGAACCGTATCATACCATAGCAGGAGGCAAACCATGAATCCGGTAGAAATCAAACCAGGAGTGTATTGGGTGGGAGCTGTGGACTGGAACCTGCACGACTTCCATGGATATTCCAAGGCCTCGCGGGGAACAACCTACAACGCATACCTGGTCATAGACGAAAAGGTGACTTTGTTCGATACTGTGGATGCGAAGTTCACCTCTGAACTCTTGTGTCAACTCGCCCAGATCATTGATCCTGGAAAGATCGATCAGATCGTGGTCAATCACTGCGAGCCAGATCACAGTGGCTGTCTGGCCGAAATTGTCGAACGGATCCATCCGGAAGTGATCTATGTCTCCAAAATGGGTCAGCAATTTTTATCCGGCCGCTTCCATGATCACAATTGGCCCCTGCATGTGGTCAAGAACAAGGAGACCATCTCCCTGGGCAAGCGCAGCGTGCAGTTTCTGGAAACCCGCATGTTGCATTGGCCGGACAGCATGGTTTCCTATATCCCGGAAGAAAAACTGCTCATCTCTCAGGACGCATTCGGCCAGAACATCGCTTCCAGCCAGCGCTTTGACGACTGGATCGAATGGCCGGAGCTCAAATCCCTTATGGCCCATTACTATGCCAATATCATCCTCCCCTTCTCCGCCCAGGTGCCCAAGGCAGTTCAGACCATCCAGGAGTTGGGCTGGGAAATCGATATGATTGCTCCGGATCATGGCCTGGTTTTAAAAAATAATGTGGCCAATACCTTGGCCGCCTACCAGGAATTTGCGGCTCAAAAACCCACGCCCAAGGCAGTTATTGTCTATGACACCATGTGGAAATCAACAGCCACTATGGCTGACAGCCTGGCCTCCGGGCTGAGTGCGGAAGGGATCGAGGTCAAACTTTTTGCCATCAAAAGCTGGCATCACTCCGATGTCATGGGCGAGGTCTGGGATGCCGGGGCGGTGCTGGTTGGATCCCCGACCCATAACAATGGGGTCTTGCCCTTGGTCGCCGATGTGCTCACTTATATGCAGGGTCTAAAACCGCAAAACAAATTGGGGTTTGCCTTTGGCTCCTATGGCTGGAGCGGGGAGGCTCCGAAAAAGATCAGCCAATGGCTGGACGATATGGACATGGAACAGCCGGAAGCACCGGCAGGCATCAAGCACGTTCCAACCCATGATCAGGCAAAAGAACTCTTTGCCACCGGCCAGCGTCTGGCCAGACAGATTAAAGACCGGATGGCTGTGTCGTAATCTTTTTGTCTGAAAAACTGTTATTTGTTAATGGGTAATAGTTATCAGGAGCTGATTGCAAAACTGCTTTTATGAACCTTTTTGGGCCCTGACTAACCTCAGTAAGTCATCGGAATCCCCAGTGTAGGGCAGGCTTCGCGTCTTCGTGTAATGCCTGCCCTTAGGGGCAACTATATATACAAATTAAACTGAACCAGTCCACAGATTTTTAAGCCGCAAAACAAATGAATAGATCGAAACATAAGCTAAATAAATATCTCCTGCTGACTGTACTCTTGGTCATGATTGGAATGATCTGGATCCTGTACTGTCCTCAACAACCTATAAAATCAGTATATTCTTTTTTACGCCACGATATCCATCCAGGAACATTTCTTCTGCTCATGGGCCTGCTTCCAGTTTTTGGATTTCCCATGAGTCCATTTCTGGCCTTGGCCGGAGTCAAATTCGGTACCATTTGGGGGATGGTGCTCAGCCTCCTGACCATTCCCATCCACTTGGCAATGTGCTATGTTATCAGTAAAACTTTTTTCCAGACAATTATTCTCAAAGTTATGCAGTCACGTGGATACAGTCCACCGGCTTTTCTGACCGCCAAACCAGGAAAACTCGTAATGCTTTTTCTCATTGCCCCTGGACCGCCTTATGTGATGAAGAACTACATCCTGGCTTTGACCGGCCTGCCATTTGTATCCTATATGGCTCTGACCTGGTTGGTACAGGGGGTGTTGGCCTCGCCTATTGTCATTTTGGGCGGCGTTGCCTCCCAGCATCGCTGGGGCCTTTTCACCCTGACCCTCATGGTTTTGATCCTTGGCACTCTTCTCTTGCATTGGTATAGAAACAGGATGAAAAAGACTCGAGAAGGAGAACCGTATGAGTGTGATAGCTGAACTATCTATCTTTCCTTTGGACAAAGGGGTAAGCCTGAGCCCATATGTGGCCAGAGCAGTGCACATTGTACAACAAAGCGGATTGGCCCATGAATTCGGCCCAATGGGTACATGTATAGAAGGAGAATGGGATACGGTGATGCAGACTGTCACAGCCTGCTTTCAAGACTTGGCCCAGGATTGCACCCGGATCTCCTTGAGCCTGAAAATAGATTATGTCCAAGGAAAAACCGGACGACTGCAAAGCAAGGTCGCATCTGTGCAGGAGAGGCTTTCATGACCTTTGTTGATCAAAATGTGCTGGCTGAAATAAACCCAGACACCTTTGGACCGCAAAATCTGACTGAAGAACTGGGCTTCCTCCCAGAGATATTTCCCTTCTTAAAAAGTAAGGAAGAACTGTTGGGCCGGACCCGGCCGGCGATCACCTTTGTGGTTGCAGCCACCATCCGGGCCTTTCGCAAGTGTTGCGGACAGCCGGCCAGAACCCTCCCGGCCGGATTTATGGACCGGATTTGGGAACGTTGGTCCTATGGGGAACATGAAGACAGGATCGTTGACCTTTTGGAAACCCTGGAGCCTCATTTGTGGTCCTATTTTTTGCATATGGCCCAATCGGCAGTGGAAAATGAGGACTGGTCTCACCAGGACGTGGCTGTGGCCAGTTTGATGTATGCCACTGTACTCTTTGCCTGCATTTTCCAGTTTTGGCCGGAAGATTATCTTCCGGAGCTGGAACAAGCATCGCGGGATCATAGGGTAAGTGCTGTTGTCTTGGACTGAAAAAGATGATGGGATGAGAGGTTTCATACTGGCATGAAAAAATCTGCCCGATCATCAAATGATCGGGCAGATTTTTTAATCGTACATCTTGCGGATGTCTTTTTTACTCATCTTGCCCACACTGGTCTTGGGAATGGACTCTACAATATCGATCCGATTGGGAACTCCGTATTTGGGCAAACTCCCTTTATCCACAAAACTCTGATAAAAGGCTATGAGATCATCTGCCGTTACAGTCCCTTTGTAGTCAGACTTCAGGACTACCATAGCCGCAGGCCGCTCACCCCATTTGTCATCCGGTACAGCGATAACTGCTGCCTCGCTGACTGCTTCATGCTGACTAATGATATCCTCCAATTCCAAAGAAGATATCCATTCTCCACCGGTCTTGATCACATCCTTGACCCGATCTGTGATCTGGAGATAACCTTCAGGATCAATGTATCCCACATCGCCGGTATGCAGCCAGCCATCCTGCCACAGGGCCTCACTCTTTTCCGGATCATTAAGGTAACTCTGAGTCAGCCAAGGGCAGCGAACAACAACTTCGCCTGTTGTCTTGCCGTCATGGGGCTGGGGAAAGCCCATGGGATCAACCACCTCCAGCAGAACATTGGGTATGGGCAGTCCAGTACCGCAGCGGATCTTCACCTGCTCATCCTGGCTCCATTCCCACATATGCGGCTTGAGCAGTGCAACAGTGAGCAACGGACAGGTCTCGGGCATCCCGTAGGCAGTTGTCGTATTGATGCCGTGTTTCAATGCTGCCTTACACAACCCTCTTGGCAGAGCCGAACCACCGATGACCACCTTCCATTTGGACATGTCAAGTGAGTTGATCGCCTTGCTGTTGACCAGCATATGCAAAATAGTCGGCACACAATGGGAAAAAGTGACTTCTTCGCTGCTGATCAGTTTGAGAATCATTTCTGGATCGTACCGGCCGGGATAAACTTGTTTCAGACCCATCATAGTGGAAAAATAGGGCATCCCCCAGGCATGAACGTGAAACATGGGACTCAGCGGCATGTACACATCATTGATATCTATCTTAAAGCCTGGATATGAACTGAGGCCGGAGAGAACGCCATAGGTGTGCAACACCAACTGACGGTGACTGAAATTCACCCCTTTCGGTAAACCGGTAGTCCCTGTGGTGTAAAACAAGGTGGCCATAGCATTTTCATCAAAATCCGGAAATGTATATTCATGATCAGACTTTTCCAAGAGCTGATCGTAATCACCGGCCAAATCCAGGCTGGTTTTCGGCGTTTCTTCTGTATCGTTCATGACAATGATTTTCTTCACTGTCTCCAACTGATCCTTGATTTCTTCTAGCAAGGGGAGAAACTCGGCATTGACTAAAATGAGATCATCCTGGGCATGGTTGATCGTATACTGGAGTTGCTCCGGGGAAAGACAAATGTTGACCGTATGCAATACCGCCCCCAGCATGGGGACGCCAAAAAAGCACTCCAGGTACCGATGACTATCCCAATCCATAACCGCAACTATATCCCCTTGCTTGACACCTTGGGATTCCAACATATTGGCCAACTTGTTAACTCGACCTGCAAAATCTCGGTACGTATACCGATGTTGGTCCCGGTAAATGATCTCTCGATCTGGAAAGCTAATCTGTGCGGGCTTGATTAAATTTTTAATTAATAAAGGAAATGAATACGCAGACGGGGTGGGCTGAACAAGACGAACTCCCATTGATGCTCCTCCTTTCATTGGTTGCGCTCAGGCTTGCTGGAAAAAATGAACTAGATATGACCACCGATTCATATGAACCTGGTCATTCCCCATCCCATCCGTCCAGATTATCCACCGGACAAAGACTCATGAGCAAAGTTTAAAATTTGGCAATTCCTGTGTCAACTATGAAATTCAAAGTTCTCTGTTCGCAGTACTTGGCAAAAAACCCCCTGGATTCTGCGGACAAAAAAAGCCCTGAGCTTTTTGCTCAGGGCTTAAATATTGGCTCCCCGGGACGGACTTGAACCGCCAATCCCGCTTCCAGCGGGATTAACAGACACCCGCTCTGTCGATTGAACTGTCATCATTACGATCCCTGAAGATAGCGAGCTATGCCCCGTTTTTTGATCTTTCGCTCCAACTTTATGGACTCAGACCTGCCGACACACTCCACTGTATAAACGATGTGCCAAGGTCCTTCAAAGCGTTTGGTTGTTTTTGTAAGTTGATGACTCGGATCAATTGCTATGTCCTGCATTACGTGGAGCAACCAGTCTCAAATTATTTGCACCAACCTT
>CAYZLB010000108.1:0-7637 GCA_964479235.1 uncultured Desulfohalobiaceae bacterium
AATGGTTGAATATACTTCTGAAAAGTATGCTGAGCGTAATAAACTCACGCTAGGGGAAAGCCTTCCTTTCTACTCTGGATTCCCACCTTTGCTGGAATGACGGACACAGTGAGATCTTGTTTAAAATGCCAGGGCTGAGTCCGGCCGTTGATGGAACTCCGAAAGAATTGATTTTTTTATTGCGTATTTTGCCAAATAGCATTCAAGGATTCGAAGGAGTGAAAAGGTGAATATGAAGGAACGTTATAAGCTGCTGCTCCTGGCGGCATTTTTTCTGGTGGCCTACTATGTCCCCTGGAATCATGAAGTCATCCGCCAGGCGGGTTTAGAGGCATTTATGATGCTCCGGGAATATGCCCGGCAGCATGTGTTGACATGCCTCATCCCGGCCTTTTTTATCGCCGGGGCCATTGCCGTATTCGTGTCCCAGGCTTCGGTCATCAAATATTTCGGGGCGCAGGCCAACAAGTTTCTGTCCTATTCAGTGGCTTCGGTTTCCGGGACTATTCTGGCTGTGTGCTCCTGTACAGTGCTTCCGCTTTTTGCTGGCATCTACTCTCGAGGGGCCGGGATCGGTCCGGCCACGGCCTTTTTGTATTCCGGTCCGGCCATCAATGTTTTGGCCATTGTGTTCACCGCCCGGGTCCTGGGTTGGCAGTTGGGACTGGCTCGTGCAGTTGGAGCCATTGCCTTTGCAGCCATCATTGGCCTTTGCATGCATTTTATCTTCCGAAAAGAAGACGAACAGCGCCAGGCCGGACAAATGTTCCTTCCCGAAGACGAAAATACGGGCCGTTCTTTGCTCCAAAACGGTCTGTATATGCTGGTCCTGGTCCTGATACTCATCTTTGCCGCATTTGCCCAACCGGCCAAGAATGCAGCCGCCCTGTGGCAGGCCATCTTCCATGCCAAGTGGTTTGTGACTGCTGCCCTGCTCATCGTTCTGGGATTTATGCTCAAATCCTGGTTTCAGCGCGAGGAGCTTGGGGAATGGGTCCATTCCACCTGGGGGTTTATGAAGCAGATTTTCCCTCTGCTTTTCGCCGGAGTGCTCTTTGCCGGGTTTTTCCTGGGCCGTCCCGGGGAAACAGCATTGATTCCGGAACGCTTTATTGCTGATCTGGTGGGAGGAAACTCCCTGCAGGCCAATGTCATCGCCGCTCTGGCTTCGGCCCTGATGTATTTCGCCACCCTGACCGAAGTCCCCATCCTGCAGGGACTTCTCGGGTCCGGTATGGGCCAGGGTCCGGCTTTGACCATGCTTTTGGCCGGCCCGGCCCTGTCCCTGCCCAACCTGATTGTCATCGGCAGTGTCATGGGCTGGAAAAAAACAGGTACGTTTGCTGGATTGATTGTCGTCCTCTCCACGATCACCGGCATGGTCTATGGTACATTTATCGTTTGATACAAACTCAATAACTTTCCAAGATCTTGGAGGTATTACCATGCGAATGCTGGAAGAATTCTTTCCGGAGTTTACTCAGAAACTGGATGAAATTGATGAGCTGTATAAAGAAAAACGACTCATTGACGAGAAGACCTATCAATTCATCTGCTTTGCCCTGTCCATTAAGGCTAGGTCCAAACCCTGCGTGATGAAACACTTTAAAGAGGCCCTTGAGGCCGGAGCTACAGTCAAAGAATTGTCGTATATTTTGGCCTTGGTCATGCGGGAGGCAGCAGGTGCTGACGATTGCTGGACTCATGATATCCTGTCCGAATGGCAGGAGATCGTGGCCGGAAACATCAAATGCGACTGTAAAAGTTAGTTAATTGATCAGACCATTAAAAACCAATCATATTTTAATATATGGAGGTAAGCTATGGATATTAAGGTACTCGGACCGGGATGCGCCAAATGTGAACAGACGGAAAAGCTGGTCAAGGAAGCGATCCAGGAAAGTGGAATCGAGGCCAATGTGGAAAAAGTGACCGGGACCATGGACATAGCCAAGTACGGAGTATTTGGCACTCCGGCCGTAGTGGTGGATGGTGAGGTCAAAGTCGTGGGCAAGGTGCCCTCCAAGGAGGACATCAAAAGCTGGATTCATGGGTAATTCTTTTTCGATTGTATGAAAACAGGTATTGGTTATCGGGAGCTGATTGGGAATCCCTTTCTTATCTGTTCCCATTCGGGATCGATATCGGTATCGGGATCGTTTGTATGCTTCGTTAGCGCAAGCGTGCCTGCGCTTTGGCAGGCATGTGGGTTATTAACCATCCATCAGTGGATGACAAGCGGGTCTCTGGTTGCTGGCCTCGGTTCTTTCGTATGGGGGGTGATGAGTGTGGCCTTAAGTCCATGTCATCTGGCTTCCATACCGCTTATTGTCGGCTATGTGGGGGGACAGGAAGTTATGCCCAAGTTACGGCAGGCAGCGGTTTACGCAGGACTGTTTACCTAGGGCCTTTTCATAACCGTGGCCAAGCCCTTTGCTGGTATTTGAAGGGAAGGAATGAAGAACGTGTAACCTTTCCAACAACAAAACCGTTTTCATTGAGCGTTTTTATAATGCTCTGAAGCGAAGTGGCTGTTGAATCAAAAAAGACCACAGCCTGAGGCGGCCGATATGGAACAAAGACACCAAAGCAAGTCCCGTTTTTGGCCTGAGCACAAGGCATCAGCATCACCTGCCCGAGATTGCTCATCCTCTGTGCAGGACGCACAGCACGATGGCAACAGGCGCAGGGAACAGCCGACAGCATGTACCAGGGACCAGCTTGATGCTCATTCACCCAGTCCCCAAGAATGTAAGGCAACCACTCTTCAGGGTGCTGAGAGGACATCCATCGCCCCTTTTGTACCTGAGGAAGATGTCCCCTGCTGAGGACCCAAGAATGAACTGCCGCCGGCGGCGGCAGGAGAAAAGGCAGGACTCAAGGCCTGGCATTTTGTGCTGGGATGGTTGAATACAGCTGCCGGATACATTCCCCAGGTCACATCCAAATGGCAGATGCGCGATTACCTTTGGGCTGGAATGGTCCGCCTGGGGTTTGGCCGGGACCATTATCGGATCTCTCCGGGCCTCTATGCCCTAGGGCAACCGAATACAGAAAGTCCGGTAGTGGTCACTTGTAATTTCAAGCTGACCTTTGACCTCCTGCGCCGGGAATTGTCCGGGCATTCCTTCTGGCTGCTGGTGGTGGAGACCTATGGTATCAATGTCTGGTGCGCTGCTGGAAAGAAGAGCTTCAGCACCGAAGAAGTGGCCAGGAGAGTCAAGGAAACCGGCCTGGAAAGAGTGGTGTCCCATCGCACCCTCATCCTGCCCCAGCTGGCCGGACCGGGTGTGGCCGCATACAGACTGCGCAAACTCTGCGGATTTTCCGGTGTCTTTGGGCCGGTCCATATACGCGACCTGCCGGCATACGTCGACGCGGGACAGAAAGCCGGCTTGGAGATGCGTACCGTCGATTTTCCGCTTGGCCAGCGCCTCCTGGTGGCTCTTGTCGAGATATATGGAGCGCGAAAGTTCCTGTTGTGGGTATTCCTTGGCTGCCTGCTGTTGGCAATACTTGGCCCGGCCGGTCTTCATCCAGCCAAGGTCCTCACGTCGGGGCTCGCAGCCTTTACTTCTATTGTGACCGGATTTTTAACCGGGGTCTTCCTGGTTCCTGCCCTTTTGAGGCGCATTCCAATGCGGGCCTTTGCAGCCAAGGGACTCTTGATTGGAGCTGTCACAGGAGTTCTTCCGGCAGCTTTCCTTGCTGAAAGCTGGCCTCAGGCCTTTGCCCACATCATGGTATGCAGTGCTTTTGCTTCCTGGTTTGCCATGCACTACACAGGCTCCACTCCCTTCACCTCTTTATCTGGAGTGGATAGGGAAATGCGGCGTTTCATGCCTTTCCAGGGAGGGCTGCTGGTCATGTCAATCATAATCTGGCTGCTCTCGTCCTGGCTGTAGGATATTGATCTGGAGGTTTGGTCATGCAAGGCTTTCGTTATCTGGAAGAATCGACCCTCACGTATGATCCCGACCTGTGCATTGGATGCGGCAACTGCATCGCTGTTTGTCCGCACCAGGTTTTTGAACGTGGAGGTTCCAAGGCAATATGTCGAGATCATGGCGGATGTATGGAATGCGGAGCCTGTGCTCTGAACTGTCCGGCAGGAGCTATTACAGTGCAGTCCGGTGTCGGCTGTGCCCAAGCCATCCTCTATCGGTGGCAGGCCAAGACCCCTGTTTTGCGGAGTATCTTTACCCCTGATGCATGCTGCACTTAGCCGGGAAGACAGGACATCAATGGCTGGCCGAATCCGGTTCATGTTCGGGTCCTAAAACAAAAAACGCTCCGAAATTTTATCAAAAATTTCGGAGCGTTTTTTAAATGGTGCCGAAGGGGAGATTCGAACTCCCACGGGCTATTGCCCACTAGACCCTGAACCTAGCGTGTCTACCAATTCCACCACTTCGGCGTAAAAAAATTTTCTATCTCAAAGAGGTGTCTTTGGCAAGTCCTTTGGGCTGAAAAATTTTTATTTTTCTATTTATCCTTTATTCCAAGGAGATACACATTTCTATCCTTGATTGGAAGGAATTCCTCTCCTGGTCAACGCTTGCTATGCTATTTCATTTGGGGTAGCACATGGGCAATCCGCCCTTTCTGGGCCTTGCAAGGACACGGCCAATGAATGTTGTACACACTATTTCCGAACTTTCTTCTGCCGATCTTGATCATGGTTCTTGTGTGACCATCGGCAATTTCGACGGTGTGCACCTGGGCCATCAAGCCCTGTTGCACCGAACCAAGGAGCGGGCCAGGGAACTGGGACTGACCAGTATTGCGGTTACTTTTGACCCCCACCCCTTGCGGGTCATTCGCGGCCACACCCCACCGTTTATCACCCTCATCAACCAAAAAATACGCCTTTTGTCCACCATTGGACTGGATCATACCGTATGCTTCACCTTTACCCGGGAGATGGCCCAGCTTTCCCCTGAAGAGTTTGTTCAGCTCTACCTGGTGCAAGGCTTAAAAACCAAGGCCCTGATCATTGGCCACGACTATGTCTTTGGCAAAAACAAGCGGGGTAATTACCAACTCCTCAAGGACCTGGGCCAGCGGCATGGATTTGTGGTCGAAAAAATCGATCCGATATATAAAAACGGGGACGTCGTCAGCTCGACCCGGATTCGGAAGTTGGTTCAAGACGGCCAGGTTGAACAGGTCAGGCCGTTGCTCGGCCGTTACTATCAGGTCTCAGGCTCCGTGATCACCGGGCACAAACGGGGAGGTCCCATTCTGGGCATTCCCACAGCCAATCTGAAGCTGGTTGACGAGCTTTTTCCCCAGCCCGGGGTATATGCCGTATGGGCTAAATGGAAGGATGAGATCCTACCGGCTGTAGCCAATGTAGGTCACAATCCCACCTTTGGGCACAACGCCCTCTCTGTGGAAGTCCACATCCTGGACTTTGGCCACGATCTGTACGGAGAACAGCTGCGTATAAATTTTGTTCACCGGATCCGGTCAGAACAAAAATTCTCTGGAATTGAGGAACTCAAAACCCAAATCCACCAAGACATCGCCAAAGCCAGAGAACTGCTCAGCGATCCGGAAACTTTTATTTACACCTGCAAAGCGTAAGCACACATTGAAAACGTCATGAGCACCCCGCATATCTCTCCCAAAAAGTCTTTCTTCGCCCGCTTTCATGCAACCTTTCCCTTCAAGCTGTCCGGAACCTGGCTCTCGTACTTTGTCCTCATCGGCATCATCGCCGGACTGGGTTCGGTCCTTTTTCAGTTCCTCTGTAATGTAGGAACACATTACCTGTTGGATTTTTTGGCCGGATACCGGCCCCCGGCCCCGGCAGGAGAACCGGAACTCTTTCATCCGACCACCACCCCTTTCAACCGTTGGATCCTGCTCATTTTACCTGCCCTGGGCGGCCTGGTCAGCGGCTGGCTGGTGTATACCTTTGCCCCGGAAGCCGAAGGACACGGGACAGATGCGGCCATCGACGCCTACCATAATAAAGGGGGAGCTATCAGGGCCCGGGTTCCATTCATCAAGACCATTGCCTCGGCCATCACTTTGACCTCCGGCGGCTCCGGCGGCCGGGAAGGACCCATTGCCCAAATCGGGGCCGGATTCGGCTCTTTTTTGGCCTATAAACTCAATCTCAGCGAAAGAGAACGGCGCATCATGCTCGCCGCCGGGGTAGGCGCCGGCGTTGGCAGCATCTTCCGCGCTCCCTTGGCCGGAGCCCTTTTTTCCGCCGAGGTCCTCTACCGGGACCCTGAGTTCGAAGCCGATGTGCTCATACCCACCGGCATAGCTTCGGTTGTCGCCTACTGCGTATTTTGCCTCATCTTCGGCTGGGGGGCCCTCTTCAGATCCCCGGATTTTCAATTCCTTTCCCCCTGGGAGCTGGGGCCGTACACCGTCCTGGCCTTTGTCCTCATCGGCGGTGGATTTCTGTACGTCAAATCCTTTTACGGCGTGCACAATCTTTTTGAAAAAATCCATATTCCCAAACACTTCAAGCCAGCCATCGGCGGATTGATCACTGGAATTATCGGCTTTTTCCTCCCCGAAACCCTGTCCTTCGGCTACGGAGTGATCCAACAGGGGATCTTCAATGAGCTCGGCATTCTACTCCTTCTTGGTTTGGCCTTCGGCAAAATTCTGACCACTTCGTTTACCATCAGTTCCGGGGGCAGCGGAGGTGTATTTGGTCCTTCCATCGTTATTGGAGGAGCTTTGGGTGGGGCCGTAGGCAAGATATTCGCCGTCCTGATTCCCGGCCTAGTCCCTCCCGGAGCCATGGTCGTCGTTGGCATGGCCGGTTTTTTCACCGCCGTATCCAACACCCCTATCTCTACAGTTATTTTTGTCAGCGAAATGACCAACTCATATCATCTGCTCTTGCCCAGCCTCTTGGTTTGCCTGCTCTGCTATCACTTTTCACAACGCTTCACCATTTACAAGGAACAGGTCAAGAACAGAGCCGCTTCTCCCGCCCATGCCGGCGAGTTTTTCATCGATATACTAGAGTCCTATCGGGTCAAAGACTTGCAGAACCAGATCCGCAAGGCTGAAACTGTGCCCGAAGACATGAACTTCTGTGACTTTAAGCGCTTTTTCTGTGAAAGCAATCAGCAATACTTTCCAGTGGTGGATAAAAACGGTGCATTGTCCGGAATATTTTCCAATACCGATTTTCGAAGCGTTCTTTTTTCGCCGGAAATCGAGGACCTGGTTGTGGTCAATGACATTGCAACCAAAGAGATGATCACCACCAACCTGGCCGAAGACCTGCACACGGTGATGAATAAATTTACCCGCAAAAACCTGGACAGCCTGCCGGTGGTCGATGCCGCCGATCCGACCAAACTCTTGGGCATGCTCAGGAGGCGGGAAGTGATTGGATTTTACAATCAAAAGGTGAACGAGCTGAATCTGAATCGGGCTGAGCATGAGCTGAAAGCATAGAACGGTGGGAGTGCAGCAATTTCAAAGTGTTTTTTTTGGGACCCTTGGCCTCTTGCTGGTTCACGGTTTACGGTTATAAGAATAAAATCAACAACATAGGATGAAAATCGCAACCCCCCCGGCTTATTCCTCGACTATTGTAAACATGGATTTTCATTACGATAAACATGGTACCCTATGAGACCGTCCCTTGGTGA
>CAYZLB010000109.1:0-7517 GCA_964479235.1 uncultured Desulfohalobiaceae bacterium
CCGTCATTGCCCGGCCGGAACTGGTCGAATACACCGTGGGGCGGACTCTCCGGGCAATCCAGGGGAAAGGCGGTCTCGGTAGAAGTATACCATCAAAGCTGAACCCGAAACTCTGAACCTTTGAGGTGCCATGAAGGACAATAAAAACCATCAACCTCGAATCCTGGTGGTGGACGACGAAAAAAGGATGCGTCATCTGTTGGCCATGATGCTGGAAGGAAACGGCTACCAGGTTCAGCAGGCAGAAGACGGACAGGAGGCCTTGGATCAACTCCATCAGTCTGCCTATGACCTGGTCATCGCCGACATAAAAATGCCTCGCCTGGACGGGCACGGGCTCCTCAAGCAGATGAAAAAAGAAGGCCTTGAGCTGCCCATGGTCTTTATCACCGCTTTTGCCTCTGTAGAGTCGGCTGTGGAAGCCATGCAGCAGGGGGTGGTTGATTATATATCCAAGCCTTTTGATCAGGACCGTATCTTACTTACAGTGCAGCGTTCCCTGAATCTTTCCCGGATAATGGCCGAGAACAAAGAGCTGAAGCAGGAGATCCAAAAGATCGCCGGGGAAGAGGAGATCATTTATTCTTCAAATCTCATGCACCAAACCATTGAGACAGCAGCCAGCGTGGCTGATGAAGAATCCACCGTCCTTATCCGGGGCGAATCCGGCACTGGCAAGGAACTTTTGGCCCGGTTTATTCACCGTTCCAGTTCGCGCTCCCTGCGACGGTTTGTTCCAGTGAATTGTGCGGCCATCCCGGCCGGGCTCATGGAATCGGAACTCTTTGGCCATGAAAAAGGGGCTTTTACCAATGCCGATAGGCGGAGCATCGGAAAATTCGAGTATGCCTCTGGAGGTACCCTTTTTCTTGACGAGATCGGGGATATGCCCCTGGAGGCCCAGGCCAAGCTGCTGCGTGTGCTGCAGGAAAAAAAGGTCCAAAGGGTGGGGGGAAAGGAGGAAATTTCTGTCAATGCGCGAATTGTTTGCGCTACAAATCAATCACTTGAAGATCTTGCTCAGCAGGGGAAATTTCGTTCCGATCTTTTGTACCGGGTCAATGTGTTCCCGATTGAGCTCCCGCCGTTACGAGAGAGAAAAGAGGACATCCCTCTTTTGATCAGGCATTTTCTGCAGCGTTTCAGCGGGGGGACGAACGTCATGATTTCTCCGCAGGCAGAGGAAATGCTGCAAGAATACTCCTGGCCCGGCAATGTCAGGGATTTGGCCAACGTTATGGAGAGGGCGTGTATCTTGGCGAGAAAGACTGGGCGTATTGAGTCGATGCATTTGTCCTTTCTGAAAAAAGCATCACCGCAGATTTCCAACCAGCAGGATTTCGCATTACCCCCTCAAGGCATTGATCTGGAAGAGCTGGAAATGGACTTGGTTGAACAGGCTCTTGAACAAACTGATGACAATCAAAGCGCGGCAGCTCGTCTATTGGGACTGACCAGAGCCAAGTTTCGAGTCCTGCACAAGCAGTATCTGCAGTGGAAGAAAAAGCAATAGCGGGAATGAGGGAAAAGCCCTGGATTTCCGCCTGCGTGGGAATGACGTAAGATGGATGCCGCGGATATACGATCAGCGGCAAGAAAAAGAAAAGAGTGGAACCGCAGATTTCGCGGATTCACGCTGATAAGGGCAAAAAATCTTTTTGATCTGCGTAGATCAGCATAATCAGCGGTTCAAAACTCTTCGTCTTCTCTTCTTCCACCGATCCTTATGGTTCCCACGCGCTGCGTGGGAACTTTCCCGGACGCTCCAGCGTCATCAAAAAAGACCGCAGAGCAGTCACAACAAGCTCCCACGCAGAGCGTGGGAGCAATAATAATAATTGCGCCAAACAAATAGGCGTTTCATGCAAAACAAATAACTGACAACAGATAACTGATAACTGATAAATCTTTCTCTATGAAAGCTCCTCGCCTCACATCAACCATTATCCTGGTGGCCATTTTGGTCCTGATCCTGAATCATGATTCGGCAACCGGCCAAGACCACACCCGTGACATGGACGGGGATGGGACCATGCTCTTGTTCATGGGCGAAGATATTGAGCTTTTGTCCATTGCCTCCAGGCGGGAGGAAAGCGCCTCCCAGGCTCCGGCTGTGGCCGATGTGATCAAGCGGGAAGAGTTTGTGGACCAAGGTGCTCTCACTTTGAGCCAAATCCTGGAAAAGAGACCCGGCTTTTATATGGCTGAAAAGGAATGGGGCTCCCAGCCCTACTTGCGGGGAATCCCCAATTCCGTTCTTTTCCTCTACGATACGGTCCCCCTGGGATCGGAGATGTCCAAGTCCCTGCATCCCATTGACCACGAACTCTCCCTGGCCGCTGTGAAACAGGTTGAGATCGTCCGCGGTCCGGCGTCCGTGCTTTGGGGACCTGATGCTTTTGCCGGCGTGGTCAATGTCCAGCCCTTAAGCGGCCAGGATTTTCAGGGGGTGGAGTCCGGGCTGGTGTATGCCTCGGATCAGGAATTATCCGGAGTCTATCTCAATGCAGGTCATGATGCCGGAGTTTGGGACGGATTTTTGTCTTTTACAGCCAAGCAAGGGGAGATGGATGATCAAAGGGCCAACGTGGTCTCATTTTTTGATTATGACGACGAAAGCCCGGTTCCTCCTGGTGATCGTTTTGGCAGTCAACGGCCTGGAGATGCTCATTACCTGGATGCCTACGGTAGATTAAACCTGGGCAGCACGCTGAGCCTGTCCGGGCGCTTCAGCGACACCCGCATTCCGTATACCCTGGGCAGCCATGACGACCAGGAGCGTTGGGAGGAGCGCAGGGATCTGCCCTTTGGCTATCTTAAGCTGGATGCCAATCATGAGTTGGACATCAACACAACTTTACGATTTTCAGGCTATTACAGCCAAATGGACCTGGAGCAGAGGGTTATCGACAAGGAGCTTTCTCAGAACGAAGAGACCTATTCTGCTGAATTGCTGATGGACAGATCCTTGTTCAGCGGCCAGGGGCTGTTAACCACCGGTCTGTCCTATAAGCACAAGGCCATTGATGACGCTCCGCTATGGGACGGATACATTCCCGGATATTTAGGGCCAGAAAATACCGGCTTTTTGCCTCAGGTCAGTTTCAGCGATATCAATAACGAACTGTGGTCGGTCTTTGCCCAGTACAGCCACACCATAGGTGATGTTGAACTCATGTTCGGTTTGCGCCAAGACTTTCACCGCGAATATGAAAATAGCTTAAGCCACAGTGCGGCCCTGGTCTGGTCTCCTGATCCTGATTGGGCCCTGAAGCTGCTCTACGGTACATCATACCGTACCCCTTTTGCCCGCCAATTGGTAAATGAATCCAAGCCGGACATGGAAAAATCCGAGAATTATTCCCTGCAAGTCAGTTGGAGGCCGCAAAAAAGACTGACCCTGACTGGAACCGGGTTTTTCAACCGCATATCAGATCATGTCATGGATGATCCCTACGCCGGATTGTCCCTGCCCAATGAGCAGGACATCTACGGTCTGGAGCTGGAGGCCGCCTACAGCCCCTGGGATTGGGTTGATATTCAGGCCAATCTGACCATGCTGGACCACAGTGGCCCGGATGAGACCTATATGTATGAAGAATATTCCTATGTTCGGCCGGACGGCACGCTGGAGCAGGTCTTTACCGAGTTCAATTATCCCTATGATCCTGGGGCTGAGACCTTGTTCAACCTGGGCGCGACCTTGAGGCCCTGGGAAAGTTTGGATCTGTTTACTGGTTTGCGCTATTTTTCCTCCCGGGAGTTGATCTATCCCCGGGGGGACGTGCGGAAGAAATCCCACGGCAGATGGTTGGCCGATGTCTCGGCAACATACAAGGACCTGGGTATTCCAGGCCTGAACCTGACCATGTCAGTCCGAAACCTGTTTGATGAGGACTATGAAACTCCAGGGACCTACAGCATGATTGAGGGCGAACCATTCAATGTTCAGATCATGCTCAGGTATGGGTTTTAGAATCGTAAGAAAACACGGCTGGGTTGGTTTAACATAGCCAGAAATGGTTAAAATTGACCAGTGCAGAGCGAAAGGCGGAGGCGATTGGTTCGCGGTTTAGCTCAAATACAGCCGATACATAACTCTGGAAGACATTTCTTTTCTGGATCCTCATTCCAGGGTCAAGAATCCAGAGTTAGCGTTGCCTCCGGCAAAAATCTGAAATATTCTGTGCCCCAAAGCGAGCAAAAAACTGCAGGAGTAATCGGCGGGGAAACTGAAGAAGAGATGTTGTTCCTATCTTATGCTGCGGGGATATCCTTACCAAACATGGCACATAATTTGTATAAATGGTTTTATGACAATTTATGTTCCTCGCATTGCATGTTTTCTCATCCTCGTCTTTATCCAGGTGTTCTGCTTCGCTGCAAAGGGACATGCTGTCCACATCTCCCAAACAGAGCTGGAGTTTGTTCACCTGGTCAATCAGGTGAGAACCGATCCCTTGCCCGCAGTTGATGAGATGGGCTGGTCAACGGATAATCTCGCGGACTCCGGACTGCTTCTTGGGGGCATGGAGCCTCTGGAATTGGATGATCGCCTCACTCAAGCGGCGCAAGAGCAGTCTCAGGAAATTTTGAATCTCAACTATTACAGCCATGTATCTCCTGACGGGGTGACACCGGCCCAGAGGCTTGTTGACAAGGGATATCATGTGTTTGACTCTGATCAGAGTCTGGCAATCTTGACTTTCCGCAACTTTATGAGTTCCCGGGAGGCCATAAGCTCGATTCTGGGCAATCTGCTCACAGACGAGGCGTCTTCACAGAAAAACCGAAAATTATTCAACCCCGTATTCAGAGACATCGGAGTGTGTATGCAATCTGGTGAAATGGATTTTGGGGAAAGAATGTACTCGGTCTATCTGCTTGTGGTCAACGTGGCCGTATCCAAGGAATATGCAGTGGAGTCTGCATTGCATCAGCTGATCAATGACCTGCGCCAGAATCCTGACTATGCATATCAATCATCCATGTTTTCATCCGCAGAGAGAGAAAAAAGCAATGACCCTTATTCCTCCTATTTGTACCCAAATAACAAGCTGTTAGCAATAAATGCACAATTGGACCGCTTAGCAGCAATTGAACACGATAAGTCAGTTCTGAGTCCTGTTTTAACGTTGGCCGATCAGGAAACTATTGAGAATGATGTGAAATCTTTGATTGCCGCTTATGATCCTCAGTTCCTGTCGATAACAGAAGCCAAAATTCAGGTTGATGAGAAAAGCTCTGTATGGCACAAAGCCGGCAAACTATTGGATGTACTTTTGCATCAAGAAACAGAGAATATTGATGGACCACAACATGTTTTGCTTGCTGATCTGAGCGAGATAGGCATGCATGTTGCCTTCGAATCAGTTAAAGATGCAGACTATGCTATGCTCACTATTGTGGCAGCCAGGCCACATAAAGAGCGCAGCCATGTCCTGGGTGGTGTCTACGCATGGAGCTACCAGGAAGATAATAAACAAGTGATCGAAGGAGTCGGCGTCGCTGGAATGGGTGTTGAAATCCAACGTACTGAAAATAATAACATTGTATCCAGAACGTGGACCGATGTTCTTGGCCGTTATCAGCTTCCGTACAAGGGGGCTGCATATCGCTTGAACTTGCGAGAGAGAAATGGTAAGATTCTCAACACACGGTCTCAAGAGGCACAAGAAGAAAATCGTATGGTTCAGTTTTGGACACCGGTTGACAACTCAGAAGTAGATGGCATGCTTTTTTCGGATCAGACATTCATCTGGTAACTAATAATTTATTATGAGCACAATGAGTCGTATTGCATACATATTGGAAGTCCTATTGATAGGGGTTTTTCTTCTGATATCAGGGCCTGCAGCAGCCGATGACGATGTTTTGGCTGTCGGTAAGGGATTTGAAGTTTCCCAATCCTTTGTTCGCAACATGGGTAATTTTTTCGAACAGCATGGTCTGCATACCAGTTCAGAAGAATTATTGGAAGGTGCTGTGCGTATGAAACTGTTTGCAATTGATGCCAAAGAGCAGGGATTAGTGGATGACATACCTCAGGGCTCATCAGAGCAGGACTTCAAGGATCTGATGCGCATTCAAAATCTGTATTTGAAAAATGAGCTGAAGAAATTACCAGTGGAAGATGGTGTTGTCCAGTCATACTATAGATCCTATCCCAGACGTTTTGTCCAGAAAGTGCATAACCAGGCGGAAAATCCGGAAAATGCTACCGCAGAAAAGCAAAAGAAAACAACGATTCCTGATCCGCCCTGGACAGATGAGGATCTGATGCCTTTGGATGATGCGTTGAAAAATAAAATTGAGGCAATCGTTCTGCAGGCGCAACAAAAGAGGATTTCCAAGAGGCTGTTTAAAAAGCTGGAAAAAAAATACGATGTTGAATATGTCACAAAATGATAAAAAAGTGTTGTGCTGTCCTTCATGGTTGAAATATTGTATTGCCAGATTAAATTGTCTGTATCCTGGACTGGCGATAATCTGTGTTGCGTGTTTATGCATGATGAGCATCAGTGCATGCTCGTCAGCAGAACAAGAAATTGGTAAGGCAGAGTCGGCAGTAGACCTTGAGTATGATGATAGCCTTGATTCCGAAGCACTGTGGCCTGATCTTGACTTGAAAGGACGTTTTATTACATATTGGAGCAAGCGATTTTCTACAGATTCGGCCAAAGAGCTCATGCCTTTTGAGGCCCCGCATTTTCAGAAAATGATCGGCATGGCGCGTTATCAGGCGTATCTAGAGAACTTTCCTGGAGGTGAATTGAGCAAAATAAAGTTGTATGAGCCCAACGAACTCACGGAATATTATTTTGAATTTCCTATCACCGTGCATTATACCCATACAAGGGGTGATAAAAAAACATTCGATATGAAGGATCGCTGGGTCAAAGTCGATGGCGTCTGGTATCATCTACTGCGTGATCCGCTGTTTTTCCCAAGCGTGAGCGCCAATCGGCCGAAACGGAATTCCTTCTATCAGTATGTGTGACCTAAATTTGCGTCTGAGCGTAAATTGACGTCTCATTGGGGGCATGTGATTTCCGTCATTGCCCGGCCCCGATCTCTGAATACATCGTAATCTGACTTGCCGGGCAAACAAGAGGAAAGCCTGAGATACTTTGACTGATTCATATCGTCGCTCTATCCTTGGGTTTCTGTCTTAGCTAAAAGAACCAAAACGTCACATTAGTGTTACTCGACCAGGATTTCTTAATTCCAATACGGGAATAATGCGCTTGACAAATGGAGTATATTTTTTTAGAATTCATTTTCTAAGGAGGTGGCCTTTTAATCGTAACCCAGCGTACCCCAGTTTTGTTGGTTGAGGAAACTTTTTGGTAACCATTTACACTTTCGATGTAAGGAGGAAGTGCACATGACAAGGTATTTCAAGGCATTAGTTTTAATGGTGGCAATATTCTTTATTGCCGGCAACGCGTGGTCGACTGTTAGTTATGCCCCGGAAGGCAAAGGTGACGTTCTGATATTCCCCTTTTATGCCGCAT